>NZ_CP066018.1:934600-1246134 GCF_016127575.1 Cupriavidus necator
CCTCCGCCACCGGTCTATTACAGCCCGTATCCGTACTACTAGGTCAGTCCCGGCGCCATTCGGAATACCGACGCGAACGGTCGCCGACCCATGCGCAGAATACCTGCGGGCGTTCGTCTGGCGTCAGGTCGCGGCAGGCCTTCGCAATCTCGGCGTATTGCGCGACTTCATCGCCAAGGTAGTACCAGCGCAGCCGTTCCATCCACTGGCGGCCTTGCGCAGGATCGCCGGTCAGCGCCAGCAGCCATGCGGTGCGCGCGATCATGGTCGGCGTAGGCAGCAGGTGGACGGCGGCGATGTGGGCGGGCAACAACTCTGCCGCATTGGCCGGCGTAATGGTGGCCAGGCCGGCAGCGTCGGCCTGCGCGTGCTGGCGGAACCAGAAGCGCGGCATCGGCAAGGCGTTGCGGCCTTCGCTGCTGGCGTATTCGCGGGCTTCGGCGCGGCGGTAGTCTTGCCACATGGTGGCCAGCACGGCCACAGCCACCACGACAAACGCGAGCGCCAGCCCACGTGCCACTGGCATCGGCACGCGCCAACGCCCGAAACCCGACGGCTCCAGCCAACCGAGCATGAAGCAGAACGGCAGGAAGAAATAGAGATAATGCAGCGGGTATTCGAGCATCGAATGCGCGCACAGCATCGCCAGCCAGGTGAGAACCAGCACGGTCTGCTTGCGCTCTTCGCTATCGCCGTGCCACAAGCGAACGCGAATCACGCGCCATAGCCACGCCAGCAGGATCAGGCCTACGCCGGCGGTACCGACGATGCCCGTCTTTGCCAGCAGGTCGAGGATGGCGTTGTGGGCGTGCAGGGACATCTCCACCTTCACGCCGACTTGCTGCAACTGCTGGAATTGCGCCCAGCCGAACTCGCCCCAGCCGACGCCGAACCACGGGTGGGAGCGGAAAATTGCCAGCGCGTGGGTCCACAGTGCGCCGCGTGCGGACAGCTGGTCTTCGGCTTCGAGTTGGGCGATGGTGTCGAACAGGCGCCAGTCGAAGGCTTGCCCTGCGGCGCGGATTGCGGGCTGCAGGATCAGTAGCATCGCCAACATTGCAACTGCAGCGACGATCAGCCCGACCGGACGTTGCATAGGATCCGAGTCACGTCGAGCGCCTCGCGCCAGCCACGCCGCGGCTAGCGCGTAGAAGGCAGCCAGGCCAACATGCAGCACGCCGGTGCGCGAACCGGACAGCACGATGCCGCTTTCCAGCAAGGTTACAGCGGCCAGCCACATCGGAAATCGCAGGCGGCCCCGCGATGCCAGCCACACTGACGCCACCAGCGCCAGGCCTTCGACGGTGGCCTGGTGGTTGGGTTGGTTCAGGTTGCCCCACAGGCGGCGGTTGTTGTCGTAGAAATAGGTGGAGACGAGGCCGAAGGCACGCGGTTCGAGATGGAACAGTTGCACCCATTGTGTGAGCGTGCCCAGCAGGCCGGCGATGAGGAAGGCCGTGGCGAGGGTGTCGCCGATATTCTGCACTGAGGCTGCGGTCGTGCCTCGGTAAGACCATGCGGTGCATGCCACCGTGGCGCCGAGGAACAGCGTGAGCACGGTGATGAGGCGGCTACCGGTCACGTCATGGTGCCCGGTAGCGCCCAATGCAAGACCGACGGCGACCAAGCAGAGAAACAGCAGTGATACCCACGGCAGCGACACGGCAGGCGATGCAGCGGGGCGGCGACCCGCATGGATCGCGAGGACGGCGATCACACAGAGTGCAGCTGTCCATTCGCCATAGAACGTCGCCAGCGGCAGCGTGTGCCGGGAGACTAGCAGCGGGACGGCGATTGCTGCGATGAGGGCGGCCGACGGTAGGAAGGGCCTGGAAGGCTGCATCGAGGCGCCTGTTTAGGGAAAAGGCGCATCATAGCTTGGGGGCCGGGCAAAGAAAAAGCGCCCAGAGGCGCTTTTTCTCAGGCATTCCGTACTTAGATGCCCGTCTGCGCACGCGTGCAAGTTGCGCCCGTAGTTACACCGGTCCAAACAATCGAGTTCGCATTGGCGGTACCGGTCAGAGTCACCACACATCCGTTTGCCAAGCCCAGGTTGTTTGCCGCTGCAGTCAGCTCAATGGTCGTTGTAGTAGCGGTGGGGGCCGTCGGCGCGCCAGCGCCAAACAGCAAGGTGACACCGGCCGGTGCGGGTACTGCCGGGTAACCGGTCGCAGCGGTGAGCTGAGCAAGAGTTCCGCATGCGGTCAGGTTCCCACCCGAGACCTGCGCACATTGGGCGATCGCCTGCTTCAACGGTGCAATTTCCGTCAGCGGGCTCGACCACCGGCTACGCGTCACATAATCCTGATACTGCGGAATCGCAATTGCCGCCAAAATACCAATGATCGCAACCACGATCATCAGTTCGATCAGCGTAAAGCCCTTCTGGACACGACGGCCCAGCTTCTTCAGTTGTTGTACCCGTTGCATGATTTGACCCCTCGAAGAGATTTTAGTTGAGCGTTGCACGTCTTCGGTTTCGTGACGCGGGGACTATTGAGCAGTAACCGTGCCAGCGGCATCCCCCATCGGTTGGGGGTGAAAAGCGACAAATTTCGTCACCCATCAGGGGGATGCATGCCGTATGCGCCAAAATTTGTCACTTGCGCTCGCTACCGCCGCGCGAAGCGACAAAATGTGCGATCACTCACATGAGTTAGTTGGCCAAGGCACCGACGGCCGCCTTGCGGCGCGCCAACGAAAAAGGGCGGCCAGCTGGCCGCCCTTCTCGCCTGGGCGAAATCTCGTCAGGCGGCCTGTGCCGACCGGCGGCTCAGCAGCTTGCCCATGATCACCACCAGGATCGCGCCGGCGGCGCCGAATACCAGGTGGGCGTGCGGCACGTGGACTTCGAACCAGGCGGCGTCGACCGGGTCGCTGACCAGCATCTCACCGGCCAGGTAGCCCAACAGCGCGGCACCCAGCACGATGATGACCGGGAAGCGCTCCATGACCTTGAGCAGCAGCGTGCTGCCGAACACGATCAGCGGGATCGACAGGCCCAGGCCGATGATCAGCAGCATCAGCTGGCTGCCCTCGGGGCCCTTCTGCGCGGCGGCGGCCACGGCCACCACGTTGTCGAGCGACATCACCAGGTCCGCGATCAGGATGGTGCGGATGGCGGCCCAGATATTGTCCTTGCCGTCGTGGCCTTCCTCATCGTCATCGCCGGTCAGCAGTTGCACGCCGATGTAGACCAGCAGCATGGCACCGACGATCTTCAGGTACGGCAGGCTCAGCAGCTTGACCGCGGCCACGGTCAGCACCACGCGCATGATGATGGCGGCGGCACTGCCCCAGAAGATGGCTTTCTTCTGCTGGGCGGGCGGCAGGTTGCGCGAGGCGAGCGCGATCACCACCGCGTTGTCGCCGGACAGGACGATATTGGTCAGGATGATCGATCCCAACGCAATCCAGAATGTGGTGGAAGACAGCAGTTCCACGGGAGGGCTCCTCGAATTTTATAGGTTGCACACCCGTCATCTGACGGGATTTCGGATGTCTCGAAACACGGACATGACTGTTTACCGCACGAACCTTTCGATTAGATTTCAATCCTGTAATGTTTCGTGCCGGAAGCCACGCCGAATCCGTCCTCCAGAATGACAATGCCCCCGCGCGGGCGGGGGCATTGCCTGGTTCGCCATTCCAGCGCTCGCTGGAATGGCGAGGTACGACTTACAGCATTGCCTTCAGCAGGCGGCCCATCTCCGACGGGTTCTTGGTCACCTTGATACCGCAGGCTTCCATGATTTCCAGCTTGGCCTGGGCGGTATCGGCACCGCCCGAGATCAGCGCGCCGGCGTGGCCCATGCGCTTGCCCGGAGGCGCGGTCACGCCAGCGATGAAGCCAACCACCGGCTTCTTCATGTTTTCCTTGATCCAGTAAGCCGCGTTGGCTTCGTCCGGACCACCGATCTCACCGATCATGACCACGGCGTCCGTTTCCGGATCGTCGTTGAACATCTTCATCACGTCGATGTGCTTCAGGCCGTTGATGGGGTCGCCACCGATGCCGACAGCCGACGACTGGCCCAGGCCCAGCGCGGTCAGCTGGCCCACGGCTTCGTACGTCAGCGTGCCCGAGCGCGACACCACGCCGATGCGGCCCTTCTTGTGGATATGGCCCGGCATGATGCCGATCTTGATTTCGTCCGGCGTGATCAGGCCCGGGCAGTTCGGTCCCAGCAGCAGGGTCTTCTTCTTCTCGCGGCGCATGCGGTCCTTGACTTCCATCATGTCGCGCACGGGGATGCCTTCGGTAATGCAGACCACCAGGTCCAGGTCGGCGTCAACGGCTTCCCAGATCGCGGCAGCGGCGCCTGCAGGCGGCACGTAGATGACCGACACGGTGGCGCCGGTCTGAGCCTTGGCGTCCTTGACGCTGGCGTAGATGGGAATGCCTTCGAAGTCTTCACCGGCCTTCTTCGGGTTCACGCCCGCGACGAAGCAGTTCTTGCCGTTGGCGTAGTCGCGGCAGCCACGGGTGTGGAACTGGCCGGTCTTGCCGGTGATGCCCTGGGTGATGACCTTGGTGTCTTTGTTGATCAGAATCGACATGCTGTAATCCTTTGCTTGGCTACGAGCGGCGCGCGCGAGGGCGCATCAAAGCGCCTGCGCACCGCCCGCGTTCGCGTATGGTTGCGTTCGTGCGACGGCTTACTTGCCAGCGGCAGCGGCCACCACCTTCTGGGCGGCTTCTTCCATCGTGTCGGCCGAGATGATGGGCAGGCCCGAGTCGGCCAGCATCTTCTTGCCGAGGTCTTCGTTGGTGCCCTTCATGCGCACGACCAGCGGCACCGTCAGGTGCACGGCCTTGGAAGCGGAGATCACGCCTTCGGCGATCACGTCGCAACGCATGATGCCGCCGAAGATGTTGACCAGGATGGCCTGCACGTTCTTGTTGCTCAGCATCAGCTTGAAGGCTTCGGTCACCTTCTCGGTGGTGGCACCGCCGCCCACGTCGAGGAAGTTGGCCGGCTCGCCGCCGAACAGCTTGATGGTGTCCATGGTGGCCATGGCCAGGCCGGCGCCGTTCACCAGGCAGCCGATGTTGCCGTCCAGCGAGATGTAGGCCAGGTCGAACTTCGAGGCTTCGATTTCGTTGGCGTCTTCTTCATCCAGGTCGCGGTAGGCAACGATTTCCGGGTGACGGAACAGCGCGTTCGAGTCGAAGTTGAACTTGGCGTCCAGCGCGATGACCTTGCCGTCGCCGGTCAGGATCAGCGGGTTGATTTCAGCCAGCGAAGCGTCGGTTTCATAGAACGCCTTGTACAGGCCTTGCAGGGCCTGGCGGGCTTGCGCCACGCTCGTGTCGGGCACGCCGATCTTGCGGGCGATGTCGTCGGCTTCAGCGTCGGTCAGGCCAACCGACGGCTCGATGATCAGGGTGTGGATCTTTTCCGGGCTGTGGGCGGCGACTTCTTCGATGTCCATGCCGCCTTCGCTCGAGGCCATCAGCGCGACCTTCTGCGAAACACGGTCCACCACCAGCGAAACGTACAGTTCCTTCTTGATGTCGGCGCCTTCTTCGATCAGCAGACGGTTGACCTTCTTGCCTTCCGGGCCGGTCTGGTGCGTGACCAGCTGCATGCCCAGGATGTTCGAAGCGTAGGTCTTGACGTCGTCGATGCTCTTGGCAACCTTCACGCCGCCGCCCTTGCCGCGGCCACCCGCATGAATCTGAGCCTTGACGACCCACACCGGGCCGCCGAGCGTTTCTGCGGCCTTCAGGGCCTCGTCAACCGAGAACGCGGGGATGCCGCGCGGAACCGGCACATTGTATTTGCGCAGGATTTCCTTGCCTTGATACTCATGGATATTCATGCGTGTTTCCTTTCGGGTAGGCGTAAAAGGTAGAAGGGAAGAATCTGAAAGAAGACGAACTCTCTCGTCAGGCTGGCCAATCCTGAGAATCAGCCGGAGGTGCCGGTCGGCCGCTCGGCCGGGACAGCGTCGTTGCCATCATTGCCGCGGTCGCCATTGGCCGCGGGCGGCGCCTGAGGCGCAGTTGCGACGGCAGGTGCTGCCTCGGCCCGTACCTTGGGCGTCGGCTGGTGACCATACCAGCGCGGGTAAAACTGACGAACCACCTCGCCATCGAAACGCAGGGCGTGGCAGCCGTTCAACTGATAGGGCGGCTCCGGATTCGGGTCGTCCTCGCCGTTGTCGCGGATATTGATGACTTCACCGGCAAAGGCCTGGATCGCCGTGCTGGGCAGCACGCCAGCGGCCTCGGTCAGGTGTGAGCAACCGTGCATGCCGCCCAGGCGCTCGCGCACGGCCTTGCGAAAGCCCTTGCGCAGGTTCAGGCCGATCAGCTTGCGGTAAGCCGGGCCGATCGTGTCGCAATGAGATGGATACGGCACCCAGTCCGAGCAGGCCTCGGCATCCAGCACCGTCATTTCCTCATTGATCGTGACGCGCAACCACAGGTCGTGCAGGGGCTGGCCTACCGGGCGGACGCGGTCGCCGGCCAGTTCGATGTCGCGAGGCTTGGTGTCGGTCAGGCGCACCTCGATATCCCACAAGCCGTCCTCTCTCTGGTACGCCTCGGCCGTAATGGCGCGACGGTGACGCTGGGAGCGGTTGACGGGCTGGGACAGAGGCATGGCCAGGCTGGAAATACGGGGGCTGGGGAACGGCGGTGCCGGAGCACCGAAAACCGGGGGAGTTTAACATGCCGCGCCGCTTTGGCCGGGAACATCCTTGTGCAGCAACTGTCGCAGCGGGATTGTCGGCCGACCATGGCGCATCAGGCCTCGCCACCGTCGTCGCCGTAGTCTTCGTCCGCACCCTGGATGATCTTGCCGACGACCGAACGCGAGAACCCGCGCGCCACCATGAAGCGGATCTGCCTGGCCCGCGCTTCGGGCGTGTCCGGCGGGGTGCCGAAGCGCTTGCGCCAGACCTCACGGGCGCGCTCCACTTCCGTGGCGCGCAGCCGCTCCTGCAGATCGCCCAGTTGCTCGCTGCCGAGCTTGTGGGTCTTGGCTTCCTGCATCACGCGCGCGGTGCCGTAGCGGGCGCCGCGGCGGTGCACCAGGCTGTCGGCAAAGCGCTGGTTCGACAGCCAGTTCTCGCGCTCCAGCGCGTCCAGCAACTGCTCCAGCTGCTCGGCCGACTCGGCATGCGGCGCCAGCTTGCGCGCCAGTTCGGCGCGGCTGTGCTCGCGGCGAGACAGGTAGCCGACGGCGCGGGCCTTCAGCGAAAGCGGGGGACGGGTTGCCATGGTTGCCGGAATCTGTGGATGGAGGGGTCCGCGCCAAGCAAAAAGGCCGGGGCATCGGCGATGCCCCGGCCTTCCGGATGGCGCAATGGCCGCTGGCGCGGTCAGTCTTCGACCGCTACCGGCGTGGCAGCCGCCGTGGGGTTCATGGCCACCACGCCCAGCGCCGCGCGCACCTTGTTCTCGATTTCGTCGGCGATGTCAGGGTTCTCGCGCAGGTATTCGCGCGCGTTGTCCTTGCCCTGGCCGATCTTGTCGCCGTTGTAGCTGTACCAGGCGCCGGACTTCTCGACGATCTTGGCGTCCACGCCCAGGTCGATGATCTCGCCCTGGCGCGAGATGCCCTGGCCGTAGAGGATGTCGAAGAAGGCTTCGCGGAACGGCGGCGAGACCTTGTTCTTGACCACCTTGACCTTGGTCTCGTTGCCGATCACGTCGTCGCCCTTCTTGATCGAGCCGATGCGGCGGATATCCAGGCGCACCGAGGCGTAGAACTTGAGCGCGTTGCCGCCGGTGGTGGTTTCCGGCGAGCCGAACATCACGCCGATCTTCATGCGGATCTGGTTGATGAAGATCACCAGGCAGTTGGTGCGCTTGATGGTGCCGGTCAGCTTGCGCAGCGCCTGGCTCATCAGGCGGGCCTGCAGGCCGGGCAGCGAATCGCCCATTTCGCCTTCGATTTCGGCCTTGGGCACCAGCGCCGCCACCGAGTCGATCACGATCAGGTCGATCGAGCCCGAGCGCACCAGCGCGTCGGTGATTTCCAGCGCCTGTTCGCCGGTGTCCGGCTGCGAGATCAGCAGGTCGCCGACGTTGACGCCCAGCTTGTTGGCGTAGCTGACGTCCAGCGCATGCTCGGCGTCGATAAAGGCGCAGGTGCCGCCCAGCTTCTGCATCTCGGCCACGACCTGCAGCGTCAGCGTGGTCTTGCCCGACGATTCCGGACCATAGATCTCGACCACGCGGCCGCGCGGCAGGCCGCCGACGCCAAGCGCGATGTCCAGGCCGAGCGAACCGGTGGATACCACCTGAATGTCCTTCTCGACCTCGCCGTCGCCCAGGCGCATGATCGAGCCCTTGCCGAACTGCTTCTCGATCTGGGAGAGCGCGGCGGCAAGCGCCTTCTGCTTCTCGGCGCTCACGCCGGCACCTGCCTTCTTGTCGTCCATGGTCGTCCTTGAATCAATGGTGTATAAATAGGCCGCATGTGGCGCGGCACCGGCATTTTCCGGCTCCAGCGCCGGCCCGGCTGTCTGCGCGGCCGCTCTCCAGGGGGTCTCCCCGGGCAGCCCCAGCGGAACGTGCGGGTACTGTATAAAAAAACAGTATGCTTGGCAAGCCCCATCGCGCCCCATTCCGCCGGCGCCGGCTATGCCGGCCAGGGTGGAGACAACCATGCGCATTCTGATCGCCGAAGATGACGACGTGCTGGCGGACGGCCTGACGCGCTCGCTACGCCACTCGGGTTACGCCGTCGACCACGTCACCAACGGCCTGGAAGCCGATTCCGCGCTGTCGACCCAGACCTTCGACCTGCTGATCCTGGACCTGGGCCTGCCGCGCATGTCCGGGCTGGAAGTGCTCAAGCGCCTGCGCGCGCGCGGCGCCATGCTGCCGGTGCTGATCCTGACCGCCGCCGACAGCGTCGACGAGCGCGTCAAGGGCCTGGACCTGGGCGCCGACGACTATATGGCCAAGCCCTTTGCCCTGTCCGAGCTTGAAGCGCGCGTGCGCGCGCTGGTGCGGCGCGGCGCCGGCGGCGGCGCCACGCTGATGCGGCACGGGCCGCTGGCCTACGACCAGGTCGGACGCATCGCCTATCTCAACGAGCAGATGCTGGACCTGTCCGCGCGCGAGATCGGGTTGCTGGAGATCCTGCTCACACGCAGCGGCCGCCTGGTATCGAAAGAGCAGCTGGTGGACCACCTGTGCGAGTGGGGCGAGGAAGTCAGCAACAACGCCATCGAAGTCTACGTGCACCGGCTGCGCAAGAAGATCGAAGTCGGCGGCATCCGCATCGCCACCGTGCGCGGGCTTGGCTACTGCCTGGAGAAATTCCAGCCGGCGGTGGCCACGCATCACTGATCCGACCCCACCGCAGGCCACGCGACTGACCTGAGCGCAACCTCGCCGAGATGAGCCTGCTGCGACTGCCCTGGCGGCGCGTGCCCCGCCCCGCGCCCCCCCCTCCTTCCGCCGCCCCGGCCCCGGACACTACCGACCAGGACCTGGCCGACGCGTTGCCGCACCTGGAGGAAAGCGCGGCAAATTCCGCGCCGCGCTCATTGTTCGGTGAGATCCTCGACTGGATGCTGGCGCCGCTGCTGCTGCTCTGGCCGATGAGCATCGCGGTGACCTACCTGGTGGCCAAGTCGATCGCCAACGGGCCCTTCGACCGCGCGCTGGAAGCCAGCGCCATCGTGCTGTCGCAGCAGGTGCGCGAGGTCAACGGGCGCATCACGCTGCAGCTGCCGCTGTCGGCGCGCGAGATCCTGCGCGCCGACGAGACCGACAACATCTACTACCAGGTGGTCGGCAAGCGCGGCGAATACATCGCCGGCGACCACGACCTGCCGCTGCCGTCCGAGGAGGACCAGGGCCACGCGGGGCTGGTGTCCCTGCGCGATGACCGCGTGGCCGGCAACGACGTGCGCGTGGCCTACACCTATATCGACCTGAAGCAGGTCAGCGGCACCCAGCCGGTGCTGGTGCAGGTGGCCGAGACGCTGGACAAGCGCGCGCGCCTGGCCAACGAGATCATCAAGGGCGTGATCCTGCCGCAGTTCGTGATCCTGCCGCTGGCGGTGGTGCTGGTGTGGTTCGGGCTGTCGCGCGGGCTGGCGCCGCTGACCGCGATCCAGCAGCGCATCCGCGCGCGCAACCCCGGCGATACCAGCCCGATCGACGAACGCGCCGCGCCGCAGGAAATCACGCCGCTGGTGGGTTCGTTCAACGACCTGCTGGCGCGCCTGGACCAGTCGGTGCAGACCCAGAAGCGCTTTATCGCCGATGCCGCGCACCAGATGAAGACGCCGCTGGCGGGCCTGCGCATGCAGGCCGAGCTGGCGCAGCGCGAGCAGTCGCCGGAAGAGCTGCGGCGCTCGCTGGCGCAGATCGCCGGCAGCTCTGAGCGCACCGCGCACCTGGTCACGCAGCTGCTGTCGCTGGCGCGCATGGAAAACCTGGCGGGCACCGGCGGCATGGCCGCGCTGGACCTGGCGGCGCTCGCGCGCGAGGTGGTCAAGGACTGGCTGCCGCAGGCTTGGGCGCGCGACATCGACCTGGGCCTGGATGCCGACGAACATCCGGTGATGGTGCAAGGCAACCGCCTGATGCTGACCGAGATGCTGAACAACCTGCTCGACAACGCCATCCGCTACACGCCGCGCGGCGGGCACGCCACGGTGCGCGTCAGCGCCGATGCCTTCGAGCCGTTCGCCTACCTGGATGTGGAAGACACCGGCCCGGGCATTGCGCCGGCCGAGCGCGAGCGCGTGATGGAGCGCTTCTACCGCGTGCTCGGCACCAATACCGAAGGCAGCGGCCTGGGCCTGGCCATCGTGCGCGAGATCGTGCAGCAGCACGGCGGCGACGTCCAGATTTCCGACCACGTCTACCAACAATCGCCACGGCTGGCCGGCGCGCATTTCCGCGTGACGCTGCGCCGGCCCGACTACCTGCCGCCCGCATGAACGACAGCCCCGCCCCCGATAGTGCCGAAGCCCGCCAGCGCCAGGCCTGGCGGCGCAACCTGCGCTGGATCTGCGGCCTGCTCGCGATCTGGTTCACCGTCACCTTCGTGGTGGCATGGTTTGCGCGCGACCTGCGCTTCGACTTCTTTGGCTGGCCGTTCTCGTTCTGGGTCGGCGCGCAAGGCGCGCTGGTGGTCTACGTGCTGATGGCCGCGCTCTACGCCTGGCGCATGAACCGCGCCGACGGCGAAGCGGACGCCGATAGCCTGGCCGCGCCCGCCCCTGCGCCTTCGCAGGGCGCCTCGCGCGGAACAGGCACTGATGCTGCATAGCCGCAGCCCTGCAAAGCGCGCCATTCCGCCACACAAGTGAATTGCGCCCCGCAGCGCAGCAGCCAAGCTCGCGCCCACGGCTAGCGTATACCCCGATATTCTTTGACGATTCCGTGCCCCGTTCTGTCAGAACGCAGTAAGTTTCGCCACCCACAATCCTCTGCAACTCAGGCATAGCGGCCAGCCGCGCGGTCTTTCCCGCGCCACGCCCACCCGAGATCCATTCCAGACGGAGGAGACAATATGGCAAACGTGCAAAACGTTGCGGTGCCCGCAGGGGGCGCGCAGAACGCACCGATGACAGCCGAAGAGCGCAAGGTGATCTTTGCCTCATCGCTGGGCACGGTGTTCGAGTGGTACGACTTTTATCTCTACGGCTCGCTGGCGGCAATCATTGCCAAGCAGTTCTTCGCCGGACTGGATCCCACCTCGGCCTTCATCTTCGCGCTGCTCGCATTCGCCGCCGGCTTTATCGTGCGGCCGTTCGGCGCGCTGGTGTTCGGCCGCCTGGGCGACATGATCGGGCGCAAGTACACCTTCCTGGTGACGATCCTGCTCATGGGCCTGTCGACCTTCATCGTCGGCCTGCTGCCGGGCTATGCCACCATCGGCTGGGCCGCGCCGATCATCCTGATCGCACTGCGCATGCTGCAAGGCCTGGCGCTCGGCGGCGAGTACGGCGGTGCCGCCACCTACGTGGCCGAGCACGCACCGCACGGCAAGCGCGGCGCCTATACCTCGTGGATCCAGACCACGGCCACGCTGGGCCTGTTCCTGTCGCTGATCGTGATCCTGCTGTGCCGCGAAATGACCGGGCCCAACTTCGAGACCTGGGGCTGGCGCATCCCGTTCCTGGTGTCGATCCTGCTGCTGGGCGTGTCGGTATATATCCGCCTGTCGATGAATGAATCGCCGGCGTTCCAGCGCATGAAGGCAGAGGGCAAGACCTCCAAGGCCCCGCTGACCGAGTCCTTCGGCCAGTGGCGCAACCTGAAGATCGTGATCCTGGCCCTGCTCGGCCTGACCGCCGGCCAGGCCGTGGTCTGGTACACCGGCCAGTTCTATGCGCTGTTCTTCCTGACCCAGGTGCTCAAGGTCGATGCCAAGACGGCCAACCTGCTGATCGCCGGCGCACTGGTGCTCGGCACGCCGTTCTTCATCTTCTTCGGCTCGCTGTCGGACAAGATCGGCCGCAAGTGGATCATCATGGCGGGCTGCGCGCTGGCCGTGCTGACCTACTTCCCGCTGTTCAAGGCCATGACCCACTACGCCAACCCGGCTCTGGAGCGCGCCCAGAAGAGCGCCCAGATCGTGGTCACCGCCGACCCGAAGCAGTGCTCGTTCCAGGGCAGCCCGATCGCCCGCGAGATCGACTTCCGCAGCTCCTGCGACATTGCCAAGCGCACGCTGGCCCAGGCATCGGCCAGCTATGAAGTGGTCGAGGCCCCGGCCGGCACCGTGGCCACGGTCAAGATCGGCGACAAGGAGATCAAGGCCTTCGACGCGCAGCTGGTGAACGGCCACAGCTTCGACGAGCCCAGCAAGAAGCAGATCGCGGCGTTCAAGAAGGAGGTTGGTGAATCGATGGCCTCCGCCGGCTACCCGACCAAGGCCGACCCGGCACAGATGAACACGATCATGGTGCTGGTGATCCTGGTCATCCTGGTGATCTACGTCACCATGGTGTACGGCCCGATCGCCGCCATGCTGGTGGAGCTGTTCCCGACCCGCATCCGCTACACCTCGATGTCGCTGCCCTACCATATCGGCAACGGCTGGTTCGGCGGCCTGCTGCCCACCATCTCGTTTGCGCTGGTGGCCCAGAACGGCAACATCTACTACGGTCTCTGGTACCCGATCATCATCGCAGCCATCACCTTCGTGATCGGCGCGCTGTTCATCCGCGAGACCAAGGACGTGAACATCTACGCCAACGATTGAGCAGTCGTCCGGCACTAACGGAAACGGCAGGCCATCCGGCCTGCCGTTTTTTTATGCATGGGCCCTTCGTGCAAAATCTTCACACGAAGGTGTTGACAGCATCGAAAGCCCAGGTATAATCTCAGTCTTCGTTGGCGAATTAGCTCAGTCGGTTAGAGCGACGGAATCATAATCCGCAGGTCCGGGGTTCGAGTCCCTGATTCGCCACCATCTATTTAAAAAGCCGCGATCCCGCATGGGTTCGCGGCTTTTTGCTTTGGGTCGTTACCAGGGCGCGCAAACGAGAGCCGCCCATCATGGGGCGGCCACAGACGACGCTTACCAGTAACGCACGCGCCCGGTATCGATGTGCACGAACTGGTCAGACTCATAGAAGCCGACGCCCCCGCCCTGCAATGACTTGGCCGCGTCGCGCACGTCCGCCAGCGGCACGCCGGCCAGGCGGATGTCGATGGCCTTGCCGTCCATGTGCAGGCTGTGCCTGGCCACGCCGCCGCCGCGCGTGTTGCGCAGGCGCGAATTGGTGGTCGGACTGCGGTAGCCGGAAATGACCTGGAACGGCTGGTCGGTGCCAAGCTCGCGGCGGACCTGGAACAGCAGGTCGAACAGTTGCGGGTCGATCATGCCGACCTTGCCGGAATAGTGGTCGCGCAGGAAGCCGTTGAGCGTAGTCAGCGCGTCGGGCACGAAGCGGTCGCCAACGGCATAGACCAACGACACGCGTTCGCCGGTGTGGGTGTGGTCGAACGCCAGCGTGCGGGCGTCCGGCAGGCCAGCCAGGGCCCGGTTTGCAGGCAGGCCTGCCAGCGCCTGGCGCGGCGCCAGCGGCATCAGGCCGGCGGCAAGGGCCAGGCCTCCGGCGGTATGAAGAAAGCGGCGGCGTGCCTGGCGCGTCGCATCAGTCATGGTACTTCCTCTGAATGTGCCAGTGGCGCCTCAGCGGGTGGTGCCAGAGGCGCTTGCAATAGCTGGTTGCTGGGGCCGTCCGTTGCGTTGCCGCAGTGCCTTCTCCAGCAATTTGTCGTGACCGTAAATGTCAGGCAAGAAGGATACACGACCATCGGCGCGCGCAATGACCGTGCCGTAGGCCAGCACCACCGGCAAGGGCTGCTGCAGGCGCACCGTATTGGACTTGCCACGCGTCATCGCTTCGCGGATCCGGGTCTCGTTCCAGTCCGGCATATCGTGCAACACGAACTGGGCCAATGCTACTGGGGCTTCCACGCGGATGCAGCCATGACTGAAGTCGCGCCGGCCGCGCTTGAACAGCTGCGGCGAGGGCGTGTGGTGCAGGTAGATGTTCTCGTTGTTGGGAAACACGAACTTGATATCGCCCAGCGCGTTCAGCGGGCCCGGCCGCTGGCGGATGCGCATGCGGCCGTTCAGCACTGCCTCGAGATTTTCCTCGGACAGCGTGGTCACGGCCTTGCCGTCGCCGGTGACGAACTCCAGGCCCTGCCGGTTGAAATAGGCCGGATCGCGGCGCAGGTGCGGCACGGTCTCGCGGCGCGCGATCGAGGGCGGGATGTTCCAGTACGGGCTGAACTCGATGTAGCGCATATCCTCCTCGAACAACGGCGTGCGCGTATCCAGTGCCTTGCCCACGATCACCTTCATCTCGAGCTTGATGTCGAGCTTGCCGTCGCGGATCTCATAGGCGCGCAGCATGAATTCCGGCACATTGACCACGATCATGCGCGGACCGTCCAGCGGCGTCCAGCGCAGCCGCTCCATGGTCAGTTCGATTTGCCGCACACGGCTGGCGATGGGCAGGTTGAGTTGTGCCAGCGTGGCCGCGCCGATCACGCCGTCGGCCTCCAGGCCGTGGCGCGACTGGAACGCCTTGACGCCGTCGACCAGGGTCCCTTCGTAGCGGGCCGGCACCTGGGTGCCGGCGGGCAGGTCGCCCAGCGCAACCAGGCGTGCAGCCAGCGCCGCGGCACCGGCCCAGGGCTGGCCCGGCGTCAGCTTGCTCGCCGGCAAGGGTGGCAGCGGCTGCCCCCAGGCCGGCTGCTTCGCGATCTCGCGGTACCGCGCCAGGGCCTCCCGCAGCGTGCCATAGAGCGGGAAGGTGGGCGCTGCCTGGCGGATGGCATCGGGCAGCCGTTGCTGCCTGACGGCATCGCGCAGCCAGATGGCGGCATCGAAGGGCCGTTCCGCCTGCGGGGCAAAGTTGGCATGGACCGCGCGCGGGTTGACGCGCCCGCCGTGCAGGTCTGCCAGCATCCGCTCCATCGCGGCGCTCAGCGCCGCATCCACGCGTGCGGCAGCGTCCGGCGGCAATGCTGGCCCGCTGGCGGCCTGGGCCACGGCCTGGCGCAAGGCGTCGGCATCGTAGTCGCGCGGGTCGAGGCCGTCGGCCGCGGCCGCGGCCAGCGCATCGACGGCCTGGCGGGCCGCCGGCACCGGTCGGCCCTGCGCAAACCACATCGGTTCGTTGGCGAAGGCAGGCGTGGCCTGGCATGCGGCGGCACAGGCAAGCACGACAGCGCCCAGGCGGCGTGCGGCGGCATTCAGGGTCGGTGGCATCGGGCGAAAAGTTCGGATTCGTCACACACGCCAACAGTCTACCCGCGATGGCGGCATGGTGCCGCAAGCCGCCCGGGGTGCGCGTTACCACACCAGCTGATGCCGGCGCGCGTAGTCCACCATTTCGACCAGGGAGCCGACATTGAGCTTGGCCATGATGTTGGCCTTGTGCGTGCTGACCGTCTTGCTGCTGATCAGCAGTTGCGCCGCGATCGACTTGTTGGAATGGCCGCGCGCCAGGTATTGCAGGATGGTGATCTCGCGGTTGCTCAGCCGCGCAAAGCCGGATTCCCGCTGCTCGCCGATCTGGCGCACGGTTTCCAGCGTATGCATGGGAAAGACCAGGTAGCCGCTCAGCACACCGCGTACGGCCTGCATCACCTCGGCCAGCCCACGCTGCTTGACCACGAAGCCATGGGCGCCGGCGCGCAGCGCCCGCACCGAGGCCAGGGTGGCGTCGCTGTCGGACAGTACCAGCAAGGGCACGGTGGGCTGCGTCGCCGAGACGCACCGGACAAAGTCGATGCCGGGATTGCCGAAGCACTCGATATCGACCAGCA
Organism: Cupriavidus necator; assembly: GCF_016127575.1. NCBI lineage: Bacteria > Pseudomonadati > Pseudomonadota > Betaproteobacteria > Burkholderiales > Burkholderiaceae > Cupriavidus > Cupriavidus necator. The sequence goes on from NZ_CP066018.1 coordinate 950,883, forward strand.
CCAGCCCCGGCCGTTGCTCGCGGACCAGCCGGAATGCTTCCTGCATGCCGTCCATTTCCAGTACTTCACCGGCGCCCAACTCAGCGCGGATTTCAGCGGACAGCGTGGTGCGGAACCGGGAGGGTTCGTCGACGATCAGCGCGAGATGCAATTTGAGGCTCCTTAACGACTTGCATGGCTTGGCCTGGTGCCAAGGTTAAGGGGCCGGAGAGATCCTGATGCGCCGAATCCTCGCCGCGCAGATGCGGCAAAATCTGCATCAGAGTCAGACTCTTCTGCATCGCTGTTTTCGTATCGATGCCGCGGTCGGCGTTACCCGTTGGCAGCGTCGAGGACTTCAGTCAGCTTGCGGCTGGCATCCAGCGCCGCGGGGAATCCGCAGTAGATCGCGCTGTGCACCATCAGTTCGCGCAGTTCCTGCGGCGTAACGCCATTGGCGAGCGCGCCGCGCAGATGCCCGGCCAGCTCCTGCGGCCGGTTCAGCGCAATCAGCATCGACACCAGGCTGCGCTGCTTGCGGTCCAGGCCGTCGCGAGTCCAGACCGTGCCCCAGGCGAACTCCGTCACCAGTTGCTGCAGGCTGGGTTCGGCCATGGCATGGGTCTCCGGTCTGGGTGGATGCCGCATGGTAGCCGAACCGATCAAGCCGATTCGAGAGGCCGCGGCATCGGTGCCGCGGCCCCAGGTCATTCCGTGCCCGCGGGCAGGAAGCGCGGCGCCGGCGCCGAACGCGGCACCTCGCGCTCGCCCTGCCGGTACAGCCGATACGTGCCGCGTGCCTGGTTGTGCGGATGGCGCGCGGCCTCGTCCAGGGTCAGCACGCGCGCAAAGCACACGTCGGTGCCGCCCAGCAACGCCTCCCACTGAGTGCTTGACTTGCCTGCGATGCAAGCGGCAATGCGGGCCTTCACCGCGGGCCACTGGGCACGGTCATACTGCGTGGCGGGGTCGATGTCGGTCAGCTCGAGCCGCTCGAGCAGCTCGCGGTAGAACTGCGGCTCGAGCGCGCCCAGCGTGATGGCGCGGCCGTCGGCGCAAGGGAAAACGTCATAGAACGGCGAATCGTGGAAGGGGCTCGGTTGCGGGCCGCCGAGCGTGCCGGCTGCGCGCGACACCTGCACCAGCGAGCCCAGCATGGCGACGATATCGGTGATGGCCGCATCCACCACGCAGCCCTCGCCGCTTGCGCGCGCGCTCAGGATGGCGCTGGTGATGCCGAATGCCAGGCCAAGCGCGCCGGTGGCATCGCCCATCACGGTCGGCGGCACCATCGGCAGTGAGCCTTCGCGCGCAGCCATCGACAAGAGGCCGGTCAGCGCGATGTAGTTGAGGTCGTGGCCGGCGCTTTGCGACAGCGGGCCGGTCTGGCCCCAACCGGTCATGCGCCCGTAGACCAGGCGCGGATTGCGTGCATGGCACGCCTTCGGGCCCAGGCCGAGGCGCTCCATCGCGCCCGGGCGCAGCCCTTCGATCAGCGCGTCGGCGCCGGCCACCAGGTCCAGTGCGGCGGCCACGTCGTCCGCAGACTTCAGGTTCAGTTGCACCACGCGCTTGCCGTGCTCCAGCTCCATCTCAGGCGGCACGGGCTGGCCGCGCAGGATGCGGCGGGCATCCGGCGCGACCGGCCGGGTCACCAGCGTGACCTCGGCGCCCAGGCCAGCCAGCATCGCACCGCACAACGGGCCGGGGCCGATGCCTTCGAATTCCACCACCTTGATACCGCGCAGGGGCAGCAGGTTGCCACGCTCACTCATGATCGTCGTCTCCGGAATCGCCGCCCGCCCGGGCCATGGCCGGGGGACAGCTTGCATTGAATTGGTATGGGATGGGCCGTGCCTGCGGCAGCGCGGACGTGCCAATGCCTGCCGCGGGGCTCGGGAGCATGCTACGCGCCACGGCGTTGACGGGGCAATGGCCAAATGCTTCAGCCGGCTTGACGGAATCCGTCAGCCGGCCGGCTATCGCACGGCGAAATCGGATAAATCCGATCCGACTTGATCTAAATCGGGTCCTGGCAGGACACTAGGTGCCATGATGGTTCCAGATGGCGGTGCCGCCTCATGGCGCACCGCCTGCCGACAGCCCCCATCCAGGAGATTTCCAACATGACCAATATCGTGCTCGCCACCGACGGTTCGGCCTTCAGCGACGCCGCGGCCCGTTTTATCGCCGAAGGCAAGCTGCTGCAGAGCGGCTTCACAGTGCATGTCGTGCATGTGGCGCCGGAAGTAAGCGGCCAGGTGCGCGCCTTTGTCAGCAAGGAGACCATCGATGACTGGCACAAGGAGGCCAGCGAGAAGGCCATGGCGACGGTCTGCGAGATCCTGTCCGCAGCCAAGGTGCCGTTCGAGCGGCACCCGCTGCACGGCTTCGCGCCGGAGCGCATCGTCGCCTGTGCGCGCTCGGTCGACGCCGCGGCCATTGTGATGGGTACGCATGGCCGCGGTTCGTTCTTCGATGCGGTGATCGGTTCAGTCGCAGGCCGCGTGCTGGCGCAGGCAGAGTGCCCGGTGCTGCTGGTCAAGGCGCCGGAAAAGAAGGGTTGAGCAAATTAGTGGAAAACCGGCGCCCTGGCGGCGCCGACCGGTAGACCTCAGGCGCCCCACAGGGGCGCTTCGTCCATCAGCGCCACCTGTTCGCGCAGTTCGAGGATGCGATCCTGCCAGTAGCGCGCCGTGCCGAACCAAGGGAACGCGGCCGGAAAGGCCGGGTCGGCCCAGCGGCTGGCGAGCCAGGCGCTGTAGTGCAGCAGCCGCAGCGTGCGCAGCGCTTCCACCAGCCACAGTTCGCGCGGCTGGAATTCGGCGAAGTCCTCATAGCCGGCAACGATGTCGGCCAGCTGGTCCTGCATGGCCGCGCGGTCGCCCTCGAGCAGCATCCAGATGTCCTGGATCGCCGGCGCCATTCGGCTGTCATCGAAGTCAACGAAATGCGGGCCCGTTGCGCCATGGGTGCCGCCGCGCGCGTCGTCCTCGCCGATCCACAGCACATTGCCGCGATGGCAGTCGCCGTGGGTGCGCAGCAGGCGCACCTCGCCGGCGCGCTCATAGCAGCGGCGCACGCCGTCCAGCGCCAGGTCGGCCACCGATTGCCATGCGGGCAGCAGGTCGGCGGGAATGCAGCCGCTGGCGAGCAGCCAGTCGCGTGGGGCAACGCCGAAGGTTTCAAGATTTAGCGCCGGGCGCGCCTGGTAGGGCTGCGTCGCCCCCAGCGCGTGGATGCGGCCGATGAAGCGGCCGAGCCAGGTCAGCGTGTCGGAACGGTCCAGCGCCGGCTCGCGGCCGCCGCAGCGGGGGAATACCGCGAAACGGAAGCCGGCGTGATGCAGCAGCGTGCCGGCCGCGCCCGGTGCCAGCACCATGGCCGGCACGGCCGGGATCTCGGCATCGGCCAGTTGCTGCACGAAGGCGTGTTCTTCCAGGATGGCCGCATCGGTCCAGCGGCCCGGACGGTAGAACTTGGCGATGACCGGCGCGGCATCTTCGATGCCCAGCTGCCAGACGCGGTTCTCATAGCTGTTGAGCGCCAGCAGGCGCCCGTCGGGGCGCAGGCCGGCGCCTTCCAGCGCGTCCAGCATCAGCTCCGGCGTCAGGCCGGCGTAGGGAACGCCGGGGTCGGCCGGGGTGTCGGACGCGTGCATGGTGTCAGCCTGTCCCGCTCAGCGCGCCGGCTTGCGGTTGCCGCCGAGCAGCGCGGCCTGCGGCGCCGGACGGCGATTGCGCGCCGGTGCCGGGGCCGCGTCGTGCGGCTGGCGCGCGGGTTGCGCCGCGGCCCGTTGCTGGCGCGCCGGCTCCTGGCCGTCGCGGCGCGGTGCGGGATTGCGCGCGCCGCCGGCGGGCTGGCCGCCACGGTTGCCGTTGGCTGCACCGTTGCCGCGCTGGCCGCCCTGGGCTTGCCGCGGCGCAGCCTGCGCTTCGCGCGCCGGGCGCTGGCGCTGGGCGCCCTCACCTTCGTTGCCGGCCGGACGCGCCTGGGCGCGTCCGCGGCCCTGGCCTTGTCCTTGCCCCTGGCCACCACCGCCACGCTGTTGGCGACCCTTCTGGATCGGCTCGGGTGCGATGCTCGGGTCGACCTCGAAGCCCGGCAGCACAGTCTGCTCGAGCTTGCGCTTGATCAGGCGTTCGATATCGCGCAGCAGCGCAATCTCGTCCACGCAGACCAGCGAGATCGCTTCGCCCTCGGCGCCGGCGCGGCCAGTGCGGCCGATGCGGTGCACATAGTCCTCGGGCACGTTGGGCAGGTCGAAATTGACCACGTGCGGCAGCTGGTCGATATCGATGCCGCGCGCGGCGATATCGGTTGCCACCAGCAGCCGCAGCGTGCCGGACTTGAATTCCGACAGCGCGCGCGTGCGCGCCGACTGGCTCTTGTTGCCATGGATCGCCAGTGCCGACAGGCCGTCCTTGGTCAGCTGCTCGGCCAGGCGGTTGGCGCCGTGCTTGGTGCGGGTGAACACCAGCACCTGGTGCCAGTCATGCTGACGCACCAGGTGGGCCAGCAGTTCACGCTTGCGCTCGCGATCCACCGGGTAGACGCGCTGGTCCACGGTCTCGGCCGTGGTATTGCGCCGCGCCACCTCGATCGAGGCCGGGTTGTTCAGCAGGCGGTCTGCCAGCGCGCGGATGTCGTCGGAGAACGTCGCCGAGAACAGCAGGTTCTGGCGCTTGGCCGGCAGCACGTTGAGGATCTTGCGGATATCGTGGATGAAGCCCATGTCGAGCATGCGGTCGGCTTCGTCCAGCACCAGCAGTTCCACCTGCGACAGGTCGATGGTGCGCTGGGACACGTGGTCCAGCAGGCGGCCGGGCGTGGCCACCACGATCTCGACGCCGCGCTTGAGCTGCTCGATCTGCGGATTGATGCCGACGCCGCCGAACATCACCATCGAGCGCAGGCGCAGGTACTTGCCGTAGTTGCGCACGCTCTCCTCGACCTGGGCGGCCAGTTCGCGCGTGGGCGTCAGCACCAGTGCGCGCACCGGCAGGCGGGCCGGACGCTGCGCGCCATTGGCGCCGCGCGCCGCGGAGTCGGACAGCAGCTGCAGCATCGGCAGCGTAAAGCCGGCGGTCTTGCCGGTGCCGGTCTGCGCGCCGGCGAGCAGGTCGCCGCCCTTGAGGATGGCGGGGATCGCCTGGGCCTGGATGGGAGTCGGCGTGGTGTAGCCCTGTTCGGCCACGGCACGCACAATCTTGTCGGACAAGCCGAGTTCAGAAAAAGACATGAATTGCTGCTTGGGCCATCGCTGCGCACGCGGTGCGCCAAACGCCGGATGGCTCCTGGTAATCGGATCGGAATCGGAACGCGAACGCCGGGAAGCCGGCACGGCAGGGCACCGGCCCGCCCGCGAAGGAAAGAGCGGTAGTGTACCAGTCCGGGACCAGCGGGTTCTGCACCGCGCGCGGCCCCGCATGCGCGCCGGCGCACATCGGGTCTGCGCGGGTGGCGCTGCGCTATCATGACAGCCTCTGCCCGCCCCTCTCCGGCTCCGCACCCGCTCCACATGTGCCCCGGAAAGCCGCCATGCGCTTGCGTTTCCTCGAAGACCAGGAAGTCACCCTGTTCGCGGCCATCCCGGTCGGGATCGTCGCGGCCATTGCCACCACGCTGTTCAAGGAGGCGCTGGATGGCGCGGGCGTGGTCCTGTTTTCCAGCCATGCCGACGTGGTCGCCGTATTCGCCACGCTGGCGCTGGCGTGGCGTGTGGTGGTGCCGGCCGTGGGCGGCGCGCTGGCGGGCAGCCTGCTGGTGCTGGCCAATCGCCTGGCCGGCAGCCACGGCGGCGCCACCGACTACATGGAAGCGGTATCCAGCGGCAGCGGCCGCCTGCCGGTGCGGATCACCTTGCTGCGCGCGCTCTCGTCATTTTTCTCGATCGTCAGCGGCAGTTCGGTCGGCAAGGAAGGTGCGATGATCCAGCTGGCGGCGCTGTGCGGCTCGCTGTTCCCGTCGACCCGGCTGGAACGCGGCGGCGGCTCGAACATGCGCCGCATGCTGACCGCCTGCGGGGCCGCGGCGGGCCTTGCCACCGTTTATCACACCCCCTTCTCCGCTGCCGTCTTCGTTGCCGAAGTGGTGTTCGGGGCGCTCGCGGTGCAGCGCCTGATGCCGCTCTTCCTGGCTTCGGTGGCCGGTGCCATGGTCAGCCAGTGGCACGGCGGCCTGCAGCCGCTCTACCCGGGCCTGGATATCGCCCCCGACCTGCGCCCGCACATCCTGCTGGCCGCGGCCGCGCTGGGCGTGGCCGCCGGCATTGCGGGCGCGCTGTTCATGCGTGCGGCGGGCTTTGCGCGCAGCCGCTTTGCAGCGATGCCTGGCGGCCCGGTGGCCCGGCTGACGCTGGGCGGGGCGCTGGTCGGCGTGCTCGCGATGGCGGTGCCCGAGGTGGTTGGCAACGGCTATTCCACCATCCAGACCATCCTGCAGGAGCAGCCGCTGAGCGTGCCGGTGGCCGGCGTGCTGCTGGCCAAGCTGGTGGCTACGGTGATCAGCATGGGCTCGGGGGCGGTCGGCGGCGTGTTCACGCCGTCGCTGTTCGTGGGGGCGGCGCTCGGGCAGTTGCTGGCCATCGGCATGCAGGGCACGGCGGCCGCTGCGGCGCCGCTGCTGCCGCTGGTGGGCATGAGCGCGTTCCTGGCGGCCACCAGCCAGGCGCCGCTGATGTCGGTGTTGATGGTGTTCGAGATGACGCTGGCGCCCGCGCTGCTGCTGCCGTCGATGATCGGCGCAGTGGCGGCGTACTACACCGCGTCACGCTGCCAGACGCTGTCGCTGTACAGCGTGATCGCCGAGCGCGCGCAGGCCTCGGCCGCGGCCGAACACGCCCGCACGCTGACGCTGGCGGGCCTGTGCGACCCGACCGATACCGTGCTCGACCCCAACGCCACCCTGTCGGCCGCAGCCGACAAGTTTGCCGAGACCGGCACGCGCTACCTCTATCTGGTCGAAGCGGATGGCCGCCTGCTGGGCGCGCTGTCAATCCATGCGCTGCAGCGCGCCCAGCGCGAGGGCGCCGCGGACGACGTGCTGGCGCTGGCCGAGCGCGACTTCCCCGCGCTGACGCCGGATTCGCGCCTGCGCGACGCCCTGGCGGTGTTTGCCGAGCACGGCATCAACCGCATCCCGCTGGTGCGCGACAGCGCCGGCCGCGAACTGATGGGCACGGTGTCCAAGCAGCGTGTGCTGCAAGAGGCATCCTGCCTGTTCTGAGCCCCGCCGCATCGCCGACCCGGCCAGGCCGCCAGCGGGGTAAAATGCCGGGTTGCGCCCGCCTTTGGGCCATTCCCGCCAACGCGTCGTCCCATTTGTCGGAGTTCTCCCCCATGCCAGCAGGTCGTGATGCGCGCCGCGAGGCGCCGGAGTCTGTTCAACCCGGGCGCGCCCGCAGGCTGTTGCCAGCGCTGGCCTGCGCCGCCGCCCTGCTGCTCGGTGCGGCAAGCGCGATGGCCCAGCCGGTGCGGGCGATCCCGGACGATGCGCAGGCGGCCAGGCTCGTTATCGCCACGCCGTCTGCCGGTGCCCCGCAGACGGCCACGCTCGACGGCAAGACCGTCGGCGTGGCGCCGGGCCTGCGCCTGTTCGGCTCCGACAACCAGTTGCTGGCCAGTGCCGCGGTGGCGGGCCAGAAGCTGCCGGTGCGGTACAAGCTGGACCTGTACGGCCAGTTGCTGACCGCGTGGGTGCTGAGCGAGCCGGAACAGAAGGCGCTGAAGAAGAAATCGTAGTCCCCCGGAAGTGCGACCGGCGCGCCCCACGCGCCGGCCGTGTTGTTGCAACACCCTGATGCCCCCAGGTCAACCACTGAGATCGGCATATGAAGAAAGTTTTCGTCAAGACGTACGGCTGCCAGATGAACGAGTACGACTCGGACAAGATGGTCGACGTCCTCAACGCCAGCCAGGGGCTGGAACCCACCGACAACGTCGAAGAGGCCGATGTGATCCTGTTCAACACCTGCTCGGTGCGCGAGAAGGCGCAGGAGAAGGTGTTCTCGGAACTGGGCCGGATGAAGGCGCTCAAGGCCGTCAAACCCGACCTGGTGATCGGCGTGGGCGGCTGCGTGGCCAGCCAGGAAGGCGCCAGCATCGTCTCGCGCGCACCCTATGTCGACGTAGTGTTCGGCCCGCAGACGCTGCACCGCCTGCCCGACCTGATCGCGCGCCGCCAGCGCACCGGCCAGTCGCAGGTGGATATCTCCTTCCCCGAGATCGAGAAGTTCGACCACCTGCCGCCGGCACGCGTCGAAGGCCCGAGCGCCTTTGTCTCGATCATGGAAGGCTGCTCCAAGTACTGCAGCTACTGCGTGGTGCCCTATACCCGCGGCGAGGAAGTGTCGCGCCCGTTCGAGGACGTGCTGGCCGAAGTCGCCGGCCTGGCCGAACAGGGCGTGCGTGAAGTCACGCTGTTGGGCCAGAACGTCAACGCCTACCGCGGCAAGATGGGCGACACCACCGAGATCGCCGACTTTGCGCTGCTGATCGAGTACGTGGCCGAGATCCCCGGCATCGAGCGCATCCGCTACACCACCAGCCACCCGAAGGAATTCACCTCGCGCCTGGTCGAGCTGTACGGCCGCTGCGACAAGCTGGTCAACCACCTGCACCTGCCGGTGCAGCATGCGTCCGACCGCATCCTGATGGCGATGAAGCGCGGCTACAGCGTGCTGGAGTACAAGAGCATCATCCGCAAGCTGCGCGTGCTGCGCCCGGATATGTCGATGTCTTCGGACTTTATCGTCGGCTTCCCCGGCGAGACCGATGCCGACTTCGAGAAGCTGATGGCGATGATCGAAGAGATCGGCTACGACACCTCGTTCTCGTTCATCTTCAGCCCCCGCCCGGGCACGCCCGCTGCCAACCTGCACGACGACACCCCGCACGAGGTCAAGCTGCGCCGGCTGCAGCGCCTGCAGGCCACCATCGAGGAAAACGTGCAGCGCATCAGCCAGAACATGGTCGGCACGGTGCAGCGCATCCTGGTGGAAGGCCCCGCGCGCAAGGATCCGACCGAGCTGCACGGGCGCACCGAGAACAACCGCGTGGTCAACTTTGCGCTGCCGGGCGTGCCGCAGGCAGGCCGCGACCGGCTGGTCGGCCAGCTGGTCGATGTCAGCATCACGCAGGCCTTCCCGCACTCGCTGCGCGGCGAGATCGTGGTTCGGCAGTAACCAGGCACCATCCAGCGAGGCCATCGCCAACCGATGAAAGTCCCTTCCGCAGAATTCGTCGCCCCCAAGGACGACAACACCCGGCTGCAGAACCTGTGCGGGCCGCTCGACGAGAACCTGCGCCAGATCGAGCAAGCGCTGGACGTGAACATCCAGCGCCGTGGCCACCGCATGACGGTGCGCGGCGGCAACGCGCAGGATGCGGCAACGGCGCTGGAGCGCTTCTACAACCAGGCGCGCACGCCGCTGTCGATCGACGACGTGCAGCTGGGCCTGGTTGAAACGCGCCAGCTGTCCGCGCATGGCAGCTACCTGCCCGGCAACGGCGACGATGTCGAAGAGCGCGAGATCGGCGACGAATCGCCGGTGCTGCACACGCGCCGCACCGGCCTGCAGGGCCGCACCGTGGCGCAGCGCGACTACCTGCGCAATATCCTGTCGCACGACCTGACGCTGGGTGTCGGCCCGGCCGGCACCGGCAAGACCTACCTGGCAGTGGCGTGCGCGGTCGATGCGCTGGAGCGCGACGCGGTCAAGCGCATCGTGCTGACGCGCCCGGCGGTGGAAGCCGGCGAGCGCCTGGGCTTCCTGCCTGGCGACCTGGCGCAGAAGGTCGACCCCTACCTGCGCCCGCTGTATGACGCGCTGTACGACCTGCTTGGCTTCGACCGCACGCAGAAGATGTTCGAGCGCCAGATGATCGAGATCGCGCCGCTGGCCTATATGCGCGGGCGCACGCTGAACCATGCCTTCATCATCCTGGACGAGGCGCAGAACACCACGCCCGAGCAGATGAAGATGTTCCTCACGCGCATCGGCTTCGGCTCCAAGGCGGTGATCACCGGCGACACCACCCAGATCGACCTGCCCAGGGGGCAGAAGAGCGGCCTGGTGGAGGCGCTGCACGTGCTGCGCGACGTGCGCGGCATTGCCTGCACCCGCTTTACCAGCATCGACGTGGTGCGCCATCCGCTGGTGGCCCGCATCGTCGATGCCTATGACGAATACCACGCCCAGCACAAGGACGCTTAATTGAAATCCCAGAAATCCAAGTCTTCCGCCGTGAGCCTGACCCTGTTCGACGGCGACGGCCGCGCGCGCAAGAGCGCCGCGCACGCGCTGCGCGTGCAGTTGCCCGACGGCCGCAGCCTGACGCTGGACCTGTCGCAGGCCGCCGACGGCGTGGTCGCGCTGCTGGCCGAGCACACCGACACCAACCAGCAGGCTGGCCTGCTGGTGCGCCCGGACAACCATGACTCGCTGTCGGTGGCCGTGACCGCCACGCCGGTGGTCACCACCACCGGCACGCCGGCCACCCCGCCCGGACTCGAACTCGAGATCCAGAACGGCGACGGCGTCGGCAAGCGCGCCGGCCTGCCGCCGCGCCGCAAGATCGAGACCTGGGTCAAGTCGGCGCTGTATGCCGACGCCGCGCTGACCATCCGCTTCGTCGATGAGGAAGAGGGCCGCACGTTGAACCGCACCTATCGCGGCAAGGATTACGCCACCAATGTGCTGACCTTTGCCTATGCGGAGAACGAGGAAGACCCGGTCACGGGCGATATCGTGCTTTGCTGCCCGGTGGTGGAAACCGAGGCGCGCGAGCAGCGCAAGCCGCTGGAAGCGCACTATGCGCACCTGATCGTGCACGGCGTGCTGCATGCGCAAGGCTACGAGCACGAGGAAGACGCCGAGGCCGAGGAAATGGAGGCGATCGAGACCGAAACGCTGCAGGCGCTCGGTTACGCCGACCCTTACCAGGGCGATCGCACCGTGTGATCCCCGCGTAATTCCTTTCTCACGGGCGGCGCCGACCGGGCGCCGCCTGCTGCACATATTGTCGCAGACCACCGCCCGCCGTCACGGGACGGCCAGGCTTTTAGTGTATCCTTCAGACGATCTCCACCACGCGCTCGCCGCGAAATGAACGACCCTTATCCCAGTTCGAAGCCCGCTTACCTGAAGCAGGCCGATCGGCCCAGATCGCTTCTCGAACGCCTGTCAGACCTGATTTCCCCCGAGCCGGACACCCGCGCGGAATTGCTCGAAGTGCTCCAGGAAGCGCATGAGCGCAACCTGATCGACGCCGACTCGCTGTCGATGATCGAGGGCGTGTTCCAGGTCTCCGAACTGACCGCGAGCGACATCATGGTGCCGCGCGCGCAGATGGATATGGTCAATATCGCGGATGCCCCGGAGGCGTTCATCCCCTTCATGCAGCAGACCGCGCACTCGCGCTTCCCGGTCTATGAAGGCAGCCGTGACAACATCATCGGCATCCTGCTGGCCAAGGACCTGCTGCGCTACTACACCGACCCCGCCTTCGACCTGCGCGAGACCCTGCGCCCGGCGGTGTTCATCCCCGAGTCCAAGCGCCTGAACATCCTGCTGCGCGACTTCCGCATCAACCGCAACCATATCGCCATGGTCGTCGACGAGTATGGCGGCGTGGCAGGCCTGGTGACGATCGAGGACGTGCTGGAGCAGATCGTCGGCGACATCGAGGATGAGTTCGACCTGGACGAAGACCAGGACAATATCCTGCCGATGCCCGACGGCAGCTGGCGCGTGCACGGCCTGACCGAGATCGCCCAGTTCAACGACGCCTTCGGCACCGCCTTCTCCGACCACGATGTCGATACCGTGGGCGGGCTGCTATCCAACCACGTGGGCCACGTGCCCCACCGCGGCGAGGTCATCACCCTGCCGCCGATCCGCTTCGAAGTGCTGCGCGCCGACGCGCGCCAGGTGCACCTGCTGCAGGTGCACCGGGAATCCAACGGCGACAACGCGGGCGCGGCCGGCGCATGAAGCGTTCCGCCCCGATCCTCAACGGCGCCGCCGCTGCCGACGCCGCCCCGGCGGGCGTGCCTGGCACGCGCGCGCATTCGCGCACGGCGACCATGGCGCGGCTGCTGCTGGCCGGCGTGCTCGGCATCGCCCATACGCAAGCCTTTGCCCCCCATGACTGGTGGTGGCTGCAGATCCTGTCGCTGGCCGGCCTGGCCGCGCTGATGGCCGACGCGCCGCGCGCGCGCCTGGCCGCCGCCACTGGCTATGCCTTCGGGCTGGGCTGGTTCCTGTCCGGCATCTGGTGGCTCTATATCAGCATGCACGTCTACGGCGAGATGCCGGCGTGGATGGCCGCGCTCGCGGTGGTGCTGTTCTCGGGCTTCCTGTCGCTCTACCCGGCACTGGCCGGCGCGCTGTGGCATCGGCTGACGGCGCGCCTGCCCCGGGCCACGCTGCTGGCGCCGCTGGCCTTCGGCGCTGCCTGGGGACTCACCGAATGGCTGCGCGGCGTGGTGTTTACCGGCTTCCCGTGGCTGTCGGGCGGATATGCCCATGCCGATGGCCCGCTGGCCGGCTTCGCGCCGCTGCTTGGCGTGTACGGCATCGGCGCGCTGGCAGCCGCGGTGGCGGCACTGCTGGCGGCTGCAGTACGCGGGCTGGGTCGCGGCGAGCGCGGCCGGGCGCTGGGCGCCCTGGCACTGGCACTGGCCCTGCCCGCCGCGGGCGCCGCGCTGGCGCCGCTGGCCTGGACCACGCCCGCCGGCAAGCCGCTGTCGGTGCGGCTGCTGCAAGGCAACGTGGCCCAGGACATCAAGTTCGAGCCCGCCGGCATCCAGCGCTCGATCGAGCTGTACCGCGACATGATCACCGCCGCGCCGGCCGACCTCGTGGTCACGCCGGAAACCGCGTTCCCGGTCATCCTGCAGGAGCTGCCGGTCGACGTGGCCGTGGCGGTGCGCGACTACGCGCTGGCCAGCGGCACCACGGTGCTGTTCGGCGCCGCCGGCGCCGACTCGCCGGTGGACTTCACCAACAGCGTCTTCGGCCTGGGCCCCGAGACCGAACGCCTGTACCGCTACAACAAGCACCACCTGGTGCCGTTCGGCGAATTCATCCCGCTGGGGTTCCGCTGGTTCGTCGACATGATGAAGATGCCGCTGGGCGACTTCCGCCGCGGCGGGCTCGACCAGGCCTCGCTGCCGGTGCGCGGCGTGCGCGTGGCGCCCAATATCTGCTACGAGGATCTGTTCGGCGAGGAGATCGCGCAGACGCTGCGCCAGCAGCCGGCGCCGGCCAATGTCCTGGCCAACCTGACCAACCTGGCATGGTTCGGCGACACCATCGCGCTGGACCAGCACCTGCAGATCTCGCGCATGCGCGCACTGGAAACGCGCCGGCCGATGCTGCGCTCGACCAATACCGGCATGACCGCGGTGGTGCGTCCGGACGGCTCGGTGCAGCAACGCCTGCCGACCTTCACGGTCGGCACGCTGGCGGCCGAGGTGCAGGGCATGCAGGGGCTGACGCCCTATATCCGCTGGGGGAACGCGCCGGTGCTGGCGCTGTTTGCACTGGTGCTGGGGCTTGCTGCCTGGCGTGTGCGCAAGCTGCGCGGTGCAGGCTGAAGGCACAGGCTGGCGCAGGCACCGGACCCGGCGGGATCGCCGCCACCGTCCGGCGCTGGATTGCGGTGCCGGTGGTGGCGCCTCAGGTGGGCGCCAGCCGGTTCAGTTCAGCAGCCCGGTCGCCACGGACACGGTGGCCGCGGCGATCATGACCGCGATTGCGACCAGGTAAGGTTTGCGAGAAAGAAGTGCCATGATGCCAAGTCCCCATCAATAATCAGTTACCGACAAACGGCTACTGCGGTGCCAGCCAGCAGCCGCCGTGCCCGCCATGCCGGCACGGACTGTCAATCGCAACGCTCTGAAACGGGTTGCTTACTCATACTGTATACAAAAACGTTATCGGCCAGCAGCGGCCAAACCTGAAATCCGCCTCGGTATTTTCCCGATGCGTTGCGTAGGACCGACATTGGCGGACATCCTCCACCATCGGTGCGTGACCTAGCCGGCCCCGCCAAACGGGGCGCCTCGCCAAAAAGCCGATAGAATTCAGGGTTTGGCAAAATCCGCATGCGCCGGCTCCGGCACGCGCCGCGCGGCCTGCATGCCGGGCGCCGCGACCGCGCCCGGGTGCCTCTACCTAGTCTTCATATGCTGACCTTCCAACAAATGATTCTGACCCTGCAGGCCTATTGGGACCGGCAGGGCTGCGCGCTGTTGCAACCCATCGATCTGGAGGTCGGCGCCGGCACATCCCACGTACACACCTTCCTGCGCGCGCTCGGCCCCGAGCCGTGGCGTGCCGCCTACGTGCAGCCGTCGCGCCGCCCCAAGGACGGCCGCTATGGCGAGAACCCCAACCGCCTGCAGCACTACTACCAGTACCAGGTGGTGCTCAAGCCCGCGCCGGAGAACATCCTGGAGCTGTACCTGGGCTCGCTCGAGGCGCTCGGCCTGGACCTGAAGCAGAACGACATCCGCTTCGTCGAGGACGACTGGGAGAACCCCACGCTGGGCGCCTGGGGCCTGGGCTGGGAAGTCTGGCTCAACGGCATGGAAGTGACGCAGTTCACCTACTTCCAGCAGGTGGGCGGGATCGACTGCAAGCCCATCACCGGCGAGATCACCTACGGCATCGAACGCCTGGCGATGTACCTGCAGAAGGTCGAGAACGTCTATGACCTGATCTGGACCGAGTGGGTCGAGAACGGCGAGACGCGCCGCCTGACCTATGGCGACGTGTACCACCAGAACGAAGTCGAGCAGTCGACCTACAACTTCGAGCACAGCAACACCGAGATCCTGTTCCGCCATTTCGCCGAGCACGAAGGCGAAGCCAAGCGGCTGATGGGCAACGGCGATGGCGCCGAGGAAGGCCAGGCCGCCGGCACGCGCCTGGCGCTGCCCGCCTACGAGCAGGTGCTCAAGGCCGCCCACACCTTCAACCTGCTGGACGCGCGCGGCGCGATCTCGGTGACCGAGCGCGCGGCGTATATCGGCCGCATCCGCCACCTGTCGCGCCAGGTGGCGCAGGCCTACTACGACTCGCGCGAGGCCCTCGGCTTCCCGATGTGCGGCAACGGCGGAGCCCGGGCATGACGCAACTGGCGCGCAGCGCGCTGTGCTGCGCCATGGCGATCGCCGCGCTCGCCGCCGCCGGCAATGCCATCGGCGCGCGCGCGCAGGCGGCACCCAGCGCGCAGGTGCTGATGCTGCCGGCCGAACTGAGCAATGTGTGCGAGGCCGATCCGCAGGCGCTGCAGCTGGCCATGGCGCGCCAATGGCGCCCGTCGCTGAACGCGCTCGACCAGTGGGCGCAGCTGGTGCGCTCGTTCTCGTGCGACCTGTCCGGCCAGCGCGACCTGGGGTGGCACCGCGTGCCGCTGCGCGCCTATGAAAGCGCGATCCGCTACCCGCTGACGTGGGTTGAGATGGAGACCCGCAACGGCCGCACCCGCCGCACGGTCAAGACTTACTATTCGGCGGCGCAGCTGCCGCCGAAGATCGATTTCTGGGTGGGCGGGCGCATCGACGAGATCCGCTACGACAAGCGCCTGCGCCGCATCGACGCACGCTTCCCGGCTGCAGGCAGCCGCGGCGGCAGCAACGGCGCGGCCAGCGCCGCGGCGGCCGCGCAATGCGCCTACACCACGCTGCAATTCCGGCAACAGAACGGCCTGTGGCTGCTGTCCGGAGTGGAACCTAATCTTTCGCCGCGCTGCTGACAAGCGGCGCGCGCTACAACCTGTTGGATACGATTCATGTCGCAACCCATGACCGACTCGCTGCTGATCGAACTGTTCACCGAAGAGCTGCCACCCAAGGCGCTGGCGCGCCTGGGCGACGCCTTCGCGCAGGGCCTGTTCGCCGGCCTGGGCGAGCGCGACCTGCTTGAGCCGGGCGCCACCGTGACGCCGTTCGCCACCCCGCGCCGCCTGGCCGCGCTGGTGTCGGGCGTGCGCCGCAGCGCGCCGGACCGCGAGCAGCGCGAGAAGGTCCTGCCGCTGTCGGTGGCGCTGGACGCCAACGGCGAGCCCACCGCGCCGCTGGCCAAGAAGCTGGCTGCGCTGGCCAAGTCGGTCGGCGTTGCCGAGATCGACTGGCAGTCGCTGGAGCGCGCCTCCGACGGCAAGGCCGAGGCCTTCTTCTACCGCTATACCGCGCGCGGCGCCGAACTGGCTGCCGCGGTGCAGGCAGCGCTGGAAGACACCATTGCGAAGCTGCCGATCCCCAAGGTCATGAGCTACCAGCGCCCGGACGGCAGCACCGTGCATTTCGTGCGCCCGGCGCACAGCCTGATCGCACTGTTCGGCGCCGAGATCCTGCCGGTGACGCTGCTGGGGCTGCAGGCCAGCAACCTGACCCAGGGCCACCGCTTCCTGTCGCATGGCGTGATCGAGATCGCGCATGCCAATGATTATGCGCAGCGGCTGGAATCCGCCGGCCACGTGGTCGCCAGCTACGCCGAGCGCCGCGAGCGCATGCGCGCCGCGCTGCTCAAGGAAGCCGGCGCCGACCAGGTGATCATGCCCGAGTCGCTGCTCGACGAAGTCAATTCGCTGGTGGAATGGCCGGTGGTCTATGCCTGCCATTTCGAGGAAGCCTTCCTGGCGGTGCCGCAGGAATGCCTGATCCTGACCATGCAGACCAACCAGAAGTACTTTGCGCTGACCGATGCCGACGGCCACCTGCGCAACCGCTTCCTGATCGTGTCGAACCTGGCCACCGAGACGCCGCAGTCGATCATCACCGGCAACGAGCGCGTGGTGCGCCCGCGCCTGGCCGATGCCAAGTTCTTCTTCGACCAGGACCGCAAGAAGACGCTGGCGTCGCGCGTGCCGCAGCTGGCCAGCGTGGTCTACCACAACAAGATCGGCACCCAGCTGGACCGCGTGCAGCGCCTGCAGCAGATCGCCGGCCATATCGCTGACGCCCTCAACGGCAGCGGCGTGCCGACCGACAAGGCCGCCGCGATGCGCGGCGCCGAACTGGCCAAGGCCGACCTGCTGACCGACATGGTCGGCGAGTTCCCCGAGCTGCAGGGCACCATGGGCACGTACTATGCCCGCCACGACGACGAAGCCGAAGACGTGGCACTGGCCTGCTCCGAACACTACCGTCCGCGCTTTGCCGGCGATGCGCTGCCCGCAGGCGCGGTCAGCACCGCCGTGGCGCTGGCCGACAAGCTCGAGACCCTGGTCGGGATCTGGGGCATCGGCCTGCAGCCCACCGGCGAGAAGGATCCGTTCGCACTGCGCCGCCATGCGCTGGGCATCCTGCGCATGCTGATCGAAAAGCCGCTGGCGTTGTCGCTGTCGTCGCTGCTGGCGCTGACGCAGCAGGCCTTTGCCGGCATCGCTGCAGTCAAGCCGGCACCCGACGCAATCGCCGACTTCCTGTACGACCGCGTGCGCGGCTACCTGAAGGACAAGGGCTACACCACCAACGAAGTCGAGGCCGTGGTCAGCCTGCGCCCGGACCAGCTGCACGACATCCTGGGCCGCATGGAAGCCGTGCGCACCTTTGCCGCGCTGCCCGAGGCCGAGGCCCTGGCCGCCGCCAACAAGCGCATCACCAACATCCTGCGCAAGAACACCGAGCCAGTCGGCGCGGTCGATCCGGCGCTGTTCCGGGAAGAGGCCGAAGGCGCGCTGCACGCCGCCATCGAGCGCGTGCGCCCGGCCGTGGAAGCCGCCTTCGCCAGCGGCGATTTCACCGCCGCGCTGCGCGACCTGGCCCAGCTGCGCGATGCCGTCGACCGCTTCTTCAATGATGTGATGGTGATGGCCGAGGATGCGCAGCTGCGCGCCAACCGCCTGGCGCTGCTGGCTTCGCTGCACGCGATGGCCAACCGCGTGGCCGACATCTCCAAGCTGGCCGCCTGATCTCAGCCACCGGAGCCGCACATGCCGCAGACGCCGCCCAAGTTTGTCATCCTGGACCGCGACGGGGTGGTCAACCTCGACAGCGACCAGTTCATCAAGACGCCCGATGAATGGGTGCCGATCGACGGCAGCCTGGAGGCCATCGCCGCGCTGAACCAGGCCGGCTACCGCGTGGTCCTCGCCAGCAACCAGTCCGGCATCGGCCGCGGGCTGTTCGAGATGAGCGCGCTCAACGCCATGCACGAGAAGATGCACACGTTGCTCGCGCGCCTGGGCGGGCGCGTCGACGCGGTGTTCTTCTGCCCCCATACCGCCGCGGACGGCTGCGACTGCCGCAAGCCCAAGCCCGGCATGCTGGAGCAGATCAGCGAGCGCTTCGGCATCGAGCTCCGCGGCGTGCCCATCGTTGGCGATTCGCTGCGCGACCTGGAAGCCGGCGTGGCGGTCGGTTGCGCGCCGCACCTGGTACGCAGCGGCAAGGGCCAGAAGACCCTCGACCAGGGCGCCCTGCCGCCGGGCACGCAAGTGCACGACGACCTGCTCGCGTTTGCGCGCTGGCTGACCGGCAACGGCGGCGCACAGCGCCCACCCACTCATAGCGCCGGCTGACCGCCCGCATCCATTCCCTATTCGCACCCCCGCCCCCCCGCATGACGTTTCTCCGTTCCCTGTTGTTTGCGCTGTACCTGCTGGTGCTGACGCCGCCGTACGCTTGCGCCTGCTTCCTGGTGTTCCCGTTCATGAATGCCGACCAGCGCTTCCGCTTCGTGCGCGGCTGGCCCCTGCTGGTGATCTGGGCCGCGCGCGGCATCTGCGGCATCCAGTACCGCATTGAAGGCCATGAGCATATGGACGTGATGCTCGACAAGCCGGTGGTGCTGCTGTCCAAGCACCAGTCAGCCTGGGAAACCGTGGCCTACGTGGCGCTGATGCCCAAGCCGCTGTGCTTCGTGTTCAAGCGCGAGCTGCTGCTGGTGCCGTTCTTCGGCTGGGCGCTGGGCATGCTGAAGATGGTCCATATCAACCGCAAGGAAGGCACCCGCGCCTTCGCCTCGGCCGCGCGTCAGGGCCGCGAGCGGCTGGCCGAAGGCGCCTGGATCATCATGTTCCCGGAAGGCACGCGCACGCCTTCGGGCCTGGAGAAGGCGCGCTACAAGAGCGGCGGTGCGCGCCTGGCGGTGGAAACCGGCGCCTGGGTGCTGCCGATGGCGGTCAACTCGGGCCGGGTGTGGCCGCGCAATTCGTTCCTGAAGCACCCGGGCATGGTGACGATCTCGGTTGGCCCGGCGATCGCCTCGGCCAACAAGACCGCGGACCAGCTCAACCAGGAGGTGGCGGAATGGATCGAGCGCGATATGCGCCGCATCGATCCGCAGAGCTACCGGAGCGCGGCCCCGGGCGGGCCCGCCGCATGAAGCTGCTGCGACCCGCCACCGACGCCGACGGCGCGCAGCTGGAGCTGCCGCTGGCGGAGTCCGCCCAGGCGCCGCAGCCTGCGGCCCCGCCTGCGCCGGAGCCGCCGCAGCAGCCCGCCTGGCCGGTGCCGCAACCCAATGCACGCCTGCTGCGTATCGGCGAACGGCCGCTGCACTACACGCTCAAGCGCTCGGCGCGCCGCACCATCGGCTTCACCATCGACGACCGCGGCCTGTCGATCACGGCGCCGCGCTGGGTCACGCTGGCGGACATCGAGTCGGCCATCCTAGAAAAACAGCGCTGGATCTTCAACAAGCTGGGCGAGTGGCGCCACCGCGAGTCGCGCCGCATCCTGCCCACGGTGCAATGGCGCGACGGCGCCAGCCTGCCCTTCCTGGGGCAGCCGCTGACGCTGTCGCTGGAGTCGCCGCTCGGCGCGCTGCTGTTCGATGCCGACCGTCGCGTGCTGCACCTGGCGCTGCCGGGCCATGCCGACGAGCAGCAGATCAAGGACCGCGTGCAGGGCTGGCTGCAGCAGCAGGCGCGCCGGCTGCTGGCCGAGCGCCTCGATATCTACGCCGACAAGCTGGGCGTGCGCCACACCGGCTTTGCGCTGACCTCGGCTGCCACGCGCTGGGGCAGCTGCACCGCCGACGGCAAGATCCGGCTGAACTGGCGCCTGATGCATTTCCCGCTGTCGATGATCGACTATGTCGCCGCGCACGAGCTGGCGCACCTGAAGGAAATGAACCACGGCCCGCGCTTCTGGCAGACCGTGGAATCGATCTTCCCCGAGTTCCGCGATGCGCGCGCGCAACTGCGGGCACACCCGCCCGAGCTGTTGCCGACTTTCTGAGCGGGCGGGAGCGGGCCGGTACGTTTCGGCCAAACGCACTAAAATGGCGCCTTCCTATACCTAAAACTGTTGAAGGCCCTCAAATGCGACTCCTCCACACCATGCTGCGCGTCGGCGACATGCAGCGCTCCATCGATTTCTATACCCGCGTGCTCGGCATGCAGCTGCTGCGCCAGAGCGACAACCCTGAGTACAAGTACCGCCTCGCCTTCGTCGGCTACGGCCCCGAGAGCGAGACCGCGGTGCTGGAGCTGACCTACAACTACGGCGTCGACCAGTATGACCTGGGCACGGCCTACGGCCATATCGCGCTGGAGACCGACGATGCCGCGGCCGCCTGCGAGCGCATCCGCGCCGCCGGCGGCAAGGTCACGCGCGAAGCCGGCCCGGTCAAGGGCGGCACCACCGTGATCGCCTTTGTCGAAGACCCGGACGGCTACAAGATCGAACTGATCGAGCGCCATTCGACCCGCGACGCCAGGCGTCCCTGACGGACGCTGGCGATGAGCACGCAAGCCCTGACCCGGCAGCCGCTCGACGGCATCGCCGTGGGCCTGATGGTGGTGCTGTGCGCCGCCTGGGGCCTGCAGCAGGTGGTGATCAAGGTCACCGCGCCGCTGATGGGCGCGGTGCTGCAGGCCGGCGTGCGCTCGGCGGTGGCGGCGTTGCTGGTGTTCGGCTTTGCCGCCTGGCGCGGCACGCCGCTGTGGCGGCGCGACGGCACGCTGAACGCCGGCTTGCTGGCCGGGCTGCTGTTCGGCGCGGAGTTCTTCTGCATCTTCGTCGGGCTGGGACACACCACGGCCTCGCGCATGGCGGTGTTCCTGTACACCGCACCGATCTTCACCGCGCTGGGCCTGCATTTCGTGGTGCCGGGCGAGCGCTTGCACAGGGGGCAATGGCTGGGCGTGGCGCTCGCGTTCGCGGGCATGGCGCTGGCCTTTGCCGATGGCATTGCCGCGCCGTCGGCGCAGGGCAGCACGCTGCCGGGCGATGCGCTTGGCATCCTCGCCGGCGCACTGTGGGCCGCCACCACCTTGGTGGTGCGCGCCAGCCCGCTGGCCAGCGCCCCGGCCAGCAAGACCCTGCTGTACCAGTTGGCGGTGTCCGCGGTGATGCTGCTGGCGATGGCGGTGGCCGCCGGCCAGACCGCAACCGTGCAGATCGACGGGGTGGTGCTGGCGAGCCTGTTCTACCAGTCAGTGCTGATCGCGTTTGCCAGCTACCTGACCTGGTTCTGGCTGCTGCGGCGCTACCTGGCGTCGCGGCTGTCGGTATTTTCCTTCCTGACGCCGCTGTTCGGGGTCGCCTTCGGCGTCGTGCTGATGCACGACGCGGTGGGCCCGCGCTTTGCCGTGGCGGCACTCCTGGTGCTGGCCGGCATCGTGCTGGTCAATCGCCGCGCCTGAGCGGCGCGGCAAGCGCAATACTGCGGCGGCCGGAGCCGCCCCTGCCTGACGCTCAGCGGCGTGCCTCGAACGAGAACATGCCGAGCGCGTCGCGCACTTCGTCCAGCGTCTGCTGGGTCAGTGCGCGTGCCTTCGCGGTGCCCTGGCGCAGGATGTCGAACACATAGTCCGGATCCTTGGCCAGTTCTTCGCGGCGCGCGCGGATCGGGGCCAGCATGTCCTGCAGGATGCCCTCGACGCGGCGCTTGAGCACCATGTCGCCCAGGCCGCCCTTCCGGTAGTGCTCCTTCAGCGCCTTGACTTCCTCGGTGTTGGGGTCGAACGCATCCAGGTAGGTGAACACCACGTTGCCCTCGACCTGGCCCGGGTCCGACACGCGCAGGTGGTTGGGGTCGGTGTACATGCTGTGCACCGCAGCCTTGATCTGCTCGGGCGAAGCCCCCAGCGCGATCGCGTTGCCCAGCGACTTGCTCATCTTGGCCTTGCCGTCGACGCCAGGCAGGCGGCCGAACTCGGGGATCAGGGCCTTGCATTCGGGCAGCACTTCGCGGCCGACCTGGTGGTTGATGCGGCGCACGATCTCGTTGGTCTGCTCGATCAGCGGCGCCTGGTCTTCGCCCACCGGCACCACGTGGGCCTTGAAGGCAGTGATGTCCGCGGCCTGCGATGCCGGGTAGCACAGGAAGCCGGCCGGGATGTCGCGGCCAAAGCCACGCGCCTGGATCTCTTCCTTGATGGTCGGGTTGCGCTCGAGCCGCGCCACCGTGACGAAGTTCAGGTACATCAGCGTCAGCTCGGCCAGCGCCGGCAGGTGCGACTGCACGGTGATGGTGGTCTTGGCCGGGTCGATGCCCACGGCCAGGTAGTCCAGCGCCACTTCCAGCACGTTGCGGCGCACCTTGTCGGGATCGTGCGCGTTGTCGGTCATGGCCTGGGTGTCGGCCAGCAGCACGTATTGCTCATGCGTGTCCTGCAGCGTCACGCGGCTCTTCAGCGAGCCGACATAGTGGCCAAGGTGCAGCGGGCCGGTGGGACGGTCGCCGGTCAGGATCACGGGACGCCGGTTGGTTTGGGTCTGGGCTGTCATGGGACGGTCTTGCACGAAATAGTCGCGGGAAATTCGGGAATCGGGATGCGCGGGCCTCAGGCGGCCTGTCCGGCCCGGCCGGATGGCGTACCACCGAGGCGCCGGGCCAGTTCGACATATTCGCCGACGGGCACTTCCTCGGCGCGGCGGCCGAGGTCGAAGCCCATCGCATCGAAGTCGACCTGGTCGCGCAGGAACGAGAGCGTGTTGCGCAGCACCTTGCGCCGCTGCGAGAACGCTGCAGTGACCACGTCGCCCAGCACGGTGATGTCGCAATCGGCATGCGGCGAACGCAGCCGGCCGTCGCTGTGGCGCGGCCACGGGATCATGCGGACCACGGCGGAATCGACCTTGGGCGGCGGATTGAAGGCGCCCGGCGGTACGTCCAGCACGTGTTCCATGTAGTAGCGCACCTGCAGCATGATCGAGAGCCGGCCGAAGGCCTTACTGCCGGGTTCGGCCACCATGCGCTCCACCACCTCTTTCTGCAGCATGAAGTGCTGGTCGCGCACGTGGTCGGCGAAATCCATCAGGTGGAACAGCAGCGGGCTGGAGATGTTGTACGGCAGGTTGCCGACGATGCGCAGCGGGCGGCCGGGCACGGCGAGCTTGTCGAAATCGAACGCCAGCGCATCGCCGGCGTGGACCTGCAGGCGCTCGCCATAGCGGCGGCGCAGGCGCTCGACCAGATCGCGATCCAGCTCAACCACCTGCATCTGCGGGATCCGTTCGAGCAGCGGGTCGGTCAGCGCGCCCAGGCCGGGGCCGATCTCGACCAGCACGTCGTCGGCCTGCGGGCTGATGGCATTGACGATGCCGTGGATGATGGTGTCGTCGACCAGGAAGTTCTGCCCGAATCGTTTGCGGGCCACATGGCCCTGGTGCACGTTTGAACGCATGGGTTATTCGTCCAGCTTCAGCATGGCGGCTGCAGGCCGGAATGGGTGTGGCCAGGATGGCTGCCCGTGGCACCGTTGCTGCCAGGGCGCCGGCCATTGGCGTGGCCGGCCATGGTGACCGCACTGCGGATGGCCTCGATCATGCTGCCGTGTTCGGCCTGGCCGGTGCCGGCAAGGTCGAGCGCGGTGCCATGGTCCACCGAGGTGCGGATAAAGGGCAGCCCCAGCGTGATATTCACGCCGTGGCCGAAGGTGCCGTATTTCAGTGGCGCCAGCCCCTGGTCATGGTACATCGCCAGCACGCAGTCGGCATCGCGCAGGTGGCGCGGCTGGAACAGCGTGTCGGCCGGAAAGGGTCCGCGCGCGTCGATGCCGGCATCTTTGGCCTGCGCCAGCGCGGGCGTGATGATGTCGATCTCTTCGCGGCCCATATGGCCGCTTTCGCCGGCGTGCGGGTTCAGGCCCGTGACCAGGATGCGCGGCCGCGAGATGCCGAAGTAGCGGCGCAGGTCGGCATCGATGATCGACAGCGTCTGCACCAGCAGCGGCACCGACAGCGCATCGGGCACCGCGCGCAGCGGCAGGTGGGTGGTGGCCAGCGCCACGCGCAGCATGGCGCCGTCGTGCGCGGGCTGCGGACCGGCCAGCATCATCACCACGCGCGGCACGCGGGCGCTCTCGGCCAGGTATTCGGTATGGCCGGTGAAGGGGACGCCGGCGTCGTTGATGGTGCTCTTCTGCACCGGCGCCGTGATCATTGCGGCATACCGGGGCGCGGCCTTGCCGCGCGCGCGGCAGCCGCGGATGGCGGCATCGAGCAGCTTCAGCACATAGGGGCCGTTGCGCGCGTCGAGCCGCCCGGCCTCGCACGCGACCGCCAGCGGGATGTCCTCGACCACCACGTCGCCGTCGGCAATGCGCCGCTCCCAGGCGTGCGTGGCGCCCAGCGCCGCGGCGCGATCGGCCAGCAGGCGGGCATCGCCCAGCACATGGAAGCGGTATTGCCCGCCGCCGACGCCATTGTTGGCGCCCGCCAGCTGCAGCAACGCCCCGATGGTGATATCGGGACCGATGCCGGCGGGTTCTCCGGTCGAGATGGCAAGGGCTAGCGGGTCGGGCATGTCAGGTCAGCGGATCGGGGACCGGCGCTTCAGCGCTGCCGGTTGACCCGGTACTCCACGTACGCCTGCGAGCGCAGCTGGCGCACCCAGTCATCATAGGCTGCGCGCAGCTTCTGTTCGCGGACTTCGGCACGGGCGAAGTCGCGCTGCTTCTCGGGCGACATCTCGGTCTCGCGCCGGTTGAGCACCTGGATCAGGTGCACGCCGAACTGCGTGACCACCGGCTCCGAGATCTCGTTCGGGCGCAGGCGGCTCATCGCCTGCTCGAACTCGGGCACCAGCTCGCCCGGCGAGACCCAGCCGAGGTCGCCGCCGTTCTGCGCCGAGCCGTCCTGCGAGAAACGCTTGGCCGCGTCGGCAAAATCGCCGCCGTGGGTTATGCGGTCGCGCAGCGTGCTGAGCTGGCGGCGCGCCTCGGCTTCGGGCATGTTGGGGCCGGTGCGGATCAGGATGTGGCGCACCTGGGTCTGGGTGATCTTCGAGGCCGCGGCCGGGCTGGATGCCGGCGCCGCGCGCTTGGCCACCAGCTTGACCACATGGAAGCCCGCCGCGCTTTCCACCACCTGCGGCGCCACCCCGCCAGCCTGCAGGTCGACCACGGCGTTGGCGAACAGTGCCGGCAGGCGGCCGATCTCGCGGAAGCCCATCGCGCCGCCCTGGGCCGCCTCGGGGCCCTCGGAATTGGCCTGCGCCAGCTGCGCGAAGTCGGCACCGCCCTGGGCCTGCTTGAGCAGCCCTTCGGCCTTGGCGCGCTGCGCCTGCTTCTGTGCGTCCGAGGCATTCTCGGGCACGCGCACGAGGATCTGCGCCACGTTGTATTCGGTCGGGCCGCTGGCGGCGCCCTGGCCGCCGCGCGCCGCCAGGTAGTTGTCGATCTCGCCGTCGTAGACCTGCACCTTGGAATCGACCTCGCGCTCGCGCAGGCGGATCACCTGTACCTGCTTGCGCAGTTCCTCGCGGTACTTGGTCCAGGTCATGCCACTGGCCTCGACGCGGCGGCGCAGCTCGGTCGCGTTCAGCCGGTTCTGCTGTGCCACCGATTCGATGGCGCGGTCGATTTCCTGGTCGGTCACGCGGATGCCGGCCTCCTGTGCGGCCTGGGTCTGCACGCGCTCCATTACGAGGCGCTCGAGCACCTCGCCCAGCAGGTCGGCGCGCGCGGGCACCGGGCGGCCGGCGGCACGCAGCTGGCCTTCGATCTCGTCGGCACGGTCGAGCAGCTCGCGCCGCGTGATCACGCTGTTGTTGACGACTGCCACCACTTCGTCGACCAGTTGCGAACGCTTCTGGCCGCCGGCCTGGGGCACGCCCAGCTTGGGCTGGCTCGACGGCGTCGCGACGTCAGACGCCTGCGGCACGAAGATGCCACTGGAGCGCGGCGCCGTCCCGGGCGCCTTGAGCTGCGCGGCAGCCGGCACCGTCATGGCGGCCAGCACGGCCGGCAGCAGCAAGCGATGCCAGGACGTCAGGAGAAAGGAAAACACGGCGAATTCTTGACGTTTCATCGTAATCCGTCATTCATAGTGATCGAACTGGGTCGTCGGCACCGGCTTGGCCGACACGGGCTCATAGCCGGGCACGTTCAGGCGCAGGATGTTCAACGGGTTGGAACCGATCTTGGAAAGGCCACGGAACTCCACCTGCAGGAAGACCCGCCCGGTGTAGCCTTGCGTGGTGTTGCGGAAGCGCTGGTAGACCACGCGGCCGACCCAGCAGTCGGCGGCGTACTCGACGCCGGCCAGCGCATCGACCATCTGGCTTGCGGCCAGGTCGAAGGCAAAGCGTGCGATGCCGTAGGCACGGCGCGTGATCGGCCACTGGCTTGACACCTCGAACTGGTCGATCGCGGTGTTGTCGGTCACCGAGGTCGGGCGGCGGTAGCGGTAGCCTGCGTTAATCACCTTGCGCGACTCGGGCCGGTAAGAGACCGCCACGTTGCCGTAGTTGATCCGGTCGCTGTCCGGGTTGTACTGCACCCCCGCGTCCAGGTAATAGCCGCGGAACATCTGGATGGTGGTGGCCGCCAGCAGATCCGAGAAACCCGCCTTGGGATCCGCCAGCGTGCCGTTGATCTGCACGCGCTGGCCGGTGAAGTCGTAGCGCTGCGCGATGGTGCCGCGGAAGCGCTCGATTCCGGTGTCGGCTTCGATCAGGCGCGTGGTCAGGCCGCCGGTCAGCTTGTTGTTGTCGGCGACGCGGTCGTAGCCGGTGAACGGGTTCTCGCTGAAGATCTGCCCGTAGCCGAAGTCGGACTGCACCGTGTCGAACAGCGGGAACTGGCTCTGGTCGCGGAACGGGGTGTACACGTAGAACAGGCGCGGCTCCAGCGTCTGCACATAGTTCACGCCGAAGAGGCGGCTGACCGTCGGTGCCTCGCGCTCGAATGTCATGCCCGAGTCCAGGCTCATGGTCGGCAGCACGCGCGAGAAATTATTCTGCACCGTAGGCGTGTTGGAGGCCGCCTCCATCTGGTACTGGGTCGCGTTGAAGGTGACCTTCGGCGTCACGTACCAGCCCGCCCGTACGATCGGGTAGCTGATGCTCGGCTGGATAAACATGCGCTCGCCCTGCGGCTGCTGGAAGCCGGTGGACGTCAGCGGAATGCGGAAGCGCGTGTAGTCCGCTTCCACCTGCACGTCGAAGCCGCCCAGGTCATAGCGGATGTACTTGCCGTTGAGCTGCGGCACGCGCTCGTACGACGGCTCGCTTGGGCGCAGCGTCTGGAACTTCTGCACCCGGGCCAGGAACGTGAAATCCTGCCAGTTATAAGTAACGCCGCCTTCCTGCGTGTACTGGCGCAGCGTCGATTGCGACACGCTGCGGTTGAAATCGTCCGGGTACTGGTCGTCCGATACCCGGTTCACATTCAGGTAGGCATTGAGACCCTTGGCCAGGTTCTGGTTATGCTGGATCGAGTAGGCCCAGCGGTTCGAATTGGTCTTCTTGTCGTCCGGCAGGAACTCGGCGCGCAGGCGCCCGTTGTAGCCCTGGCCCAGATAACGGTATTCGCCGCCGAGCTGCAGGCCGCGCTCCGTCATCAGCCGCGGATAGATGGTCAGGTCGCGGTTCGGCGCGATATTGACGTAGTATGGCGTGGTCAGGTCGAAGCCCGAACGCGAGCCGTAGCCCATCAGCGGCGGCAGGAAACCGCTGCGGCGGTCGTCGTTCAGCGGAAAGCTGAACGCCGGCGCCGCAGCAATCGGCACGCCGAAGAAATTCAGCACGCCGCCGTAGGCCACGCCCACCTGGCGGTCGTTGTCCAGGTCGATCCGGTTCGCGCTGAAATACCAGTCGGCGTTGTCCGGCGAACAGGTGGTGTATGACGCGTGCCTGGCGGTGCTGCGGTCCTTGTCCAGGAAGTCGATGCGCTCGGCCTTGCCCGAGCCGCCGGTCTGCTGGAAATAATAGTCCGGCGACAGCATATAGCCTTCGTTGGCCTCGACCTTCATCCGCGCCTCGGGACCGACCGCCAGCGTGCCGCTGCGCGACATGCGCACATTGCCCTGAGCAAAGGCTTCGTCGGTGTCCTGGTCGTAGGTCAGCTTGTCGCCCTTGATCGCACCGCCGTCACGGCGCAGCTCGGCATGGCCTTCCAGCTCGACGCCGCGCTCGCTGTAGCCGGTCATGCGGTCGGCCTCGATAAAGGTCGGGGCGTCGGAGCCGGCGTCAGACTGTTTGCCGGGTTCGGCAAGCCGCGGCACCAGTTCGCCGGATTCCACCGGAAGCGGCGGCGCTTTCGGCGCGGCTTCGAACACCGGCTCGACCTGGTCGAGATCGGGGATCGCCGAACCGGACATCTGCGCGTGTGCGCCGGCCGACAGGCTGGCCATGGCCAGCACCAGCGGCCGCAGTGCGCCCGCGTGCAGGCCGCCGGCGCGCCTGGCTCGGGCAGGAACGCTGGTTGGGGCAGGCGAAGGCAAGGCCCTGTTGTTCGGTGATCGTCGTTGTTCGGTCATTCGCACGGGTTGTCAGTCTCGGCGTCGGCTGCGGCCCGCCTGCAAGCCGCCAGCCCCCGCCGGAGCAGGCTGCGGGGCACCGAATGGCCCCACCCGGGGGCCGCCCGGCGCCCGGGTCTGGTCGGGTATTATACGGGGCAACCTAGGGTCGCCTTCCCGCTTACTTTCGGTTTCATTTACGTTTCCACTCTGCGCCCGTTCCCCACACGTATCTGTATGGCAGCTCTCCCCCACGACCCGCGCCTGGACCAGCTCAAGGCCTGGGTATCCGGACTTGGCCCGACTTGGTCCGCCGATCCCGATTCCTGCGCCCCCGCCTCGGCCGACGCCAGCTTCCGGCGCTATTTCCGCGTCAGCACCGGCCATCCGGCGCATCCCACCGCCATCGTGATGGACGCCCCGCCGGCGCACGAGGACTGCCGCCCGTTCATCCACGTATGCGGGCTGTTCGGCGCGGCCGGCGTGACCGTGCCGACCGTGCTGGCGCAGGACCTGGAGCAGGGTTTCCTGCTGCTGGCCGACCTTGGCAACCAGACCTACCTGTCGCGGCTCGATGACTCCACCGCCCACGCCATGTACGCCGACGCGGCCGCCGCGCTGGTCCGCATCCAGGCCGCCACCCGCCCCGGCGAACTGCCGGCCTACGACCGCGCGCTGCTGCAGCGCGAGCTCGACCTGTTCCCGCAGTGGTATGTGGCCAGGCACCTGGGCGCCACTCTGACCGAGGCCCAGCAGGCGGACCTGCGCGAAGTGACTGAAGCGCTACTCACCAATATCCTTGCGCAGCCGCAGGTCTACGTGCACCGCGATTTCCACTCGCGCAACCTGATGGTGCTCGATGGCGGCGCCAACCCGGGCGTGCTCGACTTCCAGGACGCGGTGATCGGCCCGATCACCTACGACGCGGTCTCGCTATGGCGCGACGCCTATATCGAATGGGACGAGGAGCAGCAGCTGGACTGGCTGATCCGCTACTGGGAGCGCGCGCGCAAGGCCGGCCTGCCGGTCAGCGCCGACTTTGGCGAGTTCTATCGCGATTTTGAGTGGATGGGCCTGCAGCGCCACCTCAAGGTGCTGGGCATCTTTGCCCGCCTGTACCACCGCGACGGCAAGGACGGCTACCTCGCCAACCTGCCGCTGGTGATGAAGTACACCCGCCAGGTGGCCGGCCGCTACACCGAACTGCGCAAGCTGATCCGGCTACTGGACGCGCTCGAAGGCGTGGCCAGCCCGGCCGGCTACACGTTCTGACGCCGTGCCCGACAACCAGCCCGTTCTGCGCGACCACCGCGCGCCCGCCATCACCGCCGCCGGCGAATGGCTGGCCGGCGCGCGCGCGCTCGCGCCGATGCTGCTGGGCGTGGTGCCGTTCGGCCTGATCTACGGCGTGCTGGCCGTCGGCGCCGGCATGCCGGCGTGGCTGGCCTGCGCGATGAGCGTGGTCGTGTTCGGCGGCGCCTCGCAGATGATCCTGACCCAGTTGTGGACCGCCGGCACCCCGGCAGTGGTGATCACGCTGACGGTGGCCATGGTCAACCTGCGCCATGCGCTGTATTCCGCCACCATCGCGCCCACGCTCGCGCACCTGCCGCGGCGCTGGAAGGCGCTGATCGCCTACCTGCTGACCGACGAAGCCTTTGCCGCGATGACGCACCGGCTTGGCGACAGCGGCCCGCGCGCCCGCTACCGCCACTGGTACTACTTCGGCGGCGGCTTCGCGCTGTGGGCCAGCTGGCAGCTGTCGACGCTGGCCGGCGTGCTGGTCGGCGCCCAGGTGCCGCGCGACTGGCCGCTCGACTTCTTCCTGCCGCTGACCTTCATCGGCATCATCGTGCCGGGCCTGAAGCACCGCTCGCACGTGGCCGCGGCGCTGGCCGCCAGCGTGCTGGCGGTGGCCTGCTACAGCCTGCCGCACAAGCTCGGGCTGATGGTGGCGGCGCTCGGCGGCATTGCCGTGGGCATGCTGCTGCTGGGCCGCGGCAACCGCCCCGGGCAACGCCCGGCCAGCCGTGGCGCCGATGCCACGCCAGGCGGAACAGCCGGCAAGGAGGCCGCATGAGTGCGATGACCCTGCTGTGGGTCTTCCTTGCCGCGGGCCTGGCAACCTTCCTGATCCGCCTGTCGTTCATCGCCGTGGAAGGCCGCGTGCGGCTGCCGTCGTGGTTCCGCACCGCGCTGCAGTTCGTGCCGGCAGCGATGCTGTCGGCGCTGATCGCCCCTGACCTGCTGATGCAGCATGGCGAGCTTGCCCTCACCCCCGCCAACGCGCGGCTGGTGGCCGGCGTGGTGGCCATCCTGATCGCCGCTCGAACCCGCAGCGTGGGCTGGACCATCGCCGGTGGCATGGCCGCGCTGCTTGCCCTGGAGGCTCTGTTCTGATGAAGGCCATGATCTTCGCCGCCGGCCGCGGCGACCGCATGCGTCCGTTGACCGATACCTGCCCCAAGCCGCTGCTGGCGGTGGGCGGCAAGCCACTGATCGTCTGGAAGATCGAGGCGCTGGCGCGTGCCGGCCTGCGCGACATCGTCATCAACCATGCCTGGCTGGGCGGACAGATCGAAGCCGCGCTGGGAGACGGCAGCCGTTTTGGCGTACGGCTGGCCTATTCTGCCGAGGGCACTGCGCTGGAAACCGCCGGTGGCATCGCACAGGCCCTGCCGCTGCTGTCCGCGCACCCGGAGCGCGGCGAGATCTTCCTGGCCGTGTCGGGCGACATTTTCTGCGACTACGACTTCCGCAGGCTGTTGCCTCGCGCGCACGACATGGCCGGCGCGCCCGCCCCGCGCATGCACCTGGTGATGGTGCCCAACCCGGACTTTCACCCGAACGGCGACTTCACCTTGCAACCGAACGGGCTGCTGACGCTCGACGGGACACTGGCCAACGGTGGCGAACGGCTGACATTCGGCAATATCGGCCTGTACGACACGCGCCTCTTCACCGCCATCGAACCTGGCACCAAAATGCCGATGACACCCTACTACTGGGAGGCCATCGAGGCCGGCGCCGCTACCGGCGAACGCTTCGACGGGCGCTGGGAGAACGTGGGCACGCCGGCGCAGCTGGCCGAGCTGGATGCGGCGCTTGCGACAGCAGCGCCTGTGGCGGCGCACGGGCGCTAGGTCGACTGACTGGGCGGGGGCTGGCAAGGCGCCCGGACGATCCCGCGGCCAGCGAGGCGCCAGCGGCGGTAGAATCGCCCTGATCCTCCTCATCCCAGGCCCTACCATGTCCTCACCCGACAACGCCCTCCTCGCCGCCTGCCGCGACCGCCGCGCCCGTGTGCTGCAGCACCTGCGCGCCGGCGGCGGCGGTGTGGCGATCCTGCCCACGGCGCCGGAAGCCATGCGCAACCGCGACAGCGACTACCCGTACCGGCACGACAGCTATTTCTATTACCTGAGCGGCTTTACCGAGCCCGAGGCCGTGCTGGTGCTGGTGGCCGGCGCGCCGGGCGACCCCGCCGATGCCGACCGCAGCATCCTGTTCTGCCGCCCCAAGCATGAAGAGCGCGAGATCTGGGACGGTTTCCGTTTCGGCCCGGATGGCGCGCGCGCCGTGTTCGGCTTCGATGAAGCGCATTCGGTCGAAGAGATCGACGCCGCGCTGCCGCCGCTGCTGGCCAACCGCGCGCAGATTGCCTACCCGCTGGCCGACTCGACCCGCACCGACGTGCAGATGCGGCGCTGGATGGACGCCGTGCGCATGCAGGGCCGCGCCGGGGTCGCCGCGCCGTCGGTTGCGCTCGACATCCGCACCGTGCTCGACGAAATGCGCCTGTTCAAGGATGCCGGCGAGCTGGCCACCATGCGCCGCGCGGCGCAGATCTCCGCCGGCGCCCATGTACGGGCCATGCAGGCCACCCGTGCCGGACTGCGTGAATACCACCTGGAGGCGGAACTGCTCTATGAGTTCCGCCGCCATGGCGCGCAGAGCGTGGCCTATAACTCGATCGTCGCGGCCGGCCCCAACGCCTGCGTGCTGCACTACCGCGCCGGCCCCGCCGAACTGAGGGACGGCGACCTCTGCCTGATCGATGCCGGCTGCGAGTTCGACGGCTACGCCTCGGACATCACCCGCACCTTCCCGGTCTCGGGCCGCTTCTCGCCGGCGCAGCGAGAGCTGTACGACCTGGTGGTGGCCGCGCAGGACGCCGCCATCGCCGAGACCCGCGCCGGCGTGCCCTACAACGTGCCGCATGACGCCGCCGTGCGCGTGCTGGCGCAGGGCATGCTCGATACCGGCCTGCTCGACCGCAACAAGGAAGGCACGCTCGACGACGTGCTCGCCAGCGGCAGCTACCGCCGCTTCTACATGCACCGCACCGGCCACTGGCTTGGCATGGATGTCCATGACGTGGGCGAATACCGCGTGGCCAGCCACGGCGGCGAAGGCGAGCGCCCGTGGCGGCCGCTGCAGCCGGGCATGGTGCTGACCATCGAGCCCGGCATCTATGTGCGCCCGGCCGAGGACGTGCCCGAGCGCTACTGGCATATCGGCATCCGCATCGAGGACGACGCCGTGGTCACCGACGGCGACTGCGAGCTGATCACGCGCGGCGTGCCGGTGCTGGCCGACGAGATCGAGGCGCTGATGCGCGATAACGCCAATGCTGCCGGAGGTCTGCGATGATCGGCTGGCTGCGCAGGATCTTTCCGGGCCAGGCCCGCAGCGGCAGCAATGCTGGCAGCGACCGCCGGCCCGATCCGTCCGAACCCTTCATCATCAACCTGTACGACGACCGCGTGGTGGTGCACCGCCCCGACGGCCAGCGCGAGGAAGTCGCCTGGGACACGCTCGAGCGCGTGGTGGTCCGGGTGTCCGACCGCGCGCCCTGGGCCGGCACGGCCTGGCTGATCCTGATCGGCACGCCCGATTCGGGCCAGGGCTGCGTGGCGCCGCTGAATGCCGCCAACCATGGTGCACTGCTTGAGCAGCTGCGCGCACTGCCGGGTTTCAACCACCAGAAGCTCGAGAACGCGCTGCGCGACGCCGCGGCCGGCAAATCGCGCTCGGATGCGATCTGCTGGAAGCGCGATGCGGCAGCACCAACGGAGGCGGATGCGGGTCATGCAGGAGGCAGCGACGATGCCGGCCGCGCAGCCTGATTTCCAAAGCCTGCGCGATATCGCCATCGTCGGCGGCGGCCCGGTCGGGCTGGCGCTGGCCTGCCAGTTGCTCCGCACTACCAGCTGGCGCCTGACACTGGTCGATGCCGCCACGCCGGCGCGCGCCGCGCGCGATCCGCGCGCGATCGCGCTGTCGCATGGCAGCCGCCAGCTGCTGGAGCAGATCGGCGCCTGGCCGGTGCCCGGCAGCCCGATCGAGCATATCCATGTCTCGCAGCGCGGCCGCTTCGGCCATGTGCGGCTGCACCATGACGACTACGGCGTGCCGGCGCTCGGTTACGTGGTCCGCTACGGCGACTTGTGCGAGGCACTGGAGCGCGCGCTCGCCCATGCCGCGCAGGCGGCGGGCGAAGGCCGGCTGCAGCGTGTGTTCGAGACCCGCATCGACCAGATCGCACAGGATCCTGCGCCGAGCGCCGCGGACGATCCCGATGCCGGCGCCGTGCAACTGGCCGGCACCGGCCACGACGGCCAGGTGGCACACCTGGCCGCGCGCCTGGTGGTGCAGGCCGAGGGCGGGCTGTTCCACCAGCAGGCCGCCCACCAGGGCCGCGGCGCGCGCACGCGCGACTACCGCCAGACCGCGGTGATCGCCCATGTGACCTGCTCGCGCCCGCAGCCGGGCTGGGCCTGGGAGCGCTTTACCGACGAAGGCCCGCTGGCGCTGCTGCCGCACGAGGAGCATGGCGTGCCGGGCTATGCGCTGGTGTGGTGCTGCCCGCCGGACCAGGCCGCGCGGCGCATCGCGCTGCCGGAAGCGGAGTTCGCGGCGGAACTGGGCCGGGCCTTTGGCGACCGCATGGGCCATTTCACGCTGGCCGGCAAGCGCCATGCCTTCCCGCTCGGCCTGAATGCGGCCCCGGTGACCGTCAACGGCCGCGTGGCGGCGGTCGGCAATGCCGCGCAAACGCTGCACCCGGTGGCCGGACAGGGACTCAACCTGGGCTTGCGCGACGCCTTCGCGCTGGCCGATTCGCTGCGCAGCGCCTGCACGCCGCAGGCGCTGCAAGCCTTCGCCAGCCGCCACCGGCTCGACCGCGCCGTCACCATCGGCGTGACCGACCTGCTGCCACGTGTGTTCGGCATCGCCTACCCCCTGGCCGCGCACGCGCGGGGCGCGTCGCTGGCCGTGCTGGCCTGCCTGCCGCCGCTGCGGCATGCGCTGGCGCGCCACATGATGTTCGGGATGCGTCGCTGACCCCGCCAGTGGCGCAAGCGCCACGCGCATGGCGGCGTTTGCGCCACGGCCCCTGCCCGGTTGCGCTCCGGATGCTCAAATCTTGGGCAATGGCGATGGTTTGGCGGTAGAATCCTGCCCTCGCACATGTCCCGATCCAAGGCCGGCTGCAGTTTCGGCAGGGGCATGTTTTTCCGTTTCGTCTTCCGTCTCAGAGCAGGCTGTCCCGACCCCTTCCCTGGCGCCATCCACGCCGCGAGGGGAACGCTACGGTCACCGGGACGGCCTCTCAGAACCGCCGCCCAACCGTGCAGATCGGACCTCACCAACTCCGCAACAACCTGTTTGTCGCCCCGATGGCGGGCGTGACGGACCGGCCCTTCCGCCAGCTGTGCAAGCAGCTCGGCGCGGGCTATGCGGTGTCGGAAATGGTGGCGTCCAACGCACAGCTGTGGAAGAGCGAGAAAACCATGCGCCGCGCCAACCACGCCGGCGAGGTCGAACCCATCGCCGTGCAGATCGCCGGCGCCGAGCCGTCGATGATGGCCGAGGCCGCGCGCTACAACGTGGACCGCGGCGCGCAGATCATCGACATCAACATGGGCTGCCCGGCCAAGAAGGTGTGCAACGTCGCCGCCGGCTCGGCCCTGCTGCAGAACGAGCCGCTGGTGGTGCGCATCGTTCAGGCCGTGGTCGGCGCAGTGGGCGACCGGGTGCCGGTCACGCTGAAGATCCGCACCGGCTGGAACCGCGAGAACCGCAATGCGCTGCGCATCGCGCACATGGTCGAGGACGCGGGCATCAGCATGCTGACCATCCACGGCCGCACCCGCGCCGACCTGTACCACGGTAACGCCGAGTACGAGACCATTGCCGCGGTCAAGGCAGCGGTCTCGATCCCGGTGGTCGCCAACGGCGACATCACCACGCCGCAGAAGGCAAAGCAAGTACTGGCGCTGACCGGCGCGGACGCGATCATGATCGGCCGCGCGGCGCAGGGCCGGCCCTGGCTGTTCCGTGAGATCGAGCACTTCCTGAAGACCGGCGAGATGCTGCCGTCGCCGGAAGTGGCCGAGATCCGTGCCATCATGAATGCGCACCTGGAAGACCACTACGCCTTCTATGGCGAATTCACCGGCGTGCGCACCGCGCGCAAGCATATTGCCTGGTACACGCGCGGGCTGCGCGGCGCCAACCTGTTCCGCCACCGCATGAACACACTGGAGAGCACCGCCGAACAACTGGCGGCGGTCAATGCGTTCTTCGACGAGCAGGCGCAGATCTCTGACCGGCTGGTGTACGTGGACGACGCAGCACAAGACCAAGACGAAGCGAACAACAACAAAAACGGGGAGTTGCTTGCCGCATGAGCCGCAACGCTATCGACCAGTGTATCCGGGAAAGCCTGGACACTTATTTTCGCGACCTGGACGGCGAAGAGCCGTCGAATATGTACAACATGGTGCTCGAGGCGGTCGAACGGCCGCTGCTGGAAGCCGTGATGGTGCGCGCCGAGCGCAACCAGTCGCTGGCCGCCGCCTATCTGGGCATCAATCGCAATACGCTGCGCAAGAAGCTGCAGCAGCACGGTTTACTTTGAATTTGAAGCGTCTCCCACAGCCATGATCAAGCAAGCCCTACTCTCCGTTTCCGACAAGACCGGCATCGTCGATTTCGCGCGCGAACTGAACGCGCTCGGCGTCACGCTGCTTTCCACCGGCGGCACCGCCAAGCTGCTGGCCGACAGCGGCCTGCCCGTGACGGAGGTGGCCGACTACACCGGCTTCCCGGAAATGCTCGACGGCCGCGTCAAGACACTGCATCCCAAGGTCCACGGCGGCATCCTGGCGCGCCGCGACCTGCCCGAGCACATGGCCGCGCTGGCCGAGCACGACATCCCGACCATCGACCTGCTGGTGGTGAACCTGTACCCGTTCCAGCAGACCGTGGCCAAGGATGACTGCACCCTGCCCGACGCGATCGAGAACATCGACATCGGCGGCCCGACCATGCTGCGTTCGGCGGCCAAGAACCATCGCGACGTGACCGTGATCGTCGACCCGGCCGACTACGCCGTGGTGCTCGACGAAATGCGCGCCAACGCCAACAGCGTCGGCTACGACACCAATTTCCGCCTGGCCACCAAGGTGTTCGCGCACACCGCCCAGTACGACGGCGCCATCACCAACTACCTGACCAGCCTGGGTGCCGACAAGTCGCACCAGGGCCGCAGCGCCTACCCGCAGACGCTGAACCTCGCCTTCGACAAGGTGCAGGAAATGCGCTACGGCGAGAACCCGCACCAGTCCGCCGCGTTCTACCGCGACCTGAGGGCCGTGGACGGCGCGCTGGCCAACTACGTGCAGCTGCAGGGCAAGGAACTGTCGTACAACAACATCGCCGACGCCGACGCGGCCTGGGAATGCGTCAAGTCGTTCGACGCCGCCAGCGGCGCCGCCTGCGTCATCATCAAGCACGCCAACCCGTGCGGCGTGGCGCTGGGCGCGAATGCGCTGGAAGCGTATGACAAGGCCTTCAAGACCGATTCGACCTCGGCCTTCGGCGGCATCATCGCCTTCAACGTCGAGCTGGACGAAACCGCCGCGCAGGCCGTGGCCAGGCAGTTCGTCGAAGTGCTGATCGCCCCGTCGTTCAGCGCCGGCGCGCGTGCCGTGTTCGCGGCCAAGCAGAATGTGCGCCTGCTGGAGATCCCGTTGGGCCAGGGCATCAACCAGTATGACTTCAAGCGTGTCGGCGGCGGCCTGCTGGTGCAGAGCCCGGACGCCAGGAACGTGCAGCCGTCCGAGCTGCGCGTGGTGACGCGCCGCCACCCGAACCCGAAGGAAATGGACGACCTGATGTTCGCCTGGCGCGTGGCCAAGTTCGTCAAGTCCAATGCCATCGTGTTCTGCGGCGGCGGTATGACGCTGGGCGTGGGCGCGGGCCAGATGAGCCGCGTGGATTCGGCCCGCATCGCCAGCATCAAGGCGCAGAATGCCGGCCTGACGCTGGCCGGCTCGGCAGTGGCCTCGGACGCGTTCTTCCCGTTCCGTGACGGCCTGGACGTGGTGGTCGACGCGGGCGCGACCTGCGTGATCCAGCCGGGCGGCTCGATGCGCGACGACGAAGTGATCGCCGCCGCCGACGAACGCGGCATCGCCATGGTGGTGACCGGCACGCGCCACTTCCGCCACTAAGCACTGGCAGGCTTGCGGCCTTGCCTGGCAAGGCCGCCGGCTCCGAAGCGGTTTCGTTCTCCTGCAAGGGAAAGCGAAACCGCTTTTTGCCTTAGGTGCCGGTGCAAAAAGCAATACACTAGCGACGGCATCCATCCTACCCACCCAATGCGAATCCTAGGCATCGACCCCGGCCTGCGCACCACCGGCTTCGGCGTGATCGAGAAGCACGGCAACAAGCTTGCCTACGTGGCCTCGGGCACGATCAAGAGCGACGGCAATTCAACGTTGCCGGAACGGCTGAAGACGCTCTACGACGGCATCAGCGAAGTGTCGCGCACCTATGCACCCGACTGCGCGGCGATCGAGAAGGTCTTCGTCAACGTCAACCCGCAGTCCACGCTGCTGCTCGGCCAGGCCCGCGGCGCGGCGATCTGCGGGCTGGTGGGCTACGGCTTGCCGGTGTTCGAGTACACCGCGCTGCAGCTCAAGGTGGCGGTGGTCGGCTACGGCCGCGCCAACAAGGCGCAGGTGCAGGAAATGGTGACGCGGCTGCTGATGCTGCCCGGCCAGCCCGGCAGCGATGCGGCCGATGCGCTCGGCGTGGCGATCTGCCATGCCAACGGCAGCGATACCCTGGGCACGCTGTCGGGCCTGGCGCCCGACCTGGTGCGCAAAGGCATGCGCGTGCGGCGCGGGCGGCTGGTCGGCTGAACACGCCAGCGGCTGGCGCTTGCTGTGCCCGCTTCCCCATCTCTTACAATCGGGCCTTGGTCTCACCACAGGAACGCTGCATGCCTAGTCAGTCCCGATTGAGCGCGCCGCGCCGGCGCCCCAGCCTCTTCCCTGTTCTTGCCTTCCGGCGTTGGCTGTTTCCGGCCGCCGCGGCCTGCGCCGCGCTGGTCGCGGGCTGCGCCACCGCGCCGCGCCCTAAGCCCGTGTCCGCGGCTCCGGTGCCGGCACCCGCCGCGAGCGCTGCGCCTGCGGCCGCCGCCACCCAGCCTCCCAAACCGCTGGTGATCGCCCATCGCGGCGCCAGCGCGCTGCGCCCCGAACATACACTTGCCGCCTACGCCAAAGCCATCGAGGACGGCGCCGACGCCATCGAGCCCGACCTGGTCATGACACGCGACGGCGTGCTGGTAGCGCGCCACGAGAACGACATCACCGGCACCACCAACGTGGCCGAACTGCCGCAGTTCGCCGAGCGCAAGCGCACCAAGGTGATCGACGGCGAGCGCCTGAGCGGCTGGTTCACCGAAGACTTCACGCTGGCGGAGCTCAAGACGCTGCGCGCGCGTGAGCGCATCCCGCGCCTGCGCCCGGACAATGCGCGCCTGAACGACCAGTTCGAGGTGCCGACCTTCGACGAGATCGTGCGCCTGGCCGAGCAGGCCGCGCTGCGCACCGGCAAACCCATCGGCATCTACGCAGAGCTGAAGCACCCGAGCTACTTCCGCGGCATCGGGCTGCCGCTCGAGGACAAGCTGGTGGCCGCGCTGCGGGCACAACCCTACCTGCGCAACGCACCCGTGTTTATCCAATGCTTCGAGACCGGCAGCCTGCGCGCGCTGCGGCGCACGCTTGGCAGCGGGCAGCACAACGTGAAGCTGGTGCAGCTCATCGGCAACCCGCGCAAGGGCCCGGCCGACTGGAAGCTGGCGGGCGACGGCCGCACCTTCGGCGACATGCTGGGCGCGACCGGCCTGCGCGAGGTGGCAGCCTATGCCGACGGCATCGGCCCCGAGAAGAGCAGCGTGGTGCCGCGCGATGCGCAGGGCGCGCTGGCTGCGCCGACGCCGGTGGTGCGCCAGGCGCATGCTGCCGGGCTGTTCGTCCATCCCTACACCTTCCGTCCGGAAAACAGCTTCCTGCCCAAGGTGCTGCAGGCCGGCGGCGACGACGCCACGCGCAGCCCGTCCGGCATGGAGCGGGAAGTGCAGGCCTTTATCGCGGCCGGCATCGATGGTTTCTTCACCGACGACCCGGCGCTGGGCCGGCGCGCGGTGGATACGCCGGCGCGCTGACCCCGGCAGGGCGGCCGCTGGGCTACACTTGCGGCCGCCTGGTCCCTGACCCCCACCTTCCATTCCCTCCTCCGCACCATGATCGGACGCATCGCCGGCACCCTTATCGAGAAGAATCCCCCGCACCTGCTGGTCGACTGCCACGGCGTCGGCTACGAGGTGGACGTGCCGATGAGCACCTTCTACAACCTGCCCGCGGTGGGCCAGCCGGTGACACTGCTGACGCAGCTGATCGTGCGCGAGGACGCGCACCTGCTGTACGGCTTCGGCACCGCATCGGAGCGCAACACCTTCCGCGAGCTGATCAAGATCACCGGCATCGGCGCGCGCATGGCGCTGGCGGTGCTGTCGGGCATGTCGGTGCCCGAGCTGGCGCAGGCCATCACGCTGCAGGAAGCCGGCCGCCTCACGCGCATTCCCGGCATCGGCAAGAAGACCGCGGAGCGGCTGCTGCTGGAGCTCAAGGGCAAGCTGGGCGCGGAGCTGGGCCACGTGCCGGGCACGCCGGCGGTGCCGGACAGCGCCGTCGACGTGCTCAATGCGCTGCTGGCGCTGGGCTACTCGGAAAAGGAAGCCGCCGCCGCGATCAAGCAGGTGCCGGCGGGGACCGGCGTGTCGGACGGCATCAAGCTGGCGCTCAAGGCATTGTCCAAGGCTTGAGACCTGCATAGGCGCGTAGAATGGCGGATTGTTGCCGCTGTCCGGGCCCCTGACCACCATGATCGAAACTGACAAGCTTGCCGCCCCCGCCCGCGTAATTGCCGCCACCCCCGCCTCGTCGCAGGAGGAGGCGTTCGAGCGCGCGCTGCGGCCCAAGCTGCTGGACGAGTATGTCGGCCAGGAAAAGGTGCGCGGGCAGCTCGATATCTTCATGCACGCCGCGCGCAACCGGCGCGAGGCGCTGGACCACGTGCTGCTGTTCGGCCCGCCGGGCCTGGGCAAGACCACGCTGGCCCACATCATCGCGCGCGAGATGGGCGTCAACCTGCGCCAGACCTCGGGCCCCGTGCTGGAGCGCCCGGGCGACCTGGCCGCGCTGCTGACCAACCTGGAAGCCAACGACGTGCTGTTCATCGACGAGATCCACCGGCTCTCGCCGGTCGTCGAGGAGATCCTGTACCCGGCGCTCGAGGACTACCAGATCGACATCATGATCGGCGAGGGCCCGGCGGCGCGCTCGGTCAAGCTCGACCTGCAGCCGTTCACGCTGGTGGGCGCCACCACGCGTGCCGGCATGCTGACCAACCCCCTGCGCGACCGCTTCGGCATCGTGGCGCGGCTGGAGTTCTATACCGCCGATGAGCTGGCCCGCATCGTCACGCGCTCGGCGCAGCTGCTGCATGCCCGTATCGACCCGCAGGGCGCGCTGGAGATCGCCCGGCGCGCGCGCGGCACGCCCCGTATCGCCAACCGGCTGCTGCGCCGGGTGCGCGACTACGCCGAGGTCAAGGGTGACGGGAACATCACCCGCGCCATGGCCGACGCGGCGCTGGCCATGCTGGACGTGGACAGCGTCGGCTTCGACCTGATGGACCGCAAGCTGCTGGAAGCAGTGCTGCACAAGTTCGGCGGCGGCCCCGTGGGCGTGGACAACCTCGCCGCGGCCATCGGCGAGGAGCGCGACACCATCGAGGACGTGCTCGAGCCCTACCTGATCCAGCAAGGCTACCTGCAGCGCACGCCGCGCGGGCGCGTGGCCACGGCTGCCGCCTACCGGCATTTCGGCCTGGCCAACCCGCAAGGCAGCGGCGCCAGCGAACTGTTCGGCGACGCCTGACAGCACGAAGCAGCAACAGCGCCTTGGCAGGGCCCCGGCGCAGCACCAATTAAACGTTTTAATTTCGCGCTCCAAATTTTTTCGAAGTGGATTGCTGGCCCGTGGCCGATTGTCCACAATGGCTTTATCGGCACCGGCCCGGTGCTGCGATGGCCGCGCCCCGCCAGGCACGGCACCTTCACAAATACGTCAAGGAAAGCCAATGATTCGCCATTCGTCCAGCCTGCTCGCCGCAGCCCTCGCCGCCACCGCGTTCGCCGCCGGCAGTGCCAACGCCCAGCGCCCGCCGGCGCCGGTCGGCGTGGCCGAAGAGGCGGTCATCAGCGGCAAGATCGTCGATATCGATCCCGAATCCAAGGCCGTGCTGGTCCAGGGCCCGCGCGGCAACGTGGTCGAACTGGTGGCTGGCGACGAGGCCCGCAACTTTGGCCAGATCCGCAAGGGCGACATCCTCACCGTGGCGCGTGGCGCCGCGCTGGTCGCCGCGCTTGAGCCGGTCGACAGCAAGGCCACCGCACTGGCCGAATCGGTCGACCGCACCACGCGCGCCGCCGAGGGCGGCAAGCCCGGCATCATGCGCGAGATCACCACCACAGTGACCGCACAGATCACCAAGGTCGACCCGGCCAAGCGCCTGATCACCTTCCGCGGTCCGCGCGAGACGCTGCGCACCGTGAAAGTGCAGGATCCGGCCATCGACCTGAACGGCATCAAGCAGGGCCAGATGGCCAAGATCGTCTACCGTGAAGTCGTGGCCATTACGGTCAAGGCACCCGCGGCAGCCGCAGCCAACTGAGCCACTGAGCCAGACGCGGTACTTTTCCCATCAGGAGGTTACCTATGAATCGTCGCCACTTTGTTACCCGGGTTGCCGGATCGGGCCTGCTCGTTGCCACCGCAATGGCGGCAGGCTGCACCACCACCGGCACCAGCGCCTCGAAGGACCCGGTCGCCAAGA
This sequence comes from Cupriavidus necator, assembly GCF_016127575.1. NCBI lineage: Bacteria > Pseudomonadati > Pseudomonadota > Betaproteobacteria > Burkholderiales > Burkholderiaceae > Cupriavidus > Cupriavidus necator. The sequence continues at coordinate 993,777 of NZ_CP066018.1, forward strand.
AGCAGGAAATCGATGCAGGGGTGGACGGAGCGCTGAACCGGCTGTTCTCCGCCAACCCCGGCGCACGCGACCTGGCGCAGCGTGCGCAAGGAGTCCTGGTGTTCCCGCGTGTCATCTCGGCCGGCCTGGTGGTAGGCGGCGAGTACGGCGAGGGTGCGCTGCGATCGAAGGGCGCGACGGTCGGCTACTACAGCACGACGCAGGCCTCGGTCGGGCTGACCGCCGGCGGGCAGTCCAAGGCCGTCATCATCATGTTCATGACCCCGGAGGCCTACAACAAGTTTGTTGCCAGCAAGGGCTGGACCGCCGGCGCCGATGCCAACGTGGCGGTGGCCAAGGTCGGCGCGGACGGCAGGCTCGACACCCTGACCAGCCAGCAGCCGGTGATTGCCTTCGTGCAGACCAATGCCGGCCTGATGTTCGACGTCTCGGTAAACGGCTCCAAGATCAGCAAGCTGGATATCTGACCCGGCCACCCGGCTGCGCCGCTCCACCTGAAATTCCCGGCTTCGGCCGGGAATTTTCATTTCAGGCGGCCGCAGCAACGCTTGCGCATGCCGCGGCAGAATCCGGGGTCCGCTGGCATAATCGCGCCCAAAACACCGCGCGCCAGCGCGTCCGACCGGGAGCCCCCATGTCCGCCATCCCCGCCAGCGCAGGCCCCGCTGGCCGCGTCTACCGTTACTATGACTTCGTCATGGTGGCCTTTGTTACCGTGCTGCTGTGCTCGAACCTGATCGGCGCGGCCAAGGCGGCACAGGTGACGCTGCCCGTGATCGGCACGGTGACCTTCGGCGCCGGCGTGCTGTTCTTCCCGATCTCCTACATCTTCGGCGACGTGTTGACCGAGGTCTACGGCTACGGCCGCGACCGGCGCGTGGTCTGGGCCGGCTTTGCCGCGCTGGCTTTCGCCACCTTCATGAGCCTGGTGGTGCTGAACATGCCGGTGGCGCCCTTCATGGCGGACTACCAGAAAAGCCTGCAGGACGTGTTCGGCAACACCTGGCGGATTGCGCTCGGCTCGCTGATCGCCTTCTGCTGCGGCAGCTTCACCAACAGCTACGTGCTGGCCAAGATGAAGCTGTGGACCTCGGGGCGGTGGCTGTGGACGCGCACGATCGGCTCTTCGCTGGCCGGTGAGCTGGTCGACTCGTCGCTGTTCTACGTGATCGCGTTCTACGGCATCTGGCCGCTGGAAAAGGTGATCCAGGTGGCAGTGGCGCAGTACGTGCTGAAGACCGGCTGGGAAGTGGTGATGACACCGGTGACGTACAAGGTGGTCGGGTTCCTGAAGCGGGCCGAGAACGAGGATTATTTCGACCGCAATACCGACTTCACCCCGTTCCGCGTCCGCGTGTAGCGCTAAGGCACGCGCCGGTCCACCTCGTCCAGCGACAGGTTTTCAAGGTGGCTGACATCGCCCCACTGCGCCAGCGTCAGGTGGCTGCTGTCGCTGCGTAGCCGGTTGACGCTGGCATTGAGCAGTTCATGCTGGCGCGGTGCTTCCAGCGTCATGCCGGTGGCCTCGCGGTACAGGCAGTCAAGCACGCCACCGTGCGCCACCAGCGCGATGCGCTCGCCGGGATGCCGGCGCGACAGCGCCAGCACCACCTCGACCGCGCGCTCATGGAAGCCCAGCAGCGACTCGCCTTCAGGCGGCGCGTAGTCCGGCACGCGCGCCTGCCAGCGGGCGAAATCCTCGGGCAGGTGCTCGGCTACTTCGGCGTAGGTCTTACCCTGCAGCGTGCCGTAGCTGCGCTCGCGCAGGCGCGCATCGGGGCGCACCTGCAGCCCGAGCACCTCGGCCAGCGGCGCAGCGGTTTCCATCGCACGCGACAGGTCGCTGGCATAGACCGCATCGATCGGCTCGCCCGCCAGCGCCGTGGCCAGCGCGCGCGCCTGGGCGCGGCCGGTCTCGTTCAGGGGAATGTCGAGCTGGCCCTGCAGCCGGCGCTCCCGGTTCCAGGCCGTTTCGCCGTGGCGGATCACGATCAGGTGGGTATAGGCCAGCGAATGCGGCCCGGGGCTTTGCGACATGCCGTTTCCTTCGGGATTTCCTTTGAGGCCGGCGCCGCGCGGCTGGCGCGGCGCCGGCCAGACGTTATTTCGCCAGATTGGGGTTCAGCGTATAAGTGCCGGTGAGGCTGGCCTGCGCCAGCACATGGCCCTGGATCGCCTCGCGCACCTGCGCGCCGGTGAAGGTGCCATCGAGCGGCAGCCGGTCGATGTCCAGCGCATACAGCGTGAACACGTAGTGGTGCAGCAGCGTGTCGTTCCACGGGGGGCACGGGCCGTCATAGCCGTAGTAGTCGCCCTTCATGTCGGCATCGCCGGCGAACCAGCCGGTGTAGTCGTTGATGCCGTGGCGCAGGCCGCCCGCGGTGGCGGTGCCGCCGGTGGCTTCGGGGCCCGGCTTGCCGCGCGCGATCACGCCGTCGCTGTGCGAGCCCGCCGCGATCGAGGTCAGGCCCGGCGGGATGTCGACCAGCACCCAGTGGAAGAAGTCAACGCGCGGCAGCGCGGCCGGCACTTCGCGGCCTTCCTGGTTGACGTCGTCGCCCTTGCTTGGCACGTCGCGGTCGTGGCAGATCAGCACGAACGAGCGCGTCTCGGCCGGGGCGTCTTCCCAGCGCAGGTCGGGATTGCGGTTATTCGACAGGGCCACGTGGGCGGCGGCGTCGGGCACGCAGAAGGCGAACTCGCCGGGAATCGGCGCGTTGTCGTTGAAGGACTTGCTCCAGACTTTCATTTGTCTCTCCTGTCTTGGTGCCGCGCCGGGGCGCGGCAGCTTGGAATCTGTTCAGGCCGGCGGCACCCGCAGCCAGAAGGTGACCGGGCCGTCGTTGACCAGGCTGACCTGCATCATCGCGCCGAACTCGCCTGTCTGCACCTGCGGATGGGCGGCGCGCGCCTGCGCCACGAAATGCTCGTACAGGCGCCGGCCGTCCTCGGGCGAGGCAGCGGGCGTGAAACTCGGCCGCGTGCCGCTGTTGGTATCGGCCGCCAGCGTGAACTGCGAAACCACCAGCAGCCCGCCGGCGTTGCCGTTGCCGTCCATGTTCTGAACCGGCAGGTTCATCTTGCCGGCAGCATCGGAAAACACCCGGTACGACAGCATCTTGGCCAGCAGCCGCTCGGCCTGCGCCTCGGTGTCGCCGCGCTCGGCGCAGACCAGCGCCAGCAGGCCGGCGCCGATTTCACCGGTGGTGCGGCCTTCGACCGTGACGCGGGCCTGGGCCACCCGCTGGATCAGCGCGATCATCCCGGCCGCCTCAGGCCAGCGTCACGCGCGCGAAACGGCGCTTGCCCACCTGCACGACATAGGTGCCCGCTGCCACCCTGGTGGCCTTGTCGCTGACCGTGGCGCCATCGATCTTGACGCCGCCCTGCTCGATATTGCGGTTGGCTTCCGAGGTGGACGGCACCAGGTTGGCCTGCTTGAGCAGCTGCGCGATGCCCAGCGGCGCGCCAGTCAGGCTCACTGCCGGGATATCGTCCGGCACGCCGCCGCGGGCGCGGTGGTTGAAGTCTTCCAGCGCCTTCTCGGCATCGGCCTGGCTGTGGAAGCGCGCCACGATTTCCTGCGCCAGCAGCACCTTGCAGTCGCGCGGATTGCGGCCCAGCGCGATTTCCTGCTTCATCAGCTCGATCTCGGCCAGCGGGCGGAACGACAGCAGCGTGTAGTACTGCCACATCAGGTCGTCCGAGATGCTCATCAGCTTGCCGAACATCTCGTTAGGCGCCTCGGTCACGCCGACGTAGTTGCCCTTGGACTTGGACATCTTCTCGACGCCGTCCAGGCCCACCAGCAGCGGCATGGTCAGGATGCACTGCGGCTCCTGGCCGTATTCCTTCTGCAGCTCGCGCCCGACCAGCAGGTTGAACTTCTGGTCGGTGCCGCCGAGCTCCAGGTCTGACTTGAGCGCGACCGAGTCATAGCCCTGCATCAGCGGGTACAGGAACTCATGCACGGAGATCGGAATCCCGGAGCGGAAGCGCTTGGTGAAGTCGTCGCGCTCCATCATGCGCGCCACGGTGTACTTGGCCGCCAGCTGGATCATGCCGCGCGCGCCCAGCGGATCGCACCACTCGCTGTTGTAGCGGATCTCGGTGCGGGCCGGGTCCAGCACCAGGCTGGCCTGGCGGTAGTAGGTCTGGGCGTTGGCCTCGATCTGCTCGCGCGTGAGCGGCGGGCGCGTGCTGTTGCGGCCCGACGGATCGCCGATGGTCGAGGTGAAGTCGCCGATCAGGAAGATCACCTGGTGGCCGAGGTCCTGCAGCTGGCGCAGCTTGTTCAGCACCACGGTATGGCCGATATGGATGTCGGGCGCGGTCGGATCCAGGCCCAGCTTGATGCGCAGCGGCACGCCGGTGGCCTCGCTGCGCGCCAGCTTCTGCGCCCATTCGGATTCGATCAGCAGTTCGTCGCAGCCTCGCTTGGAGACTTCCAGGGCCTGCATCACCGACGGCGTCAGGGGGTATTTGGCCGTGGGGCCCGTGGCAACTTCAGTCATGACGTAAGTCTTTGAAATACTTGAAATTTTAGGAAATTTCCTGACAGCCGCCAGGGCCGGATTTTGGTATAATCCGCGATTCCCGGCGCCTACGGAAGCCTTTCCAGTGCGCCACCCGCCACTTTATGCAGCAGTGCAGGCGGCCAAATAACAGTGAAGAGCCCGCGCCGCACCTCGGGGGAGGAAGGCAGACGAGACACATCGTCCCCGGCAGCGGTGCTCAGACCAAGGTTGAATTTTACGTGATGTGGTCCAGACTCCGCGAAGTTTTCGCGCGTGAGCTGGTGGTTCTTGTCGATCCGACCAACCCCCAGCACGCGCGGCGGCGCAAACAACTGACGGCCTCGGTGGGCGCAATCTTCACGCTCGGCATGGCCGCGGCGATGGGCGTTGCGCCGCGCAGCGCCTTTGACGATCCGCTCGCACCGCGCACGCAGCAGGCGCTGCGCATGCCCGACGTGCGCGAGCAACTTGAACAGCTTACCGACAGCCAGGCCGTCTACGTGCGCGAAGAACGCATGCAGCGCGGCGACACCATCGCCAGCCTGCTCAAGCGGCTGGGCGTGGACGATGCCGACGCGCAGGCGTTCATCGTCAAGAACCCGACCGCGCGCGGCCTGTTCAACCTGAACCCCGGCCAGGCGGTGCAGGCGGAGATCGACGAAAGCAACACGCTGGTGTCGCTGCAGGCCAACCTGGGCGGCGACGCAGCCGCCTCGCGCGAGCTGGTGATCGAACGCGTGCGCGCGGCCAGCGACAACACCGCCGCCACCTACAAGGCCAAGGTGCAGCGCGTCGACAATGACGTGCACTATGAGATGGCCTCGGGCGCGATTTCCGCGGGCGGTTTCTTCAAGGCCATGGACGCGGCCAACGTGCCCGACGAAGTCGTGCAGCAGATGCTGTCGATCTTCTCCGGCGTGATCGACTTCCACCACGACATCGCCAGCGGCGACCGCTTCCGCATCATCTACGAAGCGGGCTTCCGCGACGGCACCTTCGTGCGCAACGGCCGCGTGGTCGCACTGGAGCTGATCAACCGCAACCAGCTGCACCAGGCGCTGTGGTTCGCGCCCGAAGACAGCAAGGACGGCGGCGCCTACTACACCTTCGACGGGCGCAGCATGAAGCGGCCGTTCCTGCGTTCGCCGGTGGAATTCTCGCGCGTGTCGTCGGGCTTCGGCGGCCGCGAGCATCCGCTGCATCATGACTGGGCGCAGCACAAGGGCGTGGACTTCGCCGCCCCGACCGGCACCAAGGTGCTGGCCACCGGCGACGGCGTGGTCGAGTTCGTGGGCCAGCAGAACGGCTACGGCAATATCGTCATCCTGAACCACGCCAACGGCTACTCGACCTACTACGCGCACCTGTCCGGCTTTGCCGGCATGCGCCAGGGCCAGCCGGTGCGCCAGGGCCAGCTGATCGGCTATGTCGGCTCGACCGGCTGGGCCACCGGCCCGCACCTGCACTATGAGTTCCGCTTCAACGACGTGCCGCAGAACCCGCTGACCATCACGCTGATGGAATCGCCGACGCTGACCGGCAAGTCGCGCCAGGAATTCCTGACCTACACCAGCGGGCTGCTCAGCCGCATCAATGCGCTGCGCACCTACAACGTGCTGACCGCCTCCAACTGACCGCGCCCATCGTGACCCAGCCCGTGCCTGGCAGCGAACGCTATATCGGCATCATGTCCGGCACCAGCATGGACGGTGCCGACGCAGTGCTGGTGGATTTCAGCGGCGCGCGGCCCGCCGTGCTGGCGGCCGCCAGCCAGCCTTTCCCCGACACGCTGCGCGCGGCATTCTCTGCCCTGCAGCAGCCGGGCGAGGACGAGATCCATCGCGAGGCGCTGGCAGCCAATGCACTGGCGCAGGTCTACGCCGACTGCGTGGCGGCACTGCTGAGCGAGGCCCAGGTCGACGCGGCCGCGGTGGCCGCCATCGGCGCCCACGGCCAGACTATCCGCCACCGGCCGGGCCTGTACGACGGCATCGGCTACACCCGCCAAAGCCAGCATCCGGCGCATCTGGCCGAGCTCGCCGGCATCGACGTGGTGGCGGACTTCCGCAGCCGCGACCTCGCCGCCGGTGGCCAGGGCGCGCCGCTGGTGCCGGCGCTGCACCATGCGCTGTTCGGCAGCGACGCCGAAACCCGCGTTGCCTGCAATATCGGCGGCATCTCCAATATCAGCATCCTGCCCGCGGCGGGCGGCGCCGTCAGCGGCTTTGACTGCGGCCCGGGCAATGCGCTGCTCGACTACTGGGTCGGCCGCCACCGCGGGCTTCCCTTCGACAGCAACGGCGACTGGGCCGCCAGCGGGCGGGTCGACGCCGCGCTGCTGGCGCAGTGCCTGGCCGAGCCCTACTTCAGCGCAGCACCGCCCAAGAGCACCGGGCGCGACCTGTTCCATCCGGGCTGGCTCGAAGCCCGTCTCGCCTCGTTCCAACACCTCGCGCCTGCCGATGTGCAGGCGACACTGGCCGCGCTGACTGCCGAGGCCATCGCGCGCGACATGCGCACCCATGCGCCTGATGCGCGCCGCCTGATCGTCTGCGGCGGCGGCGCCCGCAATGCGTTCGTGATGGCACGACTGACGCAGGCATTGCCCGGCGTGGCCATCGAGACCTCGGATGACTACGGCGTGCCGGTGTCGCAGGTCGAAGCCATCGCCTTTGCCTGGCTGGCACGCCAGTGCCTGCTGCGCCTGCCCGGCAACGTGCCCACCGTGACCGGCGCCGCCGGGCCGCGCGTGCTGGGCGCGATCTATCCGCGCTAAGGCAGGCGCATCGCGCCGCCCGCCTCCACCCAATCCATGAACGCTTGTGCCAGCGGCGAGGCCCGCATGGCCGGCGAGCGCGCCAGCACCACGCGCTGCGGCGTCACCGGCTCGCGCAGCGGCAGGCAGGCGATCGGCACGCCGTCGTAGCTGTGGTCGCCGGCCGGGCGCGTGCACGACAGCGCCACGCCATAGCCGTGCGCCACCAGTCCGCGCTGCATCTCGAAGGTCTGCGTGTACTGGTGCAGCACCGGGTGCAGGCCATGCGCCCAGAACAGCGACAGGAAGTACTCGCGCGTCTGCGGGATGTCCTCGAGGATCAGCCGTTCGCCGGCCAGGTCGGCCAGGCTCACATCGGTGCCGCTTGCCAGCGGATGGCCGGCGGGCAGCAGCGCATAGGGTGCCAGTTCCGCCAGCGTGCGGCGCTCGGTGCGGGCATCGAGCCCCAGTTCATAGGTCAGCGCCAGTTCGGCCTTGCCCGCCTGCAGCGTGCGGTGGACGGTCGCCAGGTCGGCCTCGAACAAGGTCACCGAGATGCCCGGATGGTGCCGGCGCAGCCCCGCCAGCAGACGTGGCACAAAGTACGGCCCGAGGTCCTGGAAGCAGGTCAGCGAGAGCTGGCCGGTCAACCCCCGGCCGGTGGCGTCGTCCACGGTGAGGCCGGCCGCCAGCGCAAGGATGTCTCGTGCCCGCCCCAGCAGGCGCTGACCGGCGGGCGTCAGCGACAACCCACGGCTGACCTGGCGCCTGAAGAGAGGCTCGCCCAGAGTGTCTTCCAGCTGCGCGATCGCGGTGGAGACAGACGGCTGCGACACATGGCGCGCGCGAGCCGCCGCGCTGATGCTGCCGTGCTCGGCTGCGGCGACAAAGTATTCGAGCTGGCGGAAAGAGAAGGGGATCATGATTTCCTATATCGCAACATAGGAAATATATGCTTTTCCTATCCCCAATGCATGGCGATACTGGGCACATCGCCCCCACACAATATCGCCATGAACATCACCCAGGAACACATCGACACCTACCAGCGCGACGGCGTGCTGGTGCTGCGCGGCGCTTTCACCGACTGGGTCGAACGGCTGCGCGACGGCTTTGCGCAGAACCTGGCCGAGCCGGGCGCCTTCGCCATCGAGAACGTACGGCCCGGCGAAAGCGGGCGCTTCTTCGAGGACTACTGCAACTGGCAGCGCATTACGCCGTTCGATGACTTTATCCGCCAGTCGCCGGCGGCTGCCATTGCCGGGCGCATCATGCAGTCGCAGGCGGTGCAGGTGTTCCACGAACACATCCTGGTCAAGGAGCCCGGCACGGCCAAGCCCACGCCGTGGCACCAGGACCTGCCCTACTACTGTGTCGACGGCACCCAGACCGCGAGCTACTGGATCCCGCTGGACCCGGTGACGCAGGCCAATACCCTGCGCGTGGTGGCCGGCTCGCACCGCTGGGCGCGGCTGGTGCGGCCCAAGCGCTGGGCCAGCAACGAGAACTTCTATGGAGGTAACGACGCCTTCATGGAGATGCCGGACGTGGAAGACGGCAGCTACACCCTGCTCGCACCGGAACTGGAGCCAGGCGATGCCGTGGTGTTCGACTTCCGTACCGTGCATGGCGCTGCCGGCAATACCGGCAGCGGGCGCCGGCGAGCGTTCTCGGCGCGCTTCCTGGGCGACGACGTGCGCTTCATGCTGCGGCCCGGGCGCACCTCACCGCCCTTTCCCGGCATCGATCAGCAGACCGGCGAGCGCATGCGCGAAGACTGGTTTCCCGTGGTCTGGCGCGCCGCGCGGTAAGCCATCGCGGAAAAGAAAAAACGCACCCGAAGGTGCGTTTTTTTCTGGGCCGGTGCCGGTCAGACCGAGAACGACGAGCCGCAACCGCAGGTGGTCGAGGCATTCGGGTTCTTGATCACGAACTGCGCGCCGTTGATGTCTTCCTTGTAGTCGATCTCGGCGCCGACCAGGTACTGGTAGCTCATCGAGTCGATCAGCAGGGTGACGCCGTTCTTGACCATGGTGGTGTCGTCTTCGTTGACTTCCTCATCGAAGGTGAAGCCATACTGGAAGCCGGAGCAGCCGCCGCCCTGCACGAACACGCGCAGTTTCAGTTCGGCATTGCCCTCTTCCTCGATCAACTGCTTGACCTTGTCGGCGGCGCTGTCGGTAAAGACGAACGGTGCCGGCACGTCCTCGGTAACGGGTGCCTCTGCGACTGCGTTCATGGGGGGTTCTCCTGTTTAGATACGCCTGTATTCTAAGCGCTACTGAAAGATCGTGCCGAAACCCTGTGTTTTCAAGGGGTTCCCGGCATGGCGGGTGCCGCTCAGGCGGCCTTTTCAGTGGGTTGGGTGTCGGCAGCGGGCGTTGCGCGGTCCGTGACAGCAGCCTCGTCCGCCGCTTCCGTCACTTCGACCGCCGGCGCCGCCTCGACCAGGTTCGGCAGCGCCTTGATCTCGCCTTGCACCAGCGGCATCAGGCGGCCTTCGACCAGCGCGCCCTGGTGCATTTCCAGCGCCGCATAGCGCACGTCGCCCAGCACGCGGGCATGCGGCTGCAGTTCGAGCAGGTCGGTGGCCTGCACCGGGCCCTTGACGGTGCCGTTGAGCACCAGGTGGCCAACGCTGATCTCGCCCTCGATCATGCCTTTTTCGCTGACCACCAGCATGCTCGGCTTGCCCGGCGCCGCGGTGACGTTGCCGCGCACGCGGCCGTCCAGGCGCAGGCCGCCCGCAAATACCAGGTCGCCGTCGACGGCGGTGTCTTCGCCGATCAGAGTATCGATCGAAAGGCCCTTCTTTTTCGAAAACAGCATCACTCTCACTCCTCTCTCGTTCGTGCCGAACCCTCCGGCCGTGGCGCATTCGCGCCGGCAAGCAGCACTTGCCGATGGCGACAGGGCGTGATTGTAGCCGCGCGCAGCCCATACCCCACAAAAGTATGGCTGCCCAATCGCTTTTTCGGCAGGCCAGAGTATTTCCGTACCCTGCAGGCGAAAAAAAACCGCACGGCCAGCGTGCGGTTTCTTTGGTCTCGCAAGATCCGGCAGTACCGGACCTGCGAAAACGCATCAGCGCTTCGAGAACTGCTTGCGACGACGCGCCTTGTGGAAGCCGACCTTCTTACGCTCGACTTCACGTGCATCGCGCGTGACGTAGCCAGCCTTCGACAGGGCCGACTTCAGGGTCGCATCGTAGTCGATCAGGGCGCGGGTGATGCCGTGGCGCACTGCGCCGGCCTGGCCGGTTTCGCCACCGCCGGTCACGTTGACCTTGATGTCGAACGTTTCAGCGTGAGCGGTCAGTTCCAGGGGCTGGCGCACGATCATCAGCGAGGTTTCGCGAGCGAAATACTCTTTGATGGGCTTGCCGTTGACGATGATATCGCCCTTGCCCGACTTGATGAAGACACGAGCCACAGCGCTCTTGCGGCGGCCAGTACCGTAATTCCAGTTACCGATCATGGATTGGCCTCCTTAGATTTCCAGCGCCTTGGGCTGCTGCGCTTCATGCGGATGCTCGGCTTCGGCGTAAACCTTCAGCTTCTTGATCATCGCGTAGCCCAGCGGACCCTTCGGCAGCATGCCCTTGACAGCCTTTTCCAGGGCACGGCCCGGGAAACGCTGCTGCATCTTGCCGAACGTCGTTTCGTAGATACCGCCCGGGTAGCCCGAATGGCGATAGTACTTCTTGTCCGTTTCCTTGGTACCCGTGACACGCAGCTTGGCTGCATTGACGATGATGATGTAATCACCCGTGTCGACGTGCGGAGTGAATTCCGGCTTGTGCTTGCCGCGCAGACGGCGTGCCACTTCGCTGGCGACACGGCCGAGGACTTTGTCCGTCGCGTCAATCACGTACCAGTCGCGCTTTACCTCATGAGGCTTGGCGGAAAAGGTCTTCATGATTTTTCCTGACTATTAGTTCGTACCCGAAATCCGACTCGCGAAGGCTTGTACTCGCCCCTGCAAGTCTTGTGGCTGGCCCGTGAGGGCTGGCCTGATCCTGCTCTTTCTTCCGCGGGTATGACGGAAAGCCTTCCATTATACTGGCGGCTACCGGAACCGCACAAGCAAAGACTGACCTTTTCGTCAAGGTCGCCGCCATCGCGGGCCCAAACCAGGGCAGCGTCGCGCGCTTTTCAGTGCTTAGCGCGCCAGAACGCAGGGGCGAAAAAAAACCCAAGCGGTTGAGCTTGGGTTTGAATCCACCAAAGGAGGAGGGTGGAGGAGACACTGGGAGATCGACGGAGGGACTGGCGGGCGGTGCGGCTTGCCCTGGGGCTTCGCTTTCGCACTCTGGCGCGCTGTCAGTGCCGTCGTTCAATGATTCAAATTATACATGGGGTTTTCCCCAGTGCAAGGAAAATTTGTACTGCGAAATTCAATTTCGTATTGCGGAAAGAAAAACGTGACGCACCAGACAGAGCATTTCGCTTAGAAATCAATGACTTACGAAAAATCAAGGCATGTCATTGAGCTGTCATACTAGAGGAAACCCTCAGATTTCATAGGGATTTGGGCGTCAGCAACCCAAGCTGGGCGATGCCATATACTGAGAATTGCAAGATTCGAGATCATGCGCCTGTGATCGGAAGCACACAATATAAACGACAGGAACGAACAAAATGGAATGCAAAGTGACATGGATGGGTGCCGACGGCATGAGCTTCGTGGCCCAGACCGGCAGCGGCCATATCGTGGCGATGGACGGTGCGCCCGACGGCGGCGGCCATAACCTGGCACCGCGGCCGATGGAGATGGTGCTGCTCGGCACCGGCGGCTGCACCGCCTATGACGTGGTGCTGATCCTCAAGCGCGGCCGCCAGGACGTTTCCGGCTGCAGCGTGCAGCTGCAGGCCGAGCGCGCCGGCGAGGACCCCAAAGTCTTCACCCGCATCAACTTCCATTTTGTGGTGACCGGCAAGAATCTCAACCCCGCCACGGTCGAGCGTGCCATCAAGCTGTCGCACGAAAAGTACTGCTCGGCGTCGATCATGCTGGCCAAGACGGCCGAGATCACGCACACGATGGAAATCGTCGAAGCCTGAAAGGAAGATGCAGACCCGGTACGCCGTGGTGGCGCCGGGTCATGCCGGAAGAAGAAGCAAAGCAGGCCGATAAGCCGGATTCTGTGCGCCCCGCCCGCCTTGCGGCAAACGGTGCGTGACAACCATTCCTCTAGGCCGGCTGTTACCAGCCGGCTCCAGCTCCCTACCCGCAGACTCAGCGGGCCGCTTCATCGCCTGCCTATTTGGGATTGCTCCAGGTGGAGGTTACCGCGTTTCACCCTTCCCGCCGGGCGAACCCGGCGGCAAGACTCGTCTCTGTGGCCCTATTCCGCACGTTGCCGTGGATGGCTGTTAGCCAACACCCTGCCCTGTGGAGTCCGGACTTTCCTCCCCCTGCACCTTGCGGTGCAGGCAGCGGTTGCCTGGCCTGCTTTGCGGCCCGCAGTCTAACACCGATTGGCGGCGCCTTCAGTCGGCGCGCCGTCCTGGGCGGAACACAGAGGTATCGGCGTAGAAGCCAGGTTCGGCGTTATCGTCGCACCAGCCCGGAATACCCATCACCGGCAGCGGCGCAAAACTGCGCCCGCCGCGCAGCGCGCCAGCCTGGGCCGCAGCGGCAAGGGATTGCGCCAGCATGACGTCCAGCCACGGGCCTGCCGCCTGCTGCGGCGCCAGCGGCAGCACCCATGCATGGGCAGTGACCGACTTGTACGGCTGCACCAGTTTTTCGAGTAGCGCATGGCCGAACGGCACCACCGTGCAGGCCCTGCCCCACGCCGGCCTGGATTCGACCAGCAGCCGCTGCCACGCAAACCCCTTGAGCGCATCCGCCAGGTCCTGGTCGGTGCTGACAAACAGCACCGCATTTTCGTCGAACAGGGTCGCCGCATCGCGCACGCTGCCGCGCGTGGTCTGCACGCCTTCGCGCGCAATGACCTCGGCCTGGATCTGGTTGAGCACGCGCTTGGCTTGCGGGAAATGCAGCCAGGTCAGCGCGTTGAAGAAATCGTGGAGATTGTCGCGGGTCGGGATCTCGCCGGTGGCATGGATATGCGCCTCATAGGCGCTGCCTTCCGGCAAGGCATGCTGGGCAATGAAACGCAGCGGCAGGCCGCGGGCATTGCACAGGCGGAGTTGGGCTGCATGCGCACTTAGCAGCGCGCGCAGATCGGCGCCGCCCTGCACCGCCGCAGCGAGCGCGGCACCCTGCGCAGCAAACAGCTGGAACCACGGCCGGGACCAGTCGATCCCGGCCAGCGCGGCGACGAAGGGCTCGTCGCCCGCTTGCGCCTGCATGGGCAAGGCCGCAGCAGGGTTTAGCGGGCCTTCCAGCGCAGCGTCTCGCCGCCGCGCAGCGGCACCAGCGTGGTGTCGCCATAGGGCAGCTCGGCCGGCAGTTCCCAGTCCTCGCGCTCCAGCGTCAGCGTGCCGGTGTTGCGCGGCAGGCCGTAGAAGGCCGGGCCGTTGAAGCTGGCAAAGGCTTCCAGCTTGTCCAGCGCGCCGGCGGCGTCGAAGGCCTCGGCATACAGCTCCATCGCATGCAGCGCGGTATAGCAGCCGGCGCAGCCGCAGGCGTGCTCCTTCAGCCCGCGCGCGTGCGGCGCGCTGTCGGTGCCCAGGAAAAAGCGCGGGCTGCCCGAGACCGCGGCCGCCACCAGGGCCTCGCGATGGGTCTCGCGCTTGAGCACCGGCAGGCAGTAGTAGTGCGGGCGGATGCCGCCGGTGAAGATGGCGTTGCGGTTGTAGAGCAGGTGGTGCGCGGTGATGGTGGCGCCGACCGGGCCGCTGGCGTCGCGCACGTATTCGGCCGCATCCTTGGTGGTGATGTGCTCGAACACCACCTTCAGCTCGGGCATGTCGCGGCGCAGCGGCGTCATCACGCGGTCGATAAAGACGGCTTCGCGATCGAAGATGTCGATGCTGGGGTCGGTCACCTCGCCATGCACCAGCAGCGGCAGGCCCGCGCGCTGCATCGCTTCCAGCGCCGGGTAGCAGCGGCGGATATCGGTCACGCCGGCGTCGCTGTTGGTGGTGGCGCCGGCCGGGTACAGCTTGACGCCGTGCACGAAGCCGCTGGCCTTGGCCGCGGCGATCTCTTCGGCCGTGGTGTTGTCGGTCAGGTACAGCGTCATCAGCGGCTCGAACTGCAGGCCGGCCGGCAGCGCCGCCAGGATGCGGGCACGGTAGGCCTGCGCCTGCGCCACCGTGGTCACGGGCGGCTTCAGGTTGGGCATGATGATGGCGCGTGCGAACTGGCGCGCGGTGTCGGGCAGCACGGCGGCCAGGGCCGCGCCGTCGCGCAGGTGCAGGTGCCAGTCGTCCGGGCGGGTGATGGTGAGCTTCTGGGTCATGGCTAGCTTGGGCCTGCCGCGGCGGCGGCTGGCGTTCGTCGAAATCAGAGAATCAGGATGGCGCGGTAGTCGTTCACATTGGTGCGCGTCGGGCCGGTGACTACCAGGTCGCCGATGGCATCGAACAGGCCCCAGGCGTCGTGCGCGTCCAGCTGGCGCAGTCCCGGCAGGCCGGCGGCCGCGGCGCGCGCCAGCGTGGTCGGATCGGCCAGCGCACCGGCATTGTCTTCCGAACCGTCGATGCCGTCGGTGTCGGCTGCGATCGCATGCACGCCGGGCATGCCGTCAAGCTCGACCGCCAGCGACAGCAGGAATTCGGAGCAACGCCCGCCCCGTGCCTTCGTGGCGCCACCGCCGGCAGGCAAAGTGACCGTGCACTCACCTCCGGAAATCAGCGCCACGGGCGCGGCAAACGGCGCATTGTACGCGCGAATCTCGCGCACCAGCGCGGCGTAGACGCGGGCCACTTCGCGCGCTTCGCCGGTCACGGTATCGCCCAGCACCACCGGGGTGATGCCGCGTTCGCGGAACAGCGCCGCGGCCGCCTGCAGGCTGCCATGGGCAGTGGCGATCATGCGGTGGTCGACCCGGGCGAACAGTGCATCGCCCGGCTTGGGCGTCTCCGGCACGTCGCCGCGGGCGCCGCACTCCAGGTGTGCCTGCACGCTGGCCGGCACCTGCGCGCCCCAGCGGCGCAGGATCTCCAGCGCATCGGCAAAGGTGCTCGGGTCGGCCACGGTCGGGCCCGAGGCGATCGCACTGGGATCGTCGCCGGCCACGTCCGAGACGATCAGCGTGGTCACCGGCGCACGGCTTGCCTGCGCCAGCCGCCCGCCCTGGATGCGCGAGACATGCTTGCGCACGATATTCATCTCGGTGATCGGCGCGCCACAGCGCAGCAGTTCCCGAGTGGCGGCCTTCAGGTCAGCCATCGGGATGCCTTCGGCCGGCAGCGACAGCAGGCTGGAGCCGCCGCCTGACACCAGCACCAGCAGCCGGTCCTGCGGCGTCAGCGACTGCACGCTGGCCAGGATATCGGCGGCGGCCTGCTCGCCGGCCTCGTCGGGCACCGGATGGCCGGCCTCGATCACGCGGATATGGTCGGTCGGCAGCCCGTGGGCGTAGCGCGTGACCACCAGCCCCTCCAGCGTGGCCTTGCCAGCGTAGGCACGCTCGACCGCCGCGGCCATCGACGCCGCGGCCTTGCCCGCGCCCACCACCAGCGTGCGGCCGCCCGCGTGCGGGGGTGGCAGGTGCTGCGCCACGATCTGCAGCGGATCGGCCGCCGCCACCGCCGCGTGGAAGCTGTCCAGCAGCAAGGCGCGGGGATCGCCCGCGACCGCCGCGCTCACAGCGCCTCCGCGATAGCCAGGCCCAGGTCGGCAGTGCCGGCCTTGCCGCCGATGTCGCGCGTCAGCGGCGCGTGTTCGGGGCCCGCGGCCAGCACCTTTTCGATCGCGCCCAGTACGGCGGCGCCGGCTGCTTCATGGCCCAGGTGCTCCAGCATCATGGCGCCGCACCAGATCTGGCCGATCGGGTTGGCCACGCCGCGCCCGGCAATATCCGGGGCCGAGCCGTGCACCGGCTCGAACAGGCTGGGAAAGGTGCGGTCGGGGTTGATATTGCCCGACGGCGCGATGCCGATGGTGCCGGTGCAAGCCGGGCCCAGGTCGGACAGGATGTCGCCGAACAGGTTGCTGGCCACCACAACGTCGAACCAGTCCGGATGCTGGACGAAATGCGCGGTCAGGATGTCGATGTGGTACTTGTCGACCTTGATGCCGGGGTAGCTGGCCGCCATCGCCTCGACGCGCTCGTCCCAGTACGGCATGGTGATCGAGATGCCATTGGACTTGGTCGCCGACGTCAGGTGCTTCTTCGGCCGCTTCTGTGCCAACTCGAAGGCAAACTTCAGGATGCGGTCGACGCCGGTGCGGCTCATCACGGTTTCCTGCACCACGATCTCGCGCTCGGTGCCCGGGAACATGCGCCCGCCGATGCTGGAGTATTCACCCTCGGTGTTCTCGCGCACCACATAAAAGTCGATATCGCCAGGCTGGCGGCCGGCCAGCGGGCTCCTGATGCCGGGCATCAGCCGCACCGGGCGCAGGTTCACGTACTGGTCGAACGAGCGCCGGAAC
The DNA here is from genome assembly GCF_016127575.1 of Cupriavidus necator. Lineage (NCBI taxonomy): Bacteria > Pseudomonadati > Pseudomonadota > Betaproteobacteria > Burkholderiales > Burkholderiaceae > Cupriavidus > Cupriavidus necator. Next base: position 1,010,565 of record NZ_CP066018.1, read on the forward strand.
TGCAGCAGCGAACCCCACAGCGAGACGTGGTCAGGCACGGCATCAGGCCAGCCCACCGCGCCGAAGTAGATGGCGTCGTACTTGACCAGCGTGTCGAACCAGTCGTCCGGCAGCATCTTGCCGTGGCGGGCGTAGTAGTCGCAGCTGGAAAAGTCGAAGTGGTCCCACTGGAAGTCGATGCCGAAGCGCCGCGCCGCGGCGTCCATCACGCGGATGCCCTCGGGCATGACTTCCGTGCCGATTCCGTCTCCGGGAATCACGGCGATCTTGTATTGGCGCATGGTTATTGGGGAGATACGTGCAGGATGGCCGGTCGCCGCGCGCGGCCGGCCGACGCTGCTTGGCAGCGGCCCGGGTGCGCGGGATAATGTCTGCATTCTATTGCAAAGCGGCAGCCCACTGCCGACCGGTGCCCCGATATGTGCCAGCTGCTAGGCATGAACTGCGCCACGCCGACCGACGTGACGTTCTCCTTCACCGGCTTTGCCGCGCGTGGTGGCCTGACCGACCATCACGCCGACGGCTTCGGTGTGGCCTTCTTCGAGGACAAGGCCTGCCGCCTGTTTATCGACAACCAGTCAGCCGGCACCTCGCCGGTGGCAGACCTGATCAAGCGCTACCCGATCAAGTCCAAGAACGTCATCTCGCATATCCGCAAGGCCACGCAGGGCACCGTGCTGCTGGAGAACTGCCACCCCTTCATGCGCGAGCTGTGGGGCCGCCACTGGATCTTTGCCCATAACGGCGACCTGAAGGGCTTCACCCCGTTCCTGTCCGGCGTCTACCAGCCAGTGGGCGATACCGACAGCGAACTGGCCTTCTGCACGCTGATGCAGGGCCTGCGCAAGCGCTTCCCGGGTTCGCAGCCGCCGCTGAACGAGCTGTGCCATGCGCTGGCCGACATCACCCGCGAGATCACGCTGCATGGCGTGTTCAACTACCTGCTGTGCAACGGCCAGGCCCAGTTCGCGCACTGCTCCACGCACCTGTACTACATCGTGCGGCAGTGGCCGTTCTCGACCGCGCACCTGATCGACGCCGACCTGTCGATCGACTTCGCCCAGGTCACCACACCGGACGACCGCGTGGCGGTGATCGCCACCCAGCCGCTGACCGACAACGAGACCTGGACCCGCTTCGCCCCGGGCGAGCTGATCATGTTCGAGGACGGGCACCCGACCATGACGCTGACGGTGCCGATCCCGCCTGAAGTGCAGGCGAAGAACGCGGCCAACACGGCCTGCACCTGAGCCATCGGGAACGAAAAAAGGGACGCCGAGGCGTCCCTTTCTGCTTGCCCTGCCAGGCCGGTCAATGATGCAGGATCTTCGACAGGAACTGCCTGGCGCGCTCGGAGCGGTGTTCGATATTGCCGAAGAACTCCTCCTTCTCGCAGTCCTCGACGATCTTGCCCTGGTCCATGAAGATCACGCGGTTGGCCACCTTGCGCGCGAAGCCCATTTCGTGGGTCACGCACATCATGGTCATGCCTTCCTGCGCCAGCTGCACCATCACGTCCAGCACTTCGTTGACCATCTCCGGGTCCAGCGCCGAAGTCGGCTCGTCGAACAGCATGCAGATCGGGTCCATCGACAGCGCACGGGCGATCGCCACGCGCTGCTGCTGGCCGCCCGACAGCTGGCCGGGGTACTTCTCCGCCTGGCTCTTCAGGCCCACGCGGTCCAGGTACTTCAGGCCCTTGGCCATCGCCTCGTCCTTGGAGCGGCCGAGCACCTTCATCTGCGCGATGGTCAGGTTCTCGGTGATCGACAGGTGCGGGAACAGCTCGAAGTTCTGGAACACCATGCCCACGCGCGAGCGCAGCTTGGGCAGGTTGGTCTTGGGATTGCCCACCGAGGTGCCGTCGACCAGGATATCGCCCTTCTGGAACGGCTCAAGCGCGTTGACGGTCTTGATCAGCGTGGACTTTCCCGACCCGGACGGGCCGCATACCACCACCACTTCACCCTTGGCGACCTTGGTGGTGCAGTCGGTCAGCACCTGGAAGGCGCCGTACCACTTGGAGACATTGTTGATTTCGATCATACAGCCACCTTTTTCTGGTAACGCTTGACCAGCAGCGAAGCGGAGAAGCAGATAACGAAGTACACCACGCCGGCGAACAGCAGCATCTCGACGATGCGGCCGTCACGTTCGCCGATGCCGTAGGCCTGGCCGAAGAAGTCGGCCAGCGCGCTGACGTAGACCAGCGACGTATCCTGGAACAGGATGATGCCCTGGGTCAGCAGCAGCGGCACCATGTTGCGGAACGCCTGCGGCAGGATCACCAGCCGCATCGACTGGCCATAGGTCATGCCCAGCGCCTGCGCCGCGAACATCTGCCCGCGCGACACGCTCTGGATGCCCGCGCGGATGATTTCCGAGTAGTACGCGGCCTCGAACAGCGCAAAGGCCACCAGCGCGGACGTCATGCGCAGGTCGGTCGCCGGCGACAGGTTGAACAGGTTCTGCAGCACCTGCGGAATGATCAGGAAGAACCACAACAGCACCATCACCAGCGGGATGGAGCGGAAGATGGTCACGTACCCCTGCGCAAACCAGTTCAGCAGCCTGAACGACGACAGCCGCATCATCGCCAGGATGGTGCCCCAGACGATGCCCACCACCACCGCGGTGACGGTGATCTTGAGCGAGACCATCATGCCCTCGCCCAGGACCTCGAGCGTGGCAGGGGTGATGGAAGTGAAATCGAAGGAATAAGCCATGGCGCCCCCTTACTTGCCGCCGATAAAGCCGGGCACGCGCGTGCGGGCTTCCACCCAGCGCATGATCAGCATCACCGTCACGTTGATCAGCGCGTACATCAGCGTGACCGCGATGAACGATTCATACGGGCGCGCGGTGTAGTCCACCAGTTGCCGGCCCTGCGCCGCCAGTTCCAGCAGGCCGATGGTCGAAGCCACCGCCGAATTCTTGAAGATGTTCAGGAATTCGGAAGTCAGCGGCGGCACGATCACGCGGAACGCCATCGGCAGCAGCACGTGGCGGTACGTCTGCGGCAGCGTGAAGCCCATCGCCAGGCCGGCATTCTTCTGCCCGCGCGCCAGCGAGTTGATGCCCGAGCGCACCTGCTCGCAGACCCGCGCGGCGGTGAAGGTGCCCAGGCACAGCATGGCGGCCAGGAACTGCTGCGCGAACGGGTTCATCTGCTTGATCGCCTCGCCACCGGGCAGCAGCTCGGGCGCGACGAAATACCAGATGAACAGCTGCACCAGCAGCGGGATGTTGCGGAAGATTTCCACATAGGTGGCGGCGATGCCCGCCAGCCACTTGTTGGGCACGGTGCGCAGCACGCCGAGCACCGAACCGATGACCAGGGCGATGACCCAGGACGAGAGTCCCAGGGCGAGCGTTACCTTCAGGCCCGAGATCATCTAGTCCAGGTAGGTCTCGTTCTGGGCGGCCTGTTCGAGGAAAACTGCCCAATGCCAGTTGTAGTTCATGTTGCGTCCTCAAAAAGAAACGGAAGGACATGCCTTCCGTTTCACACTGCTGTCAACGGCAGGTCAGTCCAGCGCCTTGTCGTTCGGCGTCTTGAACAACGCCTTCATGTCTTCGGACAGCGGGAAGTCCAGGTTGAGGCCCTTCGGCGGCACCGGCGTCATGAACCACTTGGTGTACAGGGTGTTGATCGAACCGTCCTTCATCATGCCGGAGATCACGGTATCGGACAGCTTCTTGAACTGCGGATCGTCCTTGCGGATCATACAGCCATAGGACTCGCGCGATTGCGGCTTGCCCACCACGATCCAGTCGGCCGGGTTCTTGGCCTTGGCGCGCTCGCCGTACAGCAGCGCGTCGTCCATCATGAACGCGACCGCGCGGCCCGATTCCAGCGTCAGGAACGACTGGCCATGGTCCTTGGTGCTGATGATGTTCACGCCCAGCTTCTGGTCGTCGTTCATCTTGCGCAGCAGGCGCTCCGACGTGGTGCCGGCGGTGGTGACGACGTTCTTGCCCTTCAGGTCGGCCCAGTCCTTGATGCCGGCGTCCTTCTTCACCATGATGCGCGTGCCGATGATGAAGATGGAGTTGGTGAACCCAACCTGCTTCTGGCGCTCCAGGTTGTTGGTGGTGGAGCCGCACTCGATGTCGATGGTGCCGTTCTGCAGCAGCGTGATGCGGTTCTGCGAGGTGATCGGGATTTCCTTGACCTGCAGGTTCGGCAGCTTGAGCTGGTCCTTGATGGCTTCCACGATCTTCATGTTGATATCGTAGGAATAGCCGACCTGACGCACGCCGCCCAGGTTGTAATTGAACGGAATCGACGACTCGCGCACGCCCAGCGTGATGACGCCGGTGTCCTTGATCTTCTTCAGCGTGCCCGTCAGTTGTTCAGCTGCCTGTGCCGTCCCGCACATCACGCCCCCGGCAATCATCAGGGCAGCCAGCTTGGCGAAATTCATAACATCTCCTTGACCATGAAGAGAAAGCGGGATTCTAGAGATAAAACCCCCACTGGTGAAACAGTATTGCGCAGCATCCGCCGCAATACAACTGGGTTTTCTCCTAGAACCCCACTTCAGGGCAATCACTGCGCACGGCGTCCGGATACGACAACGCGGTCTCCGGCGCTTGCCGGAGACCGCGTCTGACGGTCATGAGCCATGGGGAGCGTGACGATTATTGCATTGCACCATGGCAGTGCCTTATCCCGTTTCCCGTGCCCGGATCAGGGATACAGGCCGCGCATCTCGCGCGCCTGCAGGATCCGCGTACAGGCCACGATAAACGCCGCCGTGCGCAGCGTCACCTTGTTGTCCTGTGCCACTTGCCAGATTGCCCGGAAGGCTTCTTGCATGATCCGTACCAGGCGCTGGTTGATTTCTTCCTCGGTCCAGAAAAAGCTGGAGAAATCCTGCACCCATTCGAAGTAGGACACGGTCACGCCGCCGGCGTTGGCGATCACGTCGGGACAGACCAGGATATTGCGCTCGCGCAGGATATCGTCGGCTTGCGGCGTGGTCGGGCCGTTGGCGCCTTCAATCACCAGCTTTGCCGTGATCTTGGGCGCGTTCTGCACCGTGATCTGGCCTTCCAGCGCGGCCGGGATCAGGATGTCGCAGTCGACTTCCCAGAACTGCTCGGTGCGCAGGACTTCGCCGCGGAAGCCTTCGATGGTGCCGCTGTGCGAGGCGTATTCCATCATCGCCGGCACGTCCAGGCCGGCCGGGTCGAACAGCGTGGTGCGGTGGTCCTGCACCGCCACCACCTTGGCGCCGGCCTCATGGAACAGCTTGGCCGCCACCGCGCCCACGTTGCCGAAGCCCTGCACCGCCACGCGCGCGCCCTTGATCTCCAGGCCGATATTGCGCGCGGCCTCGGAGCCGACCACGAACACGCCGCGGCCGGTGGCTTCGTGGCGGCCGAGCGAGCCGCCCAGCGAGATCGGCTTGCCGGTCACCACGCCGGTGGCCGTGCTGCCGGAGTTCATCGAGTACGTGTCCATCATCCAGGCCATGACCTGGGCGTTGGTGTTCACGTCCGGCGCCGGAATATCCTTGCTCGGCCCGATGATGATGTTGATTTCGCTGGTGTAGCGGCGCGTCAGGCGTTCCAGCTCGGCGTGCGAGAGCGTGCGCGGATCGACGCGGATGCCGCCCTTGGCACCGCCGTAGGGCACGTTGACCGCGGCATTCTTCACCGACATCCAGGCCGACAGCGCCATCACCTCGGACAGGGTCACGTCCTGGTGGAAGCGCACGCCGCCCTTGCCCGGGCCGCGCGACAGGTTGTGCTGCACCCGATAGCCCTCGAAATGGGCAATGGTGCCGTTATCCAGTTCGATGGGAACGTCGACGATCATCGCGCGCTTGGGGCGCTTGAGGGTTTCGACCCAGCGTGCCAGCGAGCCCAGGTAAGGCGTGACACGGTCGACCTGCTGCAGGTAGATGCCCCAGGGGCCGAGATGGTCGGCATTGAGGTAAGACGGGAGTGCGTGCTTTTGGCCAGCAATATTGGTCGGTGCTGCGGAAGACATCGGTTGGTTCCGGTGTGAAGAATGCCCGCAAGCTTAGGGCTGGCGCCCCGCCCGAATCCAATGCCGTTTGCTCATCCGGTCATGCAAAACCTGCATAACGTTGTCATCTGGCGGAAACCGGGGAGCCGGCCGGCTGGGCGGACTGGGCCGCCGACAAGGTCGACCACACCTGGTCGACCAGCTGGCGCTTGCGCCGTGCCCCGGCGCGGCGTTCGTTGCCGTTCTCGCCCGGGCGCTCGCGGTACAGGCGGATTTCCATGTCGATCGACAACGGCAGCCCGCGCGCCGACTCGGCCCGCACCAGCCGGCCCGCGGCCACGTCCTCGCGCACCGCGCTTTCGGGCAGGAAGGCCATGCCGTGGCCGGCCAGCGCCATCACCTTGAGCGCCTCGGCCATGTCGGTCTCGTAGCATTTGTCGAGCTTGAGCGCCTCGGAGGTGTCGGCCAGCAGCAGGTCGACCATGCGGCCGAGGAAGGCGTTGGGCGTGTAGCTGAGGAAGGGCACTGGCTTCTTGTCGGTGCCGGGCAGCCGGAATTGCGGCTTGCCGGCAGCGTCCGGCACGCTGTAGGGCGACAGCCGCTCGGTACCAAGTACCAGCATGTCGTACCGGGCCGGATCCAGCTGGATCGCCTGGCGCGCGTGGTGGTAGACCATCACCAGGTCGCAGCCGCCCTCCACCAGCATCAGCACCGCGTCGTGGACGTTGAGCGCGCGCAGCCGGCACGGCAGCGTGCCGATCCTGCGCTCCAGCGCCTTGAGCCATTCCGGGAAGAAGGTCAGCGACAGCGTATGCGGCACCGCGAACTCCAGCACCTGGGCGTTGGCCGAGCGCTGGCCGCGCATCAGCGCACGGGTCTCGCTGACCTGCGCCAGCATGGCCAGCGCCTGCTCGTAGAACACCTTGCCGGCCGGGGTCAGGCTGGTGGGGTAGCTCGAGCGGTCGATCAGCTCGGTGCCGACCCACGCCTCCAGCGACTGGATGCGGCGCGAGAACGCCGGCTGCGTGACGTGGCGCAGCTCGGCCGAGCGCGAGAAGCTGTGCGTCTCGGCCAGGCTGACGAAGTCTTCAAGCCATTTGATTTCCATGACGCGGATTATCCACCCGCGCCCGGGCCTCCGTCACCTGTCCGGCGGCAAGCCGTCAGCCACGATGCGCCCAGCCGGTCATGCGCTTCTCGACCACCGCAAACAGCTCGTACATCGCCATCGCCATCACCGCGATCACCACCAGCCCGGCAAAGGCCAGCGGCATCTTCATGGCCGAGCCGGCCGACACCAGCAGGTAGCCGATGCCCTCGTTGGCGGCGTTCATCTCCGACACCGTGGTGCCGACAAAGGCCAGCGTGATTGCCACCTTCAGCGAGGCGAAGAAATACGGCATGGCGCGCGGCAGACCGACCTTGAACAACACGTCGCGCCGTTTGGCGCCGAGCACGCGCAGCACGTCCTCCAGTTCCGGCTCCAGCGTGGCCAGCCCGGTGGCGATATTGACCATGATCGGGAAGAACGAGATCAGGAACGCGGTCAGGATGGCCGGACCCGCGCCCAGGCCGAACCACACCACCAGGATCGGCACGAAGGCGGCCTTGGGCAGCGCGTTGAAGGCCGTCATCAGCGGATAGCTGGCGGCATAGAGCAGCCGTGACGAGCCCATTGCCAGCCCCAGCAGCACGCCCACGGCGATGGCCACGCCGAAGCCCACCATGGTGGTCCAGAAGGTGCGCCACGCATGGCCGGCGATCACGTCGGCATATTCCACCAGCGAGGCCACGATCGCCGATGGTGTCGGCAGGATAAAGTCGGACACGCCGAAGGCCATGCACGCGCCCTGCCACAGCAGCAGCACCGCGGCCAGCAGCAGCCAGGGCGCCACGCGCTGCACGCGGCGCTCCTGCGCGGAAGTGAGAGTCATCATGGTAGCTTTGCCTCAGTGTTGGCGCACATGGCCGATCTTCTCGCGCAGCATGTGCACCAGGTCGGCAAATGGCTCGGTATAGGTCAGTTCCAGGTCGCGCGGGCGCGGCAGGTCGATCTCCTTGCGCATCAGGATGCGGCCCGGGCGCTGGCTCATCACGTAGACGGTGTCGGCCAGGAACACGGCCTCGCGCAGGTCGTGCGTGACCAGGATCACGTTGAAGCGCTGCGCCTGCCACAGGTCGCGCAGCACGCACCAGAGCTCCTCGCGCGTAAAGGCGTCGAGCGCGCCGAAGGGCTCGTCCAGCAGCAGCATGCGCGGCTCGTGGACCAGCGCGCGGCAGATCGAGGCGCGCTGCTGCATGCCGCCGGACAGCTGCCACGGGTACTTGTCCTCGTAGCCGGCCAGGCCCACCGTATGCAGCAGCTTGCGCGAGCGCTCGACGTACTCGTCGCGACGTGCGCGCAGGGTGGAGCGATATGGTTCGACGATCTCCAGCGGCAGCATCACGTTGTCCAGCGTGGTGCGCCACGGCAGCAGCGTGGGCGCCTGGAAGGCCATGCCGACCTGCTTGAGCGGGCCGGTCACCTTCTCGCCGGCAATCCTCACGACGCCGCGCGTGGCCGCCTTGAGCCCGGTCGCCAGCTTCATGAAGGTGGACTTGCCGCAGCCGGACGGGCCGACGATGGCAATGAACTCGCCCGGCGCCACCTGCAGCGAGATGTCCTCGACCGCGAACTCGCCCTTGTGCGCGAGCTCGTCGTTATAGGCCAGCCAGACCCGGTTGAAATCGACAAAGGGTTCCGCGGCCGCGGGCGCGGCGCTCCCGCCGGAGGCGGGCATGAAGGCAGCCTGGCGCGTCATCATCGCAGCACATCCAGTTCGGCCGCGCTGGGCAGGAACGCGTCGGTCCACAGGGCATCGGGGTTGATGCGGCCCTTGGTGCCGAAGGCATCGGCCACCTGCGAGGCCATCAGCGACAGGCGCGGCTCGCTGACGCGCCCGAAGCCCTCGGCCTTCGCGTCCGGCGACTTGACCACGCTGTCCAGCGCCAGCTTGAGCCGGCGCACTTCCAGCTTCTCATCGATGATGCCGTCGCGCGCCTTGACCGCCTTGATGCCCTCTTCCGGCCGCGCGATCACGTCGCGCGCCGACTTGCTGAAGGCGCGCAGGAAGGCCTTCACCGCCTCGGGGTTCTTCTTCATGAAATCCTCGGAGGCGATCACCGCGTTGCCGTACAGCTTCACGCCGAACTGCGGGTACGGCAGCACCACGATGTCTTCATCCTTCACGCCGCGCGCGTTCAGGTTCAGGATCGATGTGAACGAGAACCCGGTGATGGCATCGAGGTCGCCGCGCGTGAGCATGGTCTCGCGCAGCGTCGGGTCCATTGCCTGCCAGTTGAACGAGGACGCCTGCAGGCCGTTGGCCCTGGCGAAGATCGGGAAGGCGCGGCGGCCGGCGTCGAACACCGGAGCACCCATGCGCTTGCCGGCGAGGTCCTTCGGCGCGCGGATGCCGGACTTCTTCAGCGCGAGGACGGCGGCGGGCGTGTTGTTGTAGACCATCATCACGGCCACCGGCTTGTTCTTCGCGTCGGGGTTGTTGCCGTAGAACTCCATCACCGACGACATATCGGCGAAGCCCATGTCGTACGTGCCCGAGGCCACGCGGTTGACCACGTTGCCCGAGCCGTTGCCGGCATCGATCGAGACGTCGAGCTTCTCGGCCTTGTAGTAGCCCTTCTGCTCGCCCAGCAGGAACAGCGCCGCCGGCCCTTCGAAGCGCCAGTCGAGCTGGAAGCGGACCTTGGTTGGTGCAGCCTGCGCGTGGGCCGCGCCGGCGAACTGTGTCGACAGCACCAGGCTGGTGCCGATCATCACGCCGAGCTTCAGCAGGCGGCGCCGTGCCGCAGTGCGGGACGCGCGCGTGCCGGTATGTTCATGGTTCTCGGCGGCAGCAGCGCAAACGCCGGGGGACGCTAGCGCAGCGTGGAAATGAGGCATTGAATCTCTCCGTTGATCGTGATCTCGGAGGGATTCGTCCGCAAGGGACGTGCCAGGTTTTTCAGCCCCGTTTCAGGGCGTGCCCGCAAGCGATTGCCGAACCAAAAGTGTGCGAGGCGATTGCCGCAGCGCCATCGTCGGCAATGATTGTCGACAATGCCCGCCGCCCCTTGGTGCACGCGGATACAGGAGAATGCAGTCCCGTCAGGCGTCCTGCGTGGCGTCGCCCACGTCGAGTGCCAGCGCATCCGCGCCCACGGCTTCGCCGCCCTTGGCGGCGGCGCGCGCCTGGATGTCCCACATCTCGGCGTAGCGGCCACGCGCGCGCATCAGCTCGGCATGGGTGCCGCGCTCGACGATGCGGCCGTGGTCCATCACCAGGATCTGGTCGGCATGCACGACGGTGGACAGCCGGTGCGCGATCAGCAGCGTGGTGCGGTTCTGCGCCAGCCGCATCAGCTCGGCCTGGATCGCCTGCTCGGTGCGTGAATCCAGCGCCGAGGTGGCTTCGTCGAAGACCAGCACCGGCGGGTCCTTCAGCAGCGTGCGCGCGATCGCCACGCGCTGCTTCTCGCCGCCGGACAGCTTCAGGCCACGCTCGCCCACCGGGGTGTCGTACCCCTGCGGCAGCTCGCGGATGAAGCTGTCGATCTGCGCGGCGCGCGCGGCGGCGATGACCTCGTCGCGGCTGGCGTCTGGCCGGCCGTAGGCGATGTTGTAGAAGATGCTGTCGTTGAACAACACCGTGTCCTGCGGCACGATGCCGATGGCGCGGCGCAGGCTGTCCTGCGTGATCGCGCGGATGTCCTGGCCGTCGATCTCGATGGCGCCGCCGTTGACGTCGTAGAAGCGGAACAACAGCCGCGCCAGCGTCGACTTGCCCGAGCCGCTGTGCCCGACCACCGCGGTGGTGGTGCCCGCCGCGATGGTGAAATCCACGCCATCCAGGATCAGCCGGTCCGGCTCATAGCTGAAGCGCACGTCGCGGAAACGCACCTGCGCGCCGCTGACCTGCAGCGGCTGCGCGCCGGGCGCGTCGGCCACCTCCTGGTTGGTGCCCAGCAGCACGAACATGCGGTCCATGTCGGTGGTGGCCTGCTTGATCTCGCGGTAGATCACGCCGAGGAAGTTCAGCGGGATATAGAGCTGGATCATCAGGGTGTTGACCAGCACCAGGTCGCCCAGCGTGAGCTTGCCGTCGACCACGCCCACGGTGGCGCGCCACAGGATCAGGATCAGCCCCAGTGCGATGATGGTCTGCTGGCCGAAGTTCAGGAACGACAGCGAGTTCTGCGAGCGGATCGCCGCGGTGCGGTACTTGCGCAGGTTCTCGTCGTAGCGCTGCGCCTCGTACTCTTCATTGCCGAAGTACTTGACGGTCTCGAAGTTGAGCAGCGAATCGATCGCTTTCTGGTTGGCGCGCGAATCGAGCTCGTTCATGCGGCGGCGGAAATGCGTGCGCCATTCCGTCACCACGATGGTAAAGACGATATAGCCCACCAGCGCGCAGCCGGTGATGGCCGCGAACCAGATGTCGTAGTGCAGGATAAAGAAGCCGATCACCAGCCCCATCTCGACCAGCGTGGGCAGGATGCTGTACAGCGAGTACGAGATCAGCGACTGGATGCCGCGCGTGCCGCGCTCGATGTCGCGGCTCATGCCGCCGGTCTGCCGGTCCAGGTGGAAGCGCAGCGACAGCGCATGCAGGTGTCGGAACACCTGCAGCGCGATCTCGCGCACGGCGCTCTGCGTGACCTTGGAAAAGAGCATCTCCCGCAACTCGGTGAACAGTGTCGCCGACAGCCGCAGCAGCCCGTAGGCGACGATCAGCCCGACCGGCACGGCCAGCAGCGCGCGCGGATCGCCCGGCTGCAGGTTCATGCTGTCGATCAGCTGCTTCATCAGCACCGGCACGCCCAGGTTGGCCACCTTGGCGGACACCAGGCACGCCAGCGCCAGCATCACGCGCCACTTGTAGTGCCAGACATAGGGCAGCAGGTTGCGCACCGTCTGCCAGTCGCTGCGGGGCGCGCGCTGACCGGGAAAGAGCGTGTTTGAAGCAGGAGCGGGGGCCGGCTCGGCGGTCGTGGAATAGCGGCGCATACGTTAGAATTCGGGCCAATGCGCGATTGTCGCAGAGTTCGCATTACGTGGCAGGCGAAGGGTCTTTCGCCGCGCCCCGCCTCCTTCCGCAGTCCACCACACACCGTCATGAACGCTCCCCACACCGTCCCCGCCCTGCCCGCCGGCAAGAATCCCGCTCTGCGTGTGGTGCCCATGCCCGCCGACGCCAATGTGCACGGCGACGTGTTCGGTGGCTGGATCATGGCGCAGGTGGATATCGCCGGCTCGATCCCGGCGGTGGAACGCGCCCAGGGCCGCGTGGCCACCGTCGCGGTCAACTCCTTCCTGTTCAAGCATCCGGTGTTCGTTGGCGACCTGGTCAGCTTTTATGCGGACATCGTCAAGACCGGCCGTACCTCGATCACGGTGTCGGTCGAGGTCTACGCGCAACGGATGCGCCACAGCAATGAGATCGTCAAGGTGACGGAGGCCACGCTGACGTATGTGGCGACGGATGAATCGCGGCAGCCGCGGATGCTGCCGTCGGCTTGAAGGGATAAGCCAGCGCTTGCTGGCTGTTTTCTCCCCTCTCCCACGAGCGGGAGAGGGGAGAGAACAAGCGGGATTGGACAGACGTGGGCCTTACTCGAACTTCGTAAAATCCGGCTTGCGCTTCTGGAAGAAGGCAGCAAACGCCTCTTTCGCCTCCGGCGCCACCAGCATCCTGCGGAACACCGCGCCCTCGTCGGCCATCTGCTTTTCCACCACCGCCACATCGCCCGCCTTCATCAGCCGCTTGGTCTCGCGCAGTGACGACGCCGGCAGGGCCGCCAGCTTGCGCGCCTGCTCCAACGCAAAGTCGTGCAGCTCGGCCACCGGCAGCACCCGCGTCACCAGCCCGATCTCCAGCGCCTCCTGCGCGCTGAAGGCTTCGCCCAGCAGCAGCTTCTCGGCCGCGCGCTGGTAGCCGACCAGCCGCGGCAGCAGCAGGCTCGAGGCGGCCTCCGGGCACAGGCCCAGCTGCACGAACGGCAGCGACAACTTGGCCGTATCGGACGCATAGACCAGGTCGCAATGCAGCAGCATGGTGGTGCCCACCCCGACCGCGGCACCGCTGACGGCTGCCACGACCGGCTTGGTGGCGTGGCTGATCTGGTAGAGGAACTGGAACACCGGCGCCTGCTCCGCGCCTTCGCCGGCGGTGGGCGGGCGCTGCATGAAGTCTTCCAGGTCGTTGCCGGCGGTAAAGATCTCGGGCTTGCCGCGCAGCAGGATGGCGCGCACGTTGCGGTCGGTCTCGGCCGCGCGCAGCGCGTCGGCCATGGCCTGGTACATCGCCGCGGTGATGGCGTTTTTCTTGTCGATGCGGTCGAACTCGATGGTCAGGATGCCCTGCTCGATGCCGGTGCGGATGCTCATGGTGTCCTCATCTGTGGATGCATTGCTGGGTTTATTCAAAAGGCGGCGGCGATTCGGAAAGATAGCTCAGCCCGAACGCGCGCGCGCCGACATTCAGCGCCACCGTCAGGCTCATCGGCGCCAGCATCAGTGCCACGCCCTGTCCGCGCGCGGTGCGCTCCAGCGACTGGAACGCCGGCATCTCGCGCACGTCATCGAGCGGGCCGGCATAGCAGACCGAGATCGCCGGCACCATCAGGTCGCCGCCGCGGATGCACTGCTCGGCATGCTGCAGCACGCGGCGCGCACCCTCCTCGGAGCCGCGCGCCCTGGCAATGGCCTCGGTGTGCCCGCGGTGCATGCGCACCACCGGGCGGATATTGAAGGCGCTGCCCATCACATAGCGCCCCCAGGTAATGCTGCCCTCGCCCTTCTGGCGCGCGCGCGTGTACATGTAGAGCAGCTCGTCGGGCACCAGGAACATATGGGCGGCATCGCGCAGGCGCGTCTCGACCGCTTCCCGCACCGCCTGCGGGCTGGCGCCGGCGGCGGCCATGCGCGCGGCTTCGCGCACGATCAGCGCCTGGCCCGGCCCGATCGCGCCGGTGTCGACCACGGTCAGGTCGAACAGGCCCGTGCGCCCGGCTTCCTTGCGCAGGCGCACGCTGCGCGCCACGGTGCCGATCACCGCGCCGGTGGCATGCGCATACAGCTTGCTGCGCGAACTGGCAATGGTGAAGAGGATGGCGCGGTCGCAGTGGGCCACCACGTTGCGCAGCAGGTGTTCTTCCAGCTCGCGCTCGAGCAGCGGGATCGATTCGGCGTAGTGGTCCTGGCGGCCGATCAGGTATTGCTGGTAGAGCGTGGGCAGCGCGTCTTCATCGCGCGTATCGGCGACAAAGTGTTCGCCCGCGCGGATGCGGAACGGAATCGTGTGGACCTTCAGCTGGGCCATGACGTCGCGCGGCAGATCGCACGCGGCATCGGCCAGGATGGCTGTCTCCTGCATATTATTGTCTCCTCCCTACCTGGTGACCCGCGTCGCGGGCGGCAGCCCCCGGTTACTGCTTTCTTCACCTGATGCAGAAGGGCGGGACAGTCCCGAGGGACCGTCCCGCAGGCGCGTTCAGACGCGCTCGAAGATACCTGCGGCGCCCATGCCCGTGCCAACGCACATGGTCACCATGCCGTACTTCAGGTTGTGACGGCGCAGCGCGTGCACCACCGTGGCCGAACGGATCGCACCGGTGGCACCGAGCGGGTGGCCCAGCGCAATCGCGCCGCCCATGCGGTTGACCTTGGCCGGATCCAGCTGCAGGTCGCGCATCACCGCCAGCGACTGCGCGGCAAAGGCCTCGTTCAGTTCGATCCAGTCAAGCTGGTCCTGGGTCAGGCCCGCAGCCTTCAGCGCCGCCGGAATCGCTTCCTTGGGGCCGATGCCCATGATCTCGGGCGGCACGCCGCGCACCGCGAACGAGACGAAGCGCGCCAGCGGCACCAGGTTGAACTGCTTGAGGATCTTTTCCGAGACCAGGATCAGCGCGCCGGCGCCGTCGGAGGTCTGCGAGCTGTTGCCGGCGGTGACGCTGCCCTTGTTGGCAAACACCGGGCGCAGCTTGCCCAGGCCTTCCAGCGAGGTCTCCGGGCGCGGGCCTTCGTCCAGCGAGATCGTGCGCGACTTCACGTTCACCTGGCCGCTGGCGAGGTCCGGGAAGCGCTCGACGATCTCGATCGGCGTGATCTCGTCCTTGAACTCGCCGGCCTGCTGCGCCGCGATGGCCTTCTGGTGCGAGGCCAGCGAGAACGCATCCTGGTCCTCGCGGCTGACCTGCCATTGCTGCGCCACCTTCTCGGCGGTCAGGCCCATGCCGTAGGCGATGCCCACGTTCTCGTCGCGGGTGAAGATCTCCGGCGACATCGACGGCGAGTTGCCCATCATCGGCACCATGCTCATCGATTCCACGCCGGCGGCGATCATCACGTCGGACTCGCCCACGCGGATGCGGTCGGCAGCCATCGCCACCGCGCTCACGCCCGAGGCGCAGAAGCGGTTGACGGTGATGCCGCCCACGGTATTGGGCAGGCCCGACAGCAGCGCACCGATGCGCGCCACGTTCAGGCCCTGCTGCGCCTCAGGAATCGCGCAGCCGACGATGGCGTCTTCGATCAGCTTCGGGTCCAGGTCCGGCACCTGCGCCACGGCAGCCTTCAGGATGGTTGCCAGCAGGTCGTCCGGGCGCGTGTTCTTGAACGCGCCCTTCGGGGCCTTGCCGATCGGCGAGCGGGTGGCCGCAACGATATATGCGTCTTGCAGTTGTTTCATGATGTCGGTTCCTCGCTTGCCCTGTTAGTTACGCACCGGCTTGCCGGTCTGCAGCATGCCCATGATGCGCTCCTGCGTCTTGCCGGTGCCGAGCAGGTCGACAAAGGCCTTGCGCTCCAGCGCCAGCAGCCAGTCCTCGCTCACCAGCGAGCCGGCCTCGACGTCGCCGCCGCACACCGCCTCGGCGATGCGGCTGGCGATCAGGAAGTCGTGCGTCGAGATAAAGCCGCCGTCGCGCATATTGACCAGCGATGCCTTGATGGTGGCAATGCCCGAGCGGCCGGCCACCGGGACCAGCGTCGGCAGCGGCGCGCGGTAGCCGGCGCTGGCCAGCGCGCGCACTTCGTTCTGCGCCACGTACAGCAGCTCGTGCACGTTGAAGACGATCTTGTCGGACGGCTGCAGGTAGCCCATCTGGCGCGCTTCCAGCGCCGAGGCCGAGACCTTGGCCATGGCCGCGCTCTGGAAGCGGCTGGTCAGGAACTGCAGGATGTTGGTGCTGCCCGCGGCCTGCGCCGCGCGCGCGGCCGCCAGCGCGGCTTCCTTCAGGCCGCCGCCGGCCGGCACCAGGCCCACGCCCACTTCGACCAGGCCGATATACGTCTCCAGCGCGGCCACGCGCGAAGCCGAATGCAGCATCAGCTCGCAGCCGCCGCCCAGCGCAATGCCGGACGCCGCGGACACCACCGGCACCGAGGCGTACTTCACGCGCATCATGCCGTCCTGGAACCTCTTCACGAACGGTTCGATGCCCTTGGCGCCGCCCATCATGAAGGCGGGCATGGCCGCTTCCAGGTTGGCGCCGGCGGAGAACGGGCCACCCGGTGCGCCCAGCTGCAGCGAAGTCGGCTGCCACACCACCAGCCCCTTGTAGCCGGCTTCGGCCAGGTCGATGGCGCGGGTCAGGCCGTCGATCACGTCCGGCCCGATGGTGTTCATCTTGCTCTTGAACGAGACCACCAGCACGTCGTCCTGGCCTTCGCTCACCCAGATGCGCACGGCGTCGTTCTCTTCGACGGTGCGGCCGGCCTTGCGCGGATCGGCCGCGGCAGTGCCCTTGATCGCGGCACGGAATGCCTGGCGCTGGTACACCGGCAGCTTGCTGCGCGCGACGAAGGACTGCGTCGCCGGCGACCACGAACCGGCAGCGGCGTGCACGCCCTGGTTCTCTGCCACCGGGCCCTCGAATACCCATGCCGGCAGCGGCGCGGCCGACAGCGCCTTGCCGGCTTCCACGTCTTCCTTGACCCACTCGGCCACCTGCTTCCAGCCGGCCGACTGCCAGTCTTCGAACGGACCCGAGTTCCAGCCGAAGCCCCAGCGGATCGCCAGGTCGATGTCGGCGGCGGAGCCTGCGATCTGCTCCAGGTAGACGGCGATGTAGTGGAACACGTCGCGGAACACCGCCCACAGGAACTGCGCCTGCGGGTTGGTCGACTCGCGCAGCAGCTTGATGCGCTCGGCCGCATCCTTCTTCAGCATGCGCACCACGATCTCGTCGGCCTTCTTGCCGGCATCGACGTACTGGCCGGTCTTGGCGTCGAGCACCTTGATGGCCTTGCCTTCCTTCTTGTAGAAGCCGGCACCGGTCTTCTGGCCCAGCGCGCCCGCGTCGACCAGGCCCTTGAGTACGGCCGGGGTCTTGTACACCGGCGCGAACGGGTCGTCGTGCAGGGTGTCCTGCATGGTCTTGATCACGTGCGCCATGGTGTCCAGGCCGACCACGTCCGCGGTGCGGAAGGTGGCGGACTTGGCGCGGCCCAGCTTGGAGCCGGTCAGGTCATCGACCACGTCGAACGGGATGCCGAACTTCTCGGCTTCGGCAAACACGGCCAGGATCGAGAAGATGCCGACGCGGTTGGCGATGAAGTTGGGCGTGTCCTTGGCGCGTACCACGCCCTTGCCGAGCGTGGTGGTCAGGAAGGCTTCCAGCTGGTCGAGGATCTGCGGCTGCGTGGTCGCGGTCGGGATCAGTTCCACCAGGTGCATGTAGCGCGGCGGGTTGAAGAAGTGCACGCCGCAGAAGCGCGACTTCAGGTCCGCATCAAACCCGTCGGACAGCGCTGTGATCGACAGGCCCGAGGTGTTGGTCGCGAAGATCGCGTGCGAGGCCAGGTGCGGCGCGACCTTCTTGTACAGGTCGTGCTTCCAGTCCATGCGCTCGGCGATCGCCTCGATCACCAGGTCGCATTCCTTGAGCAGCGCGATGTCGTCCTCGTAGTTGGCCGCCTGGATCAGGCCGGCCTCTTCCTTGATGCCCAGCGGCGCGGGCGAGAGCTTCTTCAGGTTCTCGATGGCGCGCAGCGCGATGCCGTTCTTGGGGCCTTCCTTGGCGGGAAGGTCGAACAGCACCACCGGCACGCGCGCATTGATCAGGTGGGCGGCGATCTGCGCCCCCATGACGCCGGCACCCAGCACGGCGACCTTCTTGACGATGAAATTGGACATGCTCGCTCCTGGATTAGTGAGCGTTAGACAGATGCGAAGCCGTCGTTCCCGGCCGGGAACGACGGGTAGAGTCGACTCAGAACAGGTCTGCGTCCAGCGCCATCAGCGTGGCCGAACCGGCGCGCGCCTTGCGGATCTCGGCGGCGGTTTCCGGCAGCAGCCTGGCAAAGTAGAAGCGTGCCGTGGCCAGCTTGGCGGTGTAGAACTTGTCGCCGCTCGCTTCCTTCTCCAGCGCGATCTTGGCCATGCGGGCCCAGAAGTATGAGAACACCAGGTGGCCCACCACGCGCAGGTACGGCACCGCGGCAGCGCCCACCTCGTCGGCATTGCCCATCGCCTTCATGCCGATTTCCATGGTGAGCTTCTGCACCTTGTCGCCAATGTCGGCGAGCGGGTTGATGAACTCCTGCATGGCTTCGTTGGTGCCTTCGGCTTCAACGAATTCCTGCACGATCTTGCCGAAGGCCTTCATCCTGGCGCCCATGTCGCCCAGGATCTTGCGGCCCAGCAGGTCCAGCGCCTGGATGGTGTTGGTGCCTTCGTAGATCATGTTGATGCGCGCATCGCGCACATACTGCTCCATGCCCCACTCGGCGATATAGCCGTGGCCGCCGAACACCTGCATGCCCTCATTGGTGGACGTGAAGGCGTTGTCGGTCAGGAAGGCCTTGATCACCGGCGTGAGCAGCGCGACCAGGTCGCCGGCCTGCTTGCGCACGGCTTCGTCAGGGTGCGACAACTCGCGGTCGATCTGCAGCGCGGTCCAGTAGCTGAAGGCGCGGCCGCCTTCGGCGTAGGCCTTCTGCGTCAGCAGCATGCGGCGCACGTCCGGGTGCACGATGATCGGGTCGGCGGGCTTGTCCGGCGCCTTCGGGCCGGTCAGCGCGCGCATCTGCAGGCGGTCCTTGGCGTAGGCCAGCGAGTTCTGGTACGCCACTTCGGTCAGCCCCAGGCCCTGCGCGCCCACGCCCAGGCGCGCGGCGTTCATCATCACGAACATGGCGTTCAGGCCCTTGTTGGGCTCGCCCACCATCCAGCCGCGCGCGCCGTCCAGGTTCATCACGCAGGTGGCGTTGCCGTGGATGCCCATCTTGTGCTCGATCGAGCCGCACTTGATGCCGTTGCGCTCGCCCGGGTTGCCGTTGGCATCGGGGATGAACTTGGGCACCACGAACAGCGAGATGCCCTTGGTGCCGCCCGGCGCGTCCGGCAGGCGTGCCAGCACCAGGTGGATGATGTTCTCGGCCATGTCGTGCTCGCCGGCCGAGATGAAGATCTTGGTGCCCGAGATCAGGTAGGAACCGTCGGCCTGCGGCTCTGCCTTGGAACGCAGGATGCCGAGGTCGGTGCCGCAGTGCGGCTCGGTCAGGCACATGGTGCCGGTCCACACGCCGGAGACCAGCTTGGGCAGGTAGGTCTGCTGCAGTTCTGGCGTGCCGTGCGCGTGCAGCGCCTCGTACGCGCCGTGCGACAGGCCCGGGTACATGGTCCAGGCCTGGCCGGCCGAGTTCAGCATCTCGTAGACCACATTGTTGATCACGATCGGCAGGCCCTGGCCGCCGAACTCGGGATCGCACGCCAGCGCCGGCCAGCCGGCCTCGACATACTGCTGGTAGGCTTCCTTGAAGCCGGTGGGAGCCTTGACCACGCCGTCGCCGACGTAGGTGCAGCCTTCGCGGTCGCCCACCTGGTTGAGCGGGAACACCACGTCCGAGCAGAACTTGCCGGCTTCCTCGATAACCTGGTTGATGGTGTCCGCGTCGATGTCCGCGTGCGGCGGCATCGCCTTGAGTTCGGCTTCGGCGCCGAGCAGTTCATGGAGCACGAACTGCATGTCGCGCAACGGTGCGGTGTACTGGCCCATCTGAGACTCCTTGGAGTTGTGCGATGCCGCCACGCCGCCCGTCCCGCTTGCGCGATACGGTCCGACCGGGGCGACCTCAGGTACGGTAAGACTGAATCAGCTTGTTGAGCGCGACCATGGCAAGCTCGGCACTGTCAGGCAGGCGCAGGAAACGGGCGTCATGATGCAAGCCTAGTTCAAGGCTGTACATCTCGAACAGCATCAGGCGCGGATCGCAGTCCGCGCGCAGGTGCCCTTCCTCCCGCGCCTGGTTGATGGCGCGCGTGAGCGCTGCCCGCCAGATGGTGACGCTCTTGACCAGCTCGTCACGCACCAGGCTGCCGGCACGGTCGTCGTACTCCACGGCGCCGCTGATGTAGATGCATCCAGTCGTCACTTCCTGGATGCGCTTCTCCATCCAGCGCCGCACCATCGACCATAGCCGGGGCAGGCCGCGCGGCTCCTGCAGCGAGGGATAGAACACCTCCTGCTCGAACCGGCGGTGATACTCCCGCACCACCTCCACCTGCAGGTCTTCGCGCGAACCGAAATGCGCGAAGACACCGCTCTTGCTCATCTGCATGCGTTCCGCGAGCAGCCCGATGGTCAGACCTTCGAGCCCGTCGCGGGACGACAATTCCAGTGCGGCATCCAGAATCGCCACGCGCGTCATTTCACCCTTGCGCATTGGCGCGGGGGAGGCGGCGGCGGATTCGAGACGGGCTGACTGGTGTCGCATGTTTTTTCTCCGTTCTGCGGGACCCTGCTGCGGCCCCGCGTATGACCCTGACGTTGCATTATTTGCTTGCGGCCGAACCGGCGGATTTGCCGGTGCATACCGCGAATGCACGCAGTCTAAGCCAAAAAAGAACGGTCGTTCAGATTATTCTGGCGCAGCAGCCGACCATCAAGCTTTTAATTAGACCGCTGTTTCTAAACGGACTGCAATGCAGCATGTCCGTCATGTCGGTCATGGCTTGCGCCGCGACCGGTTGCAGCGAGCGCCCTGCCGCATGGCAGCAAACGCACACCGCGTTCGCGGCTGTCGTTCAGTAGCGCCCCGCGACACCGGCAATGACGACACCCAGGCGCAGCAGCATATAGGCCGCCCAGTTGGCCAGCCGGTGCAGCGGCGAGCGGCGCGCATGCACCTCGGGCATCACGCGCACGCTGCGGTGCGCAATGGCGTATTCCAGCGCGGTGCGCAGTTCAGCGGCGAAGGCCGCATCATAAACGGCGACGTTGGCTTCGCGCGCGAGCAGCAGGCTGAACGGGTCCATATTGCTCGACCCGACCGTGGCCCAGGCCTCGTCGACCACGCCCACCTTGGCGTGCAGGAAGCTCTCGGCATACTCGTAGATCTCGACGCCGGCCTCCAGCAGCGAGGCATACAGCGCATGGGTGGCGTAGTGCTGCAGCCGGTATTCGACCCGCCCCTGCAGCAGCAGCCGCACGCGCACGCCGCGCGCGCGGCAGGCCAGCAGCGCGCGCCGCATCTTGTGGCCAGGCAGGAAGTAGGCGTTGGCAAGGATCACGTCGTGGCGCGCGGCGCCCAGCGCGCGCAGGTATTCGCGCTCGATGGTGCGGCGGTTGCGCAGGTTATCGCGCAGCAGCAGCGCGGCGCGTACGCCGCCCGCGGCTTCCGGGCGCGGCGGCAGGTCGGTGACCAGCGGGTAGTCGGCCACCGCGGCGGCGCGTTCGGTGCCGTGCATATCGCGCAGCGACAAGCGCCACCAGAGCCGCTCGGCGGACAGCGCGATGCCGTCCACCAGCGGGCCGCCGACCTGCACCGCGAAGTCATAGCGCGGCCCCAGGTTGGCGCCTTCGAACGGGCCGTGGTTGTGGTCGTCGATGATATTGATGCCGCCGACAAAAGCCACGCGCCGGTCGATCACCGCCAGCTTGCGGTGCAGCCGGCGCAGGTGGCGCCGCGCCAGCCGGAAGCCGCGCAGCATGCGGAATACGCGCAGTTGCACGCCGCCGGCGCGCAGCCGCGCGGCCAGCTCGGCGGGCATGTCGCCGGCGCCGAATCCGTCCACGGTCACGCGCACGGTCACGCCGCGCGCGGCGGCGCGGATCAGCGCGTCGCTGACCGCGCGGCCGACCTCGTCATCGGCATAGATGTAGGTTTCCAGCATCACCTGGAACGCGGCCTGGTCGATGGCGGCGATCAGCGCGGGGAAGAAGTCCTGGCCGCCGTGCAGCAGCCGCACCGCATTGCCGGTGGTGGGCTTGCCGCGGCGCCAGGTCCAGCGCAGCATGTGGCGGCGCGGCGCGTGGTCGCCGGCCGCTGCGGGGTCGTGCGCGCGGGTGTCGGCATGAGCGGAGTGGGAGATCCGTGACATGCCGTGATTATCGGACAGATTGCCGGGCGCAAGGCGCCGCGCGCACATTGGCAGGCGCATCTCTGCTATCGTCGAGACTGATGCTTGCCCGCGCAGCCAGCGACGGGCAAGCGACGACTGACGCCCCCACGGAACCCATTGTGAAGGTATTCGGCATTACCGGATCGTCCGGCAGCGGCAAGACCACGCTGCTGGACCAGCTCATCCCCTGTTTCGTCGCCGCCGGCCTGCGCGTGGCCGGCGTCAAGCATACCCATCACGGCTTTGACCCCGACACGCCCGGCAAGGACTCCTGGCGCATGCGCGAGGCCGGCTGCGCCAATGTCGTGCTGGTCGGCGCGCGCCACCTTACGCTGATGCGCCACTACCCGGAAGCGGTGCCCTCGCCCGAACTGGACGATGCGCTCGCCGTGCTGCCGGCCGACACCGAACTGGTGCTGGTGGAGGGCTACAAGCGCAGTGATTTTCCCAAGCTGGAGGTATATCGCCCGGCACTGGGGCGCACGCCGCTGTGGGACGAGGTGCCGGGCGTGGTGGCGGTGGCAAGCGACGACCCTGCCGCGGTCGCTGCCATGACCGCGCTGCCGGTGCTGGACCTGAACGACCCGCAGGCGGTGTTCGCCTTCATCCGCGACTATCCGGACAGCGCGCGCTGAATTCAGGCGGCCTTGCCGGCGGGCTCCGCGGGCATGGCCAGCTCGCCCCGCGGATGCCCCAGTTCCGCCACCAGCGGCACGTGATCCGAGCGCTGCGCCCAGTCGCGGCCGGTCAGCGCATGCGCGCGCTCGATCTCGTAGCCGCGCACATAGATGCGGTCGAGCTGCCACCACGGCATATGGCTGGGGAAGGTATGCAGCCGCGCACCGCGCGCGTGCGAGGCCTCGACCGCGCCCAGCGTATTGCAGATCTGCGCATCGAGCCGGTGGTTCCAGTCGTTGAAGTCGCCGGCGATCACCAGCGGCATGCCCGCGGGCACCACGGTGCGCACACGCTCCACCAGGGCCTCGGCCTGGCGCACGCGGCTGCGCGCGAACAGGCCGAAATGCACGCAGATCAGGTGGGTTTCCACCCCGTGCACATCCGCCACCGCATGCAGCAGCCCGCGCTGCTCGAAGCGGTGGTCGGAAATATCCAGGTTTTCGGACATCAGGATCGGGTGGCGCGACAGGATCGCGTTGCCGTGATGGCCGTAGTCATAGACCGCGTTGCGGCCGTAGACCGAGTGCGGATAGGCGTCAGTGGCCAGGTAGTTGAGCTGCGTATGCTCCGGATCGAACAGCGCCGCGGCCACCAGCCGGTCGTTGCGGTCCTGCACTTCCTGCAGGAAGACGATGTCCGCATCCATCGCATGCAGGCCGGCGCGCACGTTCTGGATGCGCGGGCGCCGCGAGATGCCGGTCACTCCCTTGTGGATGTTGTAGGTGACCACGCGCAGCTTCATGGCTGCGCTCCGTATACCGCCTGCCGCTCGCCAGCGCCAGCCCCGGCCGCGCGCCAGGCGAGCTGGCGGATGGCCTCGGCATTGCTGCTGGAAAAGCATTGCTGCGCCGCCTGCTCCCACGGCAGCCACTGGTATTGCAGGTGTTCGCGTGGCGCCAGCGTCACCGGCAGCGCCTGCTGCACGCGCAGCCCGAACCAGTGCTCGGTATTGCGCGTGACGCCTTCGGCGTAGCGGTGGCGCCACTGCGGGTAGATCTCGTACTGGATGGTGTGGGCCCAGTCGGTCAGCTGGTGCTCGCCGGCGATGATGCCGGTTTCCTCGGCCACTTCACGCGCGGCGGTCAGGGCCAGGGGTTCGTCCAGGGTGTCGAGGCTGCCGGTCACGGACTGCCAGAACCCCGGGCGATCGGCGCGTTCCAGCAGCAAGACTTGAAGATCTGGCGTGTAAATCACCACCAGCACGGATTCCGGGATCTTGTAGGACATGGGTCTGGGCGAAAGGACAAACCCAAGGATAGCGCAGCCGTGCCACGTTGCCACGCGAAAGCGTGGCGGCGCACGCCCGGGTCGACCCTCGGCGGCCTTCAGGCGGCGCTGCGCGTGCCATAGGTGGCACGGGGTGCCAGGTACGGCTCGTCGGCGGCAGTGCGCTGCCAGGTGTCGAACACCTGGGGCGAATCGCCGTGGCCCCAGGCGGCACGCAGCTGGTCCATCAGCGGCGCCAGCGCCTGGCGGTAGCGCTTGGACGCGCCATGCGCGTGCGTGGCCAGCGCGTCGGCGCGGTGCCGGACCTCGCCCTGCAGCCGCGTGCGCTCCAGCGCGATTTCCTTCTCGCGCTGTCCCAGCGAGTTGTACTTCTGGATCAGGAAGCGCTGGTAATCGCCGCCATCCATGCCCTGCGCCGCCTGCGCGTTGACCTGCTCGAAACGCAGCACGATGCTGCCGGTTTCCTGCTCGATATGGGCAACCTCGGCGTCCAGGGCCTGCAGCGCCTCCTGCACGCGCTGGGCGTCGCGGCGCAGTGCCTGCACCTGCGCGGCCTCGTCCTCGAACACGCGCTGCGCATCCAGGTAGGCCTGCACCACCGGCTGCGGCGCCACCACCAGCAGCGGGTCGGCGCCGTCGGCGCGCTGGCCGGCCAGCAAGGCGTCGTCGGCCAGGCGCAGGTTGCCGAGCTCGTCCAGCCAGCGCCCGCGCGTCATGACCACGCCGACGGTATCCAGCGCCAGCCGGCGCAGCGCTTCGGCACGCTGCATTTCCACCGGCTCGGCCGCCGCGGCGGGCGCGGCCGACTGCACCGCATGGGCGATGTCGGGCACGCAGGCGGCCACCGTGGTGGCCACCGATTCAGACATGGCCTGCGCCGAGCGGCGCACGGCGCGGCGCAGCTCGAAGCGCGCCAGCAGCATCATCACCAGTCCGGCCACCAGCCAGGTCAGGATGGTTTGGTCATGGGCCAGCAGGAACTGGCGGATCAGGTCGATATCCAGGGTCACGAATTTCCTCCCGAGTGCCGGAAGCCTTCATTGCGAGGCCGCTCGGCAAATTACGTGTCAAAGAGAGCAGACCCCGCCGCGGCGCCCTTCGTTCCGACCGGTAACAAATCGAAACCAATGCGCCGCGCGCCTCACAGCGCAGGCGCCCAGACGTTGCGCATAAAGCAAAAAAGCCGCGCAATCGCGCGGCTTCCTTGCGGACTTCAGGCAACTCAGGCCGTCGGCTTGGGCTCCGTGGCGCGCAGGCGGATGTGCAGTTCGCGCAGTTGCTTCTCGTCGACCGAGCTCGGGGCCTGGGTCAGCAGGTCCTGGGCGCGCTGGGTTTTCGGGAAGGCGATCACGTCGCGGATCGAGTCGGCGCCGGCCATCATCGTGACGATGCGGTCCAGGCCGAAGGCCAGGCCGCCGTGCGGAGGCGCGCCGTACTGCAGCGCGTCCAGCAGGTAGCCGAACTTGGCGCGGGCTTCATCGTCATTGATGTTGAGCGCGCGGAACACCTTGCTCTGGATGTCCGAACGGAAAATCCGCACCGAGCCGCCGCCCATTTCCCAGCCGTTCAGCACCATGTCGTAGGCCTTGGCCAGGCACTTGCCCGGGTCGGTCTCCAGGTATTCCAGGTGCTCGTCCTTGGGGCTGGTGAACGGGTGGTGCATGGCCACCCAGCGCGCGTCTTCCTCGTCGTACTCGAACATCGGGAAGTCGACCACCCACAGCGGCTTCCAGGTGTCTTCGAACAGGCCGTTGGCCTTGCCGAAGTCAGAGTGGCCGATCTTCAGGCGCAGCGCGCCGATCGAGTCGTTGACCACCTTGGCCTTGTCGGCGCCGAAGAAGATGATGTCGCCGTCCTGGGCGCCGGTGCGCTTGAGGATCTCGGCAATGGCGGCGTCGTGCAGGTTCTTGACGATCGGCGATTGCAGGCCGTCGCGGCCCTTGGCCACTTCGTTGACCTTGATCCAGGCCAGTCCCTTGGCGCCGTAGATGCCGACGAACTGGGTGTAGGCGTCGATCTCGCCGCGCGAGATCGCACCGCCGCCCGGCACGCGCAGGCCGACCACGCGGCCGTTGTCGCTGTTGGCGGGGCTCGAGAACACCTTGAAGTCGACGTCCTTCATCACCTCGGTCAGCTCGGTGAATTCCAGCTTGACGCGCAGGTCAGGCTTGTCCGAGCCGAAGCGGGCCATGGCCTCGCGGAACTCCATCACCGGGAACCTGGCGTCCAGGTCGACGTCGATGGCGTTCTTGAACACCGTGCGCATCATGTCCTCGAACAGGTCGCGGATCTCCTGCTCGGTCAGGAACGAGGTCTCGCAGTCGATCTGCGTGAATTCCGGCTGGCGGTCGGCACGCAGGTCTTCGTCGCGGAAGCACTTGGTGATCTGGTAGTAGCGGTCGAAGCCGGAGACCATCAGCATCTGCTTGAAGATCTGCGGCGACTGCGGCAGCGCGAAGAAATGGCCCGGGTTGACCCGCGACGGCACCAGGTAGTCGCGCGCGCCTTCGGGCGTGCTCTTGCCCAGCATCGGGGTCTCGATGTCGATAAAGCCCTGCGCATCGAGGAACTTGCGCACTTCCATCGCCACCTTGTAGCGCAGGCGCAGGTTGTACTGCATCTGCGGGCGGCGCAGGTCCAGCACGCGGTGCGTCAGGCGCGTGGTTTCCGACAGGTTGTCGTCGTCGAGCTGGAACGGGGGCGTGACCGACGGGTTCAGCACGGTCAGCTCATGGCACAGCACCTCGATCTTGCCCGAGGTCAGGTTGGCGTTCTCGGTGCCGGCCGGACGCGGACGGACCTTGCCGGTGACGCGGATGCAGAACTCATTGCGGATCTCTTCGGCGGCCTTGAACATCTCGGGGCGGTCCGGGTCGCACACCACCTGCACCAGGCCTTCGCGGTCGCGCAGGTCGATGAAGATCACGCCGCCATGGTCGCGGCGGCGCTGGACCCAGCCGGTCAGGGCCACTTCCTGGCCCGAGAATTGTTCGGTCACCAGACCGCAGTAGTGAGTACGCATGGAGGACATAAGGAGATTCCCGGTAAAACGCGGCCGCCCGAAGCACATCGGGCGGCCCGTGATCAGATTGGATGCTTAAGGATCGGTCGTCTCGACCGTTTCCTCGCTGCTGGCCCTGCCGGCCGGATTGGCCGGGGCTGCCGGCCGGGACATGCTGCCGTTCTTGCGCGGCAATTCCGCCGGTGCCACCACGCCCATCGAGACGATGTACTTGAGCGCGGCGTCGACGGTCATGTCGAGTTCGATGGTGTCGGCCTTGGGCATCATCAGGAAGAAGCCCGAGGTCGGATTCGGCGTGGTCGGCACGTAGACGCTGACGTATTCGCCCTGCAGGTGGTTCTGCACGTCGCCGCCGGGGCGCCCGGTCAGGAAGGCGATGGTCCACGAGCCCTCGCGCGGGTACTGCACCAGCAGCGCCTTGCGGAAGGCGTTGCCCGAGGACGACAGCAGCGTGTCCGAGACCTGCTTGACGCTGGTGTAGATCGGGCCCACCACCGGGATATGGCCCAGCAGCGCTTCCCACCAGCGCACCAGGCGCTGGCCGATGAAGTTATGCGCCAGCAGGCCGACCAGCAGGATGACCAGCAGCGTGAGGATGGCGCCCAGGCCCGTCACGCGCTTGCCGAACATCAGCCGGTCCGGGCGCCAGGCCTCGGGCAGCAGCGCCAGGCTCTGGTCCATCGTGCCGATGATCAGGCTGAGCACCCACAGCGTGATGCCCAGCGGCACCAGCACCAGCAGCCCGGTCAGGAACCAGGTTTTCAGGGCGGAAGTCTTCTTGGCAACCACGGGGCGGGTCCGGCTCAATGGCAGGCGCAGGCGCTGCCGCAGCCGCCGGCTGCCGCGGGCGTGGCCGAAGCGGACGAGGCAGGACTGGCCGGCGATTCAGCCGCCGCCGGGGTGCTGGCCGCCGCTGCAGCGGCGCCACCAGCGGCGCCGGTCGCTGTCGGCGTGCCGGCGCTGCCGCCGCGGAAGTCGGTCACGTACCAGCCCGAGCCCTTGAGCTGGAAACCAGCAGCGGTCAGCTGTTTCTTGAACGCGCCGGCGGTGCCGCACGACGGGCAGTCCGTCAGCGGGGCATCGCTCATTTTCTGCAGCACATCGCGCCCGTGGCCGCAGGCGTCGCAACGGTAGGCATAGATCGGCATGGTGTTATTTCGCGAGAAAACTTCGGAATTGGTACAAAGGCGGACATCGGCGCGGGCCATGGCGGCCGCGGGAAGTTCCCGTGCGACGATGCAAAGCCTTGAATTATAAACCGTTCCGGGGCCGCCTGATCGCCGGAAATGAGGGGGTGGCAGACCCCGGGCCGTCAGGCGATATGCACTTCCTTGACCGGCGCGTGATCTGCAATCCACTGCGGCAGCAGTGAACCGATCACCATGCCGCTGATCGAGAACAGCAGGCCCACCATTTGCGGCGGCACCACGGCATCGGCAAAGGCCACCTCGCAGGTCAGCCAGGAGGACAGGCCCAGCAGGATCGCCGCCAGCCCGCCCTGGCGGGTGGCGTGCTTCCAGAACATGCCGAAGGCCAATGGCACGAAGGACGAGACCAGGGTGACCTTATAGGCATTTTCGACCATATGAAAGATCGACAGGTGCGAGTTGAGCGCGAACAGCGTCACCAGCGCGGTGAACACCAGCACCACGGTCTGCATCACGCGCAGGAACTGCCGGTCGTCGAGGTGGCGGAAGTACGGGCGCAGGATGTTCTCGGCAAAGGTCACCGACGGCGCCAGCAGCGTGGCCGACGCGCAACTCTTGATCGCCGACAGCAGCGCGCCGAAGAACATCACCTGGGCGAACATCGGTGCGTGCTGCAGGATCAGCTTCGGCAGGATCAGCTGCGAATCGGTGTCGATGTACCTGGCCACCATGCCGGGGTCGATCAGCGTGGCCGAATACGCCAGGAACATCGGGATAAAGGCGAAGCAGAAGTACAGCACGCCGCCCAGCACCGAGGCGCGCCCGGCGATCTGCTCGGTGCGCGACGAGGTCACGCGCTGGAACACGTCCTGCTGCGGGATCGAGCCCAGCATCATGGTGAACAGCGCCGCCGCGAAGCCGATGATCTGTATGAAATCCAGCGACGGCAGGAACTCGAACTTGCCGGCCGCGGCCGCGTGCGACACCACCGCCGTGACGCCGCCGGCCTGGCCGCTGACCTCGTAGCCGATATAGAGCATGCCGATCACGATGATGATCATCTGGATGAAGTCGGTGATGGCCACCGACCACATTCCGCCGAACAGCGTATAGACCAGCACGCTGGCTGCGCCGATCATCATGCCGGCCTCCTGCGACAGCGCGCCGTCCGAGACGGTATAGAACACCAGCCCGAGCGCCTTGATCTGCGCCGCCACCCAGCCCAGGTAGGACACCACGATGCACAGCGTGGTCAGCACCTCGGCCAGCCGGCCATAGCGGTTGTGGTAGTAGTCGCCGATGGTCAGCAGGTTCATCCGGTACAACGGCCGGGCGAAGAACAGGCCCACCAGGATCAGGCACAGCGACGAGCCGAAGGGGTCGGAGACCACGCCCGACAGGCCTTCCTTGAGGAATACGGCGGGGATGCCCAGCACCGTCTCCGAGCCGAACCAGGTGGCGAAGACGGTGGCGGTGACGATATGGAATGGCAGGCTGCGCCCGGCGACGGCGAAATCGGTGGTGTTGCGTACGCGCAGCGCCGCCCACAGGCCGATGCCGACCGAGATTACCCAGTAGATGATGACGAACCAGATCAGCATGCCGCTGCCCTATGCAGAAGTGCCCTTGTGGCGAGAAACCGAATGCCGGGCGGCGCATGAGTGCACGTTGCTTGCGCGCATCTGCCCGGAGTCCAATTCATCGGTCGGGGCCGCATATCGAGCTGCCTGGAGTTCTCGCGCTGGGCGGAAAACGCGGCCGGGGCTGCGGTCGTAGCCGAATCAAAACGCGGATTATAGCGACGCAGACCAGCGTGGACGAAAAAAATTCCCCGCTGGCGCAAATGCGCCACGCGGAGCATCGCCTGCGCCACAAGGGCTGGCCGGCGGCTGCTTCAGCCGGACCGGCGGCGCCAGACCTGCCAGCGCTCCTGCCCCTGGAACACCGGCAGCGGCGCGGCCGTGGGCCGGTCCTCAAGTCGCTCGAAGGCCGGTGCCAGCAGCGCGTCCAGCGCCTCGGCCGGCATCGCGAACGGCGGCCCGCCGCGGTTTTCGCCGAGGTAGAAGTAGCCGGCCAGCAGGCCGCCCGGCGGCAGCAGTTGCGCGACCCGGGCGGCATAGTCGGCCCGCATCGCCGGCGGCAGCGCGCACAGGAAGGCCCGTTCGTAGATCAGCTCGCACGGCGGCTGCGGCGTGAAGGCAAAGAAATCGCCCTGCTGCACCACTACCCCCGCCGGCCCCAGAGTTTGCCGCGCCGACGCCACCGCCTGCGGCGAGAAGTCGATTGCCGTCACCGGCCAGCCACGCTCGAACAGCCACGCGGCCTCCCAGCCGTTGCCACAGCCTGGCACCAGGGTCGGACATGGGGCACGGCCTTCAATGAACTGCCGGAATTCCTCGGGCACGCCGCCCTGGTCCCAGGGCGTGAAGCCCTGTTCGAAACGCTCGTCCCAGAATGCCGGGTCGGCGGCGTTGCGGGTGGCGAAGGTCGGCACGGGCTTGGCAGGGTCGCTCATGGTCACCTCAAAAATGGATCAGCCTGGGTGCGCTACCAGTAGCCCGCCCAGCCCAGCACATGCGTCAGCACGATGCCGGCGACAAAGCCGCCCAGCAACAGCAGCCCGGTGCCGAGCAGCCGGTTGGTGCGGCGCTGCTCCACCACCAGCATCGCCAGCAGCTTGTCCTGCTCGCCGTTGCTGGTCAGCGCGCGCCGCTCCAGGAACTGGTGCGCCAGGCGCGGGAAGTCGGGCAGCATCTTGGCCCACAGCGGCGCCTCCACCTTGACCCGCTCCCAGGCGCCCTTCCAGCCCACCTGCTCGTGCATCCAGCGTTCCAGGAAAGGCTTGGCGGTCTTCCACAGGTCCAGGTCGGGGTCGAGCTGGCGGCCCAGGCCTTCGATATTGAGCAGCGTCTTCTGCAGGAGCACCAGCTGCGGCTGGATCTCGACATTGAAGCGGCGCGAGGTCTGGAACAGGCGCATCAGCACCATGCCCAGCGAGATTTCCTTGAGCGGCTTGTCGAAGTACGGCTCGCAGCAGGCGCGCACGGCGCTTTCCAGCTCTTCGACACGGGTGTCTGGCGGCACCCAGCCGGACTCCACGTGCAGCAGTGCTACGCGGTGGTAGTCGCGCCGGAAGAAGGCGATGAAATTCTGCGCCAGGTAGTTCTTGTCGAACTCGGACAGCGCGCCGACGATGCCGAAGTCCAGCGCGATATAGCGGCCGAAGGTCTCGGGCTGCACCGACACCAGGATATTGCCCGGGTGCATGTCGGCATGGAAGAAGCCGTCG
Organism: Cupriavidus necator; assembly: GCF_016127575.1. Lineage (NCBI taxonomy): Bacteria > Pseudomonadati > Pseudomonadota > Betaproteobacteria > Burkholderiales > Burkholderiaceae > Cupriavidus > Cupriavidus necator. The sequence continues at coordinate 1,042,294 of NZ_CP066018.1, forward strand.
CGAAACACCTGGGTGAAGAAGATCTCGACACCCTCTTCCGCCAGCTGGTGCATGTCCACGCCGGCGGCCTTGAGCGACTCGGTGCGCGAGATCGGGATGCCGTGCATGCGCTCCATCACGAACACGGTGCTGCTGCACCAGTCCCAGAACACCTCGGGCACCAGCAGCAGGCTGGTGTCGGCAAAGTTGCGGCGCAGCTGGCTGGCATTGGCCGCCTCGATCATCAGGTCGAGTTCGTCGTGCAGATACTTGTCGAACTCGGCCACCACCTCGCGCGGCTTCAGGCGCTTGCCGTCGGCCCAGAAGCGTTCCAGCCAGGTGGCCATGTCGCGCATCAGCGCCAGGTCGCTGTCGATCACCGGCAGCATGCCCGGGCGCAGCACCTTCACCGCGACCTCGCGGCCGTGGCAGGGGCCGCCCTTGAGCGTGGCGAAGTGTACCTGTGCGATCGAGGCGCTGGCCACCGGCTGGTGCTCGAAGGTCTCGAACAGCTGGTCCAGCGGCCGCCCCAGCGCGCGCTCGATGATCTTCACCGCCACCACCGAATCGAACGGTGGCACCTGGTCCTGCAGCTTGGCCAGTTCGTCGGCAATGTCCGCCGGCATCAGGTCGCGCCGGGTCGACAGCACCTGGCCGAACTTGACGAAGATCGGGCCCAGCCGCGTCAGCGCCAGCCGCAGGCGCTCGCCGCGCGGCATCTCGAGCTTGCGCCCGATGGTGATGACGCGTACCAGGAAGCGGATCCTGCGGCTGCTGAAGCCCGAGAGCACCAGCTCGTCCAGGCCGTAATAGAGGATGACGAAGAGAATCTTGCCAAGGCGCAGGAGGCGGGTCATTCGGGAGTCTTCACAGGGCCGGGCAGGCAGTCATGTTGTTGGTGGATGGGATCGGGGCGCGGCCGGCTCAGCGGTGCGGCGACGGCAGCTTGCCGGACTGGCCCGACTGTCCGGAAGCCGGCGGCGGGCCGGCGCGCTCCAGCCGCTCCAGCCGTTTTTCGAGCCGGGCCAGGCTGTCGCGCAGCCGGCCCACGTCGGTGCCGAAGGCATCGAGCGCGGCGTGGCGCACCAGGGTCGGATGCTCGTCCAGCAGGTAGTCGGTGACGTTGTCGACCAGGGCGCGGCCCACGCGCGTGGCCTGCTCATGCACCTGGCGCGCGCCGTCGACCACGCGCTGCGCCACGCTGTCGCTCACCGGCCCGCCCAGGATGCCGCGCAGCGCGCGCGACAGGTCTTCGGCGGCGTCCCAGCGCAGGTTGCGCGCCAGCGTCGAGATGGTGTTGGCCAGCTCGGCGTCGCCCTCGATGCGGACATGGCGCATGGCGGCGGCCTGGCCGCCTTCGGCCACGTCGGCGGCCACCAGCGGCCACTGCTGCACCGGCACACGCAGCGTCACCGCGGGCGCCTCGGCCTCGGGCGCTGGTTCGGTGCAGCCGTGCTCCGTCACCTTCAGCGACAGCACGAAGGCGGCCGCATCGAAGCGGATCACGCGCCCGGCAAACGGCGTGAGCTGGTTGCGGGCCCACGGCTCCTGCTCAAGCAGGTGGTTCAGCGCCGAGATGGCGGGCATGGCCAGGGCGGAAGGCAGAGTATTCATGACAGCGCGGTTGGCGGGCAGGCAGCGACGCCGCAGGTCGGGCGTCCCAAACAAAAAAAGGCCCACGCTTTCGCGTGGGCCTCCATTCTAAGCTACTCCCCCCGGCGCATCACCGCCGCGGGGTGCGGCATCAGGACTCTTGCTGGATGCCGGCCAGCAGCCAGCCGCCGGTGCCGCTGGCAGGCTTGGCCAGGTTCCAGACCTCGCCGAACGGCTGGGCCGCCTCGCCGGACTTCTCGCGGATCATGCCCGAGAAGCGCACGCTGGCGATATGCTGGGCCGCAGCCGACTCGATGCCGAGCAGCTGGGCTTCCAGCGTGACCACGTCGGTCTTGTTGACCTCGGCGCCGCGGTCGGCCAGGTCCATCTTGATCTCGGCGAACATCTCCGGCGTGGTGAACTCGCGGATGTCGTCCAGGTTGCCTGCATCCCACGCGGCCTGCAGGCGCACGAAATGAACCTTGGCGTTGCGCAGGAAGGCTTCGGTATCGAAGTCGGCCGGCACGCCCCACGGCTGCTGGGCCACCGCATCGGCCGCGACCGGGGCTGCCGATGCTGCCGGCAGTACCGTATTGGCGGCCGGGCCTGCCGGGCTACCCGAAGACACAGGCGTCGGCTCGCCGCGGAACATGGGCTCGGCGCTGCGGCCCAGGTTCGGCGCGTTGCCGGCGCCGGCGTAGGCCGGCTGCTGGGTGCGCTTGCTGCCGCCACGGAACTTGCGGATCAGCCAGATCGCAGCGAACGCCACCAGCGCGATCAGGATCAGATTGGACAGGAAGCTCAGCGCCGCCCCGCCCAGACCGAAGTGCGACAGAAGCCAGCCGATACCCAGGCCGGCGGCGATGCCGCCCAGGATGCCGCCCCAGTTGCGCTTGGGCGCCGCGGCCGCGGCCGCGCCGGCCGCACCGGCCGTTGCCGGAGCCGCCTGCTGTGCGGGCTGCTGCGCCTGCTGGGTCGGCGAAGTGGGCTGCGGCGCCTGCTGGCGCTGCGTGACCGACTCAGATTGCTTGCCGATGCTGCGCGAACCGCCCATGCGCTTGGCATTGGCGTCGAACATTACTCCCAAGGCAATCGCGGTGATCAGCGACCCAACCAGGAATTTCCCACGAAATGACGACATATTCTGCTATCCCCTGTCAGTTTCATCCTATATGCGGGCGAGGCATGGCGATTTCAAGTCTTCTTAATACTTGCGCCCGACGTGGAGCGCCACCACTCCGGCCGTCAGATTGAAGTATTCGACATTTTCCAGGCCGGCATGTTCCATCAAGCGTACAAGTGAAGCCTGGTCTGGATGCATTCTGATCGATTCCGCGAGATAGCGATAGCTGGGGGCATCCCCTGCCACCCGCTCACCCAGCCACGGCAGCACCTTGAAAGAATAGACGTCGTAGGCCTTCTCCAGGGGTTTCCACACCTTGGAGAACTCCAGCACCATGACCTTGCCGCCCGGCTTGACCACGCGGCGCATCTCGGCCAGCGCGGCATCCTTGTGCGTCATGTTGCGCAGGCCGAAGGCCACGGTCACCAGGTCGAAGTGGTTGTCCGGGAACGGAATGCGCTCGGCGTCGCACAGGCACACCGGGGTGACGATACCCTTGTTCAGCAGCCGGTCGCGGCCCACGCGCAGCATCGACTCGTTGATGTCGGTCAGCCAGACCTCTCCGGTCGGGCCGGCCTGCTTCGCGAACGCCTTGGCCAGGTCACCGGTGCCGCCGGCGATGTCCAGCACCTTGTGGCCGGGGCGCACGCCAGCCTGGGCGATGGTGAACATCTTCCAGAGCCGGTGCATGCCGCCCGACATCAGGTCGTTCATCACGTCGTACTTGCTCGCCACCGAATGGAACACGCCGGCAACCTTGTCGGCCTTTTCCGCTTCGTCGACCTTTTCAAACCCGAAGTGGGTTTCACTCATCTTTCAGACTCCAGGGTAATCGGTTCGGCGCGGCTCAGTGATGGCCGCAGCCGTGGCCGCCGGCAGCGCCGGCGGCGGGCATCGGGGTGTCGCGGTCGGCGCCGGCGGCTTCCAGGCGCTGCAGGTAGTCCTGCCAGAGCGCGTCCTGGTTGTCGCCGAGGCGGTACAGCAGGTCCCAGGAATAGATGCCGGTATCGTGGCCGTCGGTAAAGCGGATCTGGATCGCGTAGTTGCCGACCGGCTCGACCGCGTTGACGCCCACCTCGCGCTTGCCGGTCTGCAGCACTTCCTGCCCCGGGCCGTGGCCCTGGACTTCAGCGGACGGCGAATACACGCGCAGCAGCTCGAACGGCAGCCGGAAGCTGCGGCCGTTGTCGAAGCCGATCTCCAGCACGCGGGATTGCGTATGGACGGTCAGCGCGGTGGGATGAGGGGTGTCTTTTTCCAGGCCTGCCATGATGATCGCGGCCCGGTTAGGGTCGCTCCTGAGGGGGTGATTGCCGCGCGATGCTGCCGGTACGGCACGGCATCACGCTTCGCATACGACCCGATAGCTTACCCCAGGCTCGCCGGCTTGCGCAGCCCGGGCCGCTTCCCCGTCCTGCGGCACGTAACGCAGGCGCCGTTGATGATAGGCCGCCACGGTGCTGCGGTGGGCAATACTGATGATGGCCGCCTGCGGCAGCGACTCCACCATCAGCCGGTACATGGCGCCTTCGGTTTCCTCGTCCAGCGCGCTGGTGGCTTCGTCCAGGAACAGGTAGTCCGGCTTCTGCAGCAGCGCGCGCGCGAAGGCCAGACGCTGCTGCTCGCCCGGCGAAAGCCGCAGCGCCCAGTTGTCGAACACGTCGAGCTGGTCCGCCAGCGCCGCCAGCCGCGCCTGGCGCAGCGCCGCCTGCAGCGCTTCCGCGCTATGCACGGTGCCGGCGTCCGGGTAAGCCAGCGCATCGGCCAGCGTGCCGATCGGCAGGTAGCTGCGCTGCGGCAGGAACAGCATGCGCGCGCCGTCGGGCATGGTCACGGTGCCGCTGCCGTACGGCCAGATCCCCGCCAGCGCGCGGAACAGCACGCTCTTGCCGCAGCCGGACGGGCCGCTGACCAGCCAGCGCTCGCCCGGCGCGACCGACAGCGAGAACGGCGCCACCAGCGGCCGTTGGCCCACGGCCGCGCTGCGCGCGGCGCGTACCGGCAGTGCCAGCGCCAGGCCGTCGATGGTGATGCCATTCTGCGGCTTGCCGGTATGTTCCACCTCGATATCGCGCACGCCGCCCGGCGCCAAGTCCTGGCGCTCGGCCACGCGGATCGCTTCCTGGAAATCGATCAGGCGGTTGGCGGCCGCCTTCCAGCCCACCAGCGTGGCGTAGCTGTCGACAAACCACGACAGCGCGCCCTGTACCTGGCCGAAGGCGGAGCTGGTCTGCATCAGGCCGCCGAGCGTCATCTTGCCGGCGAAGTAGCGCGGCGCCGCCACCAGGATCGGGAAGATGATGGCGAACTGCGCATAGCCGGAGCTGACAAAGGTCAGCCGCCGCGTATAGCGCATCAGCTGGTTCCAGTTGGCGCGGATGCGGTCGAAGCGCGCGCGCAGGCCGGCCTGCTCGGTGGGCTCGCCGCGGTACAGCGCCACCGGCTCGCTGTTCTCGCGCAGGCGCACCAGCGTGAAACGGAAATCCGCCTCATACTGCTCCTGCTGGAAGTTCAGGCCGATCAGCGGGCGGCCGACCACGTGCGCCACCAGCGAGCCGATCACCGCATAGCCCGCCGCGAACCACACCATATAGCCGGGGATGGTCCACTCGGTGCCGCCCAGCGCAAAGCTGATCGGCCCCGATACCGTCCACAGGATGCCGACGAAGGACAGCAGCGTCACCACCGAGTTGAGCAGCCCGAGCGACAACGACAGCGCGCCGTCCGTGAACAGGCGCAAATCGTCGGCGATACGCTGGTCGGGGTTATCGGTGGTGTGGGTCTGCTCGATGCGGTAATAGGCCTGGTGCCCGAGCCAGTGGCCCATGAAGCGGCCGGTCATCCAGGTACGCCAGCGCATCTGCAGCATCATGGTGTAGTACTGGCGCGAGATCGCCGCCACGATGAAGAACGCCGCGATCCACGAGAAGCGCAGCAGCAGCACCTTGAACGAGGCGTAGTCGCGCTGCTCCAGCGCGTTGTAGAACACGCGGTTCCACTCGTTGAGCAGCACGTTGATATAGACGATGCCGAGGTTGAGCACCACCACCAGCGCCAGCAGGCCAAGCCCGGCGAGGCGGTCCTCGGATTTCCAGTAAGGCTTGATCAGCGCCCACGTGGCAGCCATGCGCAGCCGGCTCTGGATCTTGAGGGCCCTGGCAGGGACGGCAGGGCCCGGTACGGTGACTGAGGTCGGAGTGGAGGACATAGCGGCAGTGCTTGGCCCGTCAGCGGATGCCGGCCGGGCTTGTTGTTCTGGATACCGTGGCGGCAGGCCACGGCGGCAACAGCATTCAGACGGTCACGGCCAGGCGTGGGTTCCGCGCGCCCCTCAGGCGTCGCCGGCTTCGAGCAGCGAAAGCGCCGTACGCAGCGCCGGCAACCGGCTGGCCAGCTCCTGCACGCGCACGGCATCCGCCGCGCGCTGCGGCGCGGCCCAGATTGCCTCGGGGAAATGGGTGTCCCAGCGGTAGCGCGGGATGATATGCCAGTGCAGGTGCGGCACCATGTTGCCAAAGGCCGCCAGGTTGACCTTGTCCGGCGCCATGACCTCGCGCACCACCCGTTCGACACGTGCGACCAGCCGCATCAGCCAGGCCTGGTCGGCATCCTCCAGGTCGCTCAGCTCGGCCACGTGATCGTTCCAGACGATGCGGCAGAAGCCCGGGAAACGGTCATGCTCGACCAGGATCAGCCGGGCGCGGTCGCCCATCCAGACCAGTTCGCCGCCGTCGGTCTCGCACAAGGGGCAGTTGGGTACGCGTGCCATCGTCGAGATTTAAACCAGCACCCGCTCGATACCGCCGGCGTTCGCCTTCGCGACGTACTCCGGCATCCAGTTTTCCCCAAGCAGATGCTTCGCCATCTCGATCACGATGTAATCCGCCTGCACCGTGGCATCTTCCTTGTAGCGCGACAGCCCCTGCAGGCACGACGGGCAGCTGGTCAGGATCTTGACGTCGCCGGTGAAGCCGTCGGCGCGCAGCTTGTCGGCGCCCTTGGTCATTTCCTCTTCCTTGCGGAAGCGGACCTGCGTCGAGATATCCGGACGCGTCACCGCCAGCGTGCCCGACTCGCCGCAGCAGCGCTCGTTCTTCTCGATCTTGCCCAGGCCGGTGTTGCCGCCCATCAGGTCGTTGACCAGCTTGGTCGGGTCCATGGTCTTGATCGGGGTGTGGCAGGGATCGTGGTACATGTAGCGGGTACCGGTCACGCCTTCCAGCTTCACGCCCTTCTCGAGCAGGTATTCATGGATGTCGATGATGCGGCAGCCCGGGAAGATCTTGTCGAATTCATAGCCGGCGAGCTGGTCGTAGCAGGTGCCGCAGCTGACCACCACGGTCTTGATATCGAGGTAGTTCAGCGTATTGGCGACGCGGTGGAACAGCACGCGGTTGTCGGTGACGATCTTCTCGGCCTTGTCATACTGGCCGTTGCCGCGCTGCGGATAGCCGCAGCACAGGTAGCCCGGCGGCAGCACGGTCTGCACGCCCACGTGCCACAGCATCGCCTGCGTGGCCAGGCCCACCTGCGAGAACAGCCGCTCCGAGCCGCAGCCGGGGAAGTAGAACACCGCTTCCGTTTCCGGCGTGGTCGCCTTCGGGTCGCGGATGATCGGCACGATCTCGTTGTCCTCGATGTCGAGCAGCGCGCGCGCGGTCTTCTTGGGCAGGTTGCCCGGCATCTTCTTGTTGATGAAGTGGATCACCTGCTCGCGCACCGGCGCCTTGCCCACGGTCGCGGGCGGATGCGCGGTCTGCTTCTTGGCGAATTTCTTCAGCACGTCATTGCCGAGGCGCTGCGCCTTGTAGCCCCAGTCGATCATGACCTTGCGGGTCAGGTTGATGGTCTCGGGGTTGGTGGCGTTGAGGAAGAACATCGACGCCGCGGTGCCGGGGTTGAACTTCTTCTGCCCCATCTTGCGCAGCAGGTTGCGCATGTTCATCGACACGTCGCCGAAGTCGATCTTGACCGGGCACGGCGTCACGCACTTGTGGCACACGGTGCAGTGGTCGGCCACGTCCGAGAACTCGTCCCAGTGCTTGACCGAGATGCCGCGGCGGGTCTGCTCTTCGTACAGGAAGGCCTCGACCAGCAGCGAGGTCGCCAGGATCTTGTTGCGCGGGCTGTACAGCAGGTTGGCGCGCGGCACGTGCGTGGCGCACACCGGCTTGCACTTGCCGCAGCGCAGGCAGTCCTTGACGCTCTCGGCAATCGCGCCGATATCGCTCTGCTGCATGATGATCGACTCATGCCCCATCAGGCCGAACGACGGCGTGTAGGCATTGCGCAGGTCGGCGCCGGGCAGCAGCTTGCCCTTGTTGAAGCGCCCTTGCGGATCGACCTTCAGCTTGTAGGCGCGGAAGTCGCCGATCTCTTCCTCGGTCAGGAATTCCAGCTTGGTGATGCCGATGCCGTGCTCGCCCGAGATCACGCCGTCGAGCGACCGCGCCAGGTCCATGATACGGGCCACCGCGCGATGCGCGTCCTGCAGCATGTCGTAGTCGTCGGAGTTGACCGGGATATTGGTGTGCACGTTGCCGTCGCCGGCGTGCATGTGCAGCGCCACGAAGACGCGGCCGCGCAGCACCTGCTTGTGGATCTTCTGGGCTTCGTCCAGGATCGGCTTGAACTCGCCGCCGTTGAAGATCTTGCGCAATTCGGCGCGGATCTCCGCCTTCCAGGACACGCGGATGGTGCGGTCCTGCAGCAGGTGGAACACGGTGGCATCAGGCTGATGCTGCAGGCGCGCATCGAACTCCTGCCCCAGCAGTCCCAGCCCGTGCCCGATCAGCGAGGCCTTGGCCTGCGTCAGCGGCACGTCCATGTGGTCCTGCAGGTAACGCCAGCGCGCGCGGATCTCACGCAGCAGCGTCAGCGCGTGCTGCACGCGGTCTTCCAGCAGCTCGGCGCTGGGGATCTCGTTGGCGTCGTCGCTGCGGCCCAGCGGCAGGTTGCCGCGCGCGAAGAACGCTTCGAGCGTGTCGACCAGCTTGAGCTTGCTCTTGATCGACAGCTCGATATTGATGCGCTCGATGCCGTCGGTGTACTCGCCCATCCGGTTCAGCGGGATCACCACGTCTTCGTTGATCTTGAAGGCGTTGGTGTGCTTGGCGATGGCGGCGGTACGCGAACGGTCCAGCCAGAACTTCTTGCGCGCCTCGGGGCTGACGGCGATAAAGCCTTCGCCGCTCTTGCCGTTGGCCATGCGGATCACTTCCGAGGTGGCGCGCGCCACGGCGTCTTCATCGTCGCCGACGATATCGCCGATCAGCACCATCTTCGGGAAGGCGTTGCGCTTGCTCTTGGTGGCGTAGCCGACCGCGCGCAGGTAGCGCTCGTCCAGGTGCTCCAGGCCGGCCAGGATGGCGCCGCCGGGCTTCTTGGTCTCGGCGTCGAGGAAGTCCTTGATCTCGACGATGCTGGGGATCGCGTCGCGCGCCTGGCCGAAGAACTCCAGGCAGACCGTGCGGATGAATTTCGGCATGCGGTGCAGGATCCAGCGCGCGCTGGTGATGATGCCGTCGCAGCCTTCCTTCTGCACGCCGGGCAGGCCGGCCAGGAACTTGTCGGTGACGTCCTTGCCCAGGCCTTCCTTGCGGAACTTGCGGCCCTCGATGGCCAGCGTCTCGGTGCGCAGCACCTTCTCGCCCGGGGCGCGGTTGCCGTCCGACCATTTCAGTTCGAAGGTGGCCACCGGCACGTCGTGGATCTTGCCCAGGTTGTGGTCCAGCCGGGTGATCTCCAGCCAGTTGCCTTCCGGATCCACCATGCGCCACCAGGCCAGGTTGTCCAGCGCGGTGCCCCACAGCACGGCCTTCTTGCCGCCCGCGTTCATGGCCACGTTGCCGCCGATGCACGAGGCATCGATCGAGGTCGGGTCGACCGCGAACACCAGGCCTGCCTTGTCGGCAGCGTCGGCCACGCGGCGCGTCACCACGCCGGCGCCGGAGAAGATGGTCGCGACCTTGTGCGACACGCCCGGCAGGTCGGTTTGCTCCACCGGCCCGAGCTGCTCCAGCTTCTCGGTATTGATCACCGCGCTCATCGGCGTCAGCGGCACGGCGCCGCCGGTATAGCCGGTGCCGCCCCCGCGCGGAATGATGGTCAGGCCCAGTTCGAAGCAGCCCTTGACCAGCCCGGCGATCTCTTCCTCGGTATCGGGCGTCAGCACCACGAACGGGTATTCCACGCGCCAGTCGGTGGCGTCGGTCACGTGCGACACGCGCGACAGGCCATCGAACTTGATGTTGTCCTTCTGCGTGACCTTGCCCAGCACGCGCTGCGCGCGCTTGCGCAGGTCGTAGGCCGCGGCGAATTCGTTCTTGAAGTCCTCGATCGCCTGCTTGGCGAAGGCGACCAGCTGCTCCACGCGGTGCGAACGGTCCTCGGCGGCGGGCTCGGCGTGCTCGGCACGGTCGGCGGCGCGGCGCTTCTCGATCTCGTTCAGGCGGTGGTGCAGCGCGCTGACCAGCATCTGGCGGCGCTTGGGATTTTCCAGCAGGTCGTCCTGCAGGTAGGGATTGCGGCGGACCACCCAGATATCGCCCAGCACCTCGTACAGCATGCGGGCCGAGCGGCCGGTGCGGCGCTCGCTGCGCAGCTCGTCCAGGATGCGCCAGGCTTCCTCGCCCAGCAGGCGGATGACAATCTCGCGGTCCGAGAAGGACGTGTAGTTATAAGGGATTTCACGCAGGCGCGGCGGGGCGTCCTGCGCGGCGAGCTTGGCGTCGAGCACGAGTGGGGCGTTCATTGGGGGACCGCTTCCTGCTGCGCACGGGGACTGTGCGCGAATCGTTCATTAAAGGGCGATTGTACTTCAACCCCTGCTTTCGCCGCACCGCAACATAGAGGAATCCTTGTCGGAACAAGGGATTAGGCAGCTTTCTGGCCTGGCAATGGCGCCCCACGGTGGTGCCGGCAACGCACCGGATCAGAACCAGGCCTTGAACGTTTGCGCAATGTTCTGCCAAAAACTGTCCGGGATCCAAAGCAGGCTGGCGGTCATGAACAGATAGCGGATGAACTTGCCGACCGCCATCCAGGCCAGGCTGGGCCAGAAGGAGAGGCGCAGCCAGCCGGCTAAAGTGCACAAAGGATCACCAATGCCGGGCAACCACGAGAACAGCAGCGTAGGCGGCCCAAGCCGGCGCATCCACCGGAAGTAGCGCGCGTCGAGCTTGGGCTTGGGCGGTTTGCGCGCGTGCTCGCGGTGCTCCAGGTGCTCACGGTCGTGCTCGCGCGCCCGGCGCCGCTTGTGGTAGCGCACCAGCGCCAGCTTGGCGGCATAGCCCAGCCACCAGTCGATGGCGCCGCCCACGGTGTTGCCGGCAGTGGCCACCACGATCGCCGGCCAGAACATCTGCGGGTTGAGCTTGACGTAGCCGAACACCGCCGGCTCCGAGCCCAGCGGCAGCAGCGTGGCCGAGATCAGGCTGACCACAAAGATCGCGGGCAGGCCCACCTTGGGCAGGGCAATGGTTTCGAACAGCCAGTCGAAGAAGGCTTCCATGTCAGGGTGAGCAAGGGGGCCGGGCCATTCTAGCAGCGGCCCTGCCAGGACCCCGCCCCGCGAATGGGGAGCGGGCAAACCACATGGCACCTGTGCTGGATTTGTGATTAACTGTTAGAGCCTGTTGTGGCCAATCGTTCGCCGGCCGCAGCATTCGCGCCAGCATTGAAGCCGCTCGCCGCGTGCGCTGGCGCACCTACAGCAGTTGTAGCGGCAGCACCAATATCACGAATTAGCCGTCCTATAGCCGTCTTAAGCGGCAGTACCGCGTCGTGGCCAGTCCCACGCAGTTCTTTCGGGATTTCGGGCAATTGGTCATGCGCGTCCACCCCACATGGAGACAAGCATGGCGATTCCGATCCGCCTGACGGTCAACGGCAAGCCCGTTGACGCGCAGGTAGAACCCAACACCCTCCTGGTCCAGTTCCTGCGCGAACAATTGCGCCTGACCGGCACCCACGTCGGCTGCGACACCGCGCAGTGCGGCGCCTGCACGGTCCACCTGGATGGCCGGGCGGTCAAGTCGTGCAATATCCTCGCGGTCCAGGCCGACGGCGCCGCCGTGACCACCATTGAGGGCCTCGCCGCTCCCGGCACGCTGCACCCGATGCAGGAAGCCTTCCGCGAATGCCACGGCCTGCAATGCGGCTTCTGCACGCCGGGCATGGTGATGAGCGCCACCGCGCTGGTGCAGGAACATCCGGGCGCCGACGCCGCCACCATCCGCGCCCACCTGGAAGGCAACCTGTGCCGCTGCACGGGCTACCACAACATCGTGCGCGCAGTGCAGCAGGGCCAGGCGGCCATGCAGGGCACCGCCGCCAGCGCTGAATAAGGGGGACCGGCCATGAACGCACCCGAAAGCCAGCGCCTGGTAGGCGCGCCGGTCAAGCGCAAGGAAGACTATCGCTTCCTGACCGGCAACGGCCAGTACACCGACGACATCGTGCTGCCGCAGCAAAGCTACGCGTACTTCCTGCGCTCGCCGCACGCGCATGCGCGCATCCGCTCGATCGACAAGACCGAGGCCCTGGCCGCGCCCGGCGTGATCGCCGTGCTGACCGGCGACGAGCTGGCGGCCGACAAGGTCGGCGGCCTGCCCTGCGGCTGGCTGATCCACAGCATCGACGGCTCGCCGATGAAGGAGCCGCCGCACCCGGTGATTGCCCACGACAAGGTGCGCCACGTCGGCGACCAGGTCGCGCTGGTCATCGCCGAGACCCTGCAGCAGGCGCGTGACGCGGCAGAGAAGATCGACGTCGACTATGAAGAGCTGCCCGCCGTGGTCAGCGCCGCGGATGCCGCCAAGGCGTCCACCCTGGTGCATGACGACGTGCCGGCCAACACCTGCTACACCTGGGGCCACGGCGACAAGGCCGCCACCGACGCCGCCTTTGCCAAGGCCGCGCACGTGACCACGCTGGACATCGTCAACAACCGGCTGATCCCCAACGCGATCGAGCCGCGCGCGGTCAATGCCAGCTACACGCGCCAGGACGACAGCTACACCGTCTACGTGGCCAACCAGAACCCGCACGTCGAACGCCTGCTGATGGGCGCGTTCGTGCTGGGGCTACCCGAATCGCGCCTGCGCATCATCGCACCGGACGTGGGCGGCGGCTTCGGCTCCAAGATCTTCCTGTACCCGGAAGACGTGGCGCTGACCTGGGCCTCGAAGAAGATCGGGCGCCCGGTCAAGTGGACCGCGGACCGCTCCGAGTCCTTCCTGACCGATGCCCACGGCCGCGACCACGTGACCAGGGCCGAGCTGGCGCTCGACGCCGACGGCAAGTTCCTGGCGATGCGGGTGCATACCACCGCCAATATGGGCGCCTACCTGTCGACCTTCGCCAGCAGCGTGCCCACCATCCTGTATGCAACGCTGCTGGCGGGCCAGTACGCCACGCCCGCGATCTACGCCGAGGTGCAGGCCGTGTTCACCAACACCGCGCCGGTGGATGCCTATCGCGGCGCCGGCCGGCCCGAGGCCACCTATGTGGTCGAGCGCCTGGTAGAAACCGCCGCGCACGAGATGAAGATCGACCCGGCCGAGCTGCGCCGCAAGAATTTCATCCGCCAGTTCCCGTACGCCACGCCGGTGGGCCTGACCTACGACACCGGCGACTACGAGCCGTGCCTCGCGCGCGCGCAGGAGCTGGCCGACGTCAAGGGCTTCCCGGCCCGGCGCGACGAAGCGAAGCAGCGCGGCAAGCTGCGCGGCCTGGGCTATTCCTGCTATATCGAGGCCTGCGGGCTGGCGCCGTCGAATATCGCCGGCGCGCTGGGCGCGCGCGCGGGGCTGTTCGAGGTGGGCGAGATCCGCGTGCACCCGACCGGCACCGTGACCGTGTTCACCGGCTCGCACAGCCATGGCCAGGGGCACGAGACCACCTTCGCGCAGGTGGTCGCCGACCGGCTCGGGCTGCAGCTGGACCAGGTCGAGATCGTGCACGGCGACACCGGCCGGGTGCCGTTCGGCATGGGCACCTATGGCTCGCGCTCGCTGGCGGTGGGCGGCTCGGCCATCGTCAAGGCGCTCGACAAGATCGAGGCCAAGGCCAAGAAGATCGCCGCGCACCTGCTGGAAGCCGCCGACACCGACATCGAGTTCAGCAACGGCGTGTTCCGCGTGGCCGGCACCGACCGCACCAAGACCTTCGGCGAAGTCGCGCTCTCCGCCTACGTGCCGCACAACTATCCGCTCGACAAGCTGGAGCCGGGCCTGAACGAAAACGCGTTCTACGACCCGACCAACTTCACCTACCCGTCCGGCGCCTATGTGTGCGAGGTGGAAGTCGATCCCGATACCGGCGAGTCGCAGGTGGTCAAGTTCACCGCGGTGGACGACTTCGGCAACATCATCAACCCGATGATCGTCGAAGGCCAGGTCCATGGCGGCATCGGCCAGGGGCTGGGCCAGGCCATGCTGGAGCAGTGCGTCTACGACAACGACAGCGGCCAGTTGCTGACCGGCTCGTACATGGACTACGCCATGCCGCGCGCCGGCGACCTGCCCGACTTCACCGTCGAGACCGCCACCGGCACGCCCTGCACCCACAACCCGCTGGGCGTGAAGGGCTGCGGCGAGGCCGGCGCGATCGGCTCGCCGCCGGCGTTCATCAACGCGCTGGTGGATGCGCTCAGCCCGCTGGGCGTGAAGGACATCCAGATGCCCGCCACGCCGCACCGGGTCTGGCAGGCCATCCAGGCCGCCCGGCCGTGACCCACGCACACCGCAAAGGAAACCGACATGTACGCATTCAATTTTGAACGCGCCGCGGATGCCAAGGCGGCCGTGGCCACGCTCAGGGCCGATCCCGACGCCAAGTTCCTCGGCGGCGGCCAGAGCCTGCTGGCCGCGATGAAACTGCGGCTGGCCGCGCCCTCCGTGCTGGTGGACGTGGCGCGTATTCCCGGCATGGCCGAGATCCGCGTCGAAGGCAATGAGATCGTGGTCGGCGGCGCCGCGCGCCATGCCGATGTGGCCGAGCATGCCGAGGTGCGCCGGCGCATCCCGGCGCTGGCGGCACTGGCCGGCGGCATCGGCGACCGCCAGGTGCGCGCCATGGGCACCATCGGCGGCGCGCTCGCCAATGACGATCCCGCTGCCGACTATCCCGCGGGTGTGCTGGGGCTCGGGGCGACCGTGGTCACCGACCGCCGCACCATCGCCGCCGACGACTTCTTCAAGGGCCTCTATGAGACCGCGCTGGAACCGGACGAGCTGATCACCGCGGTGCGCTTCCCGATCCCGGAGCAGGCGGCCTACGCCAAGTTCCGCAACCCGGCCTCGCGCTTCGCGCTGGTGGGCGTGATGGTGGCGCGCACCGGCAACACGGTGCGCGTGGCGGTGACAGGCGCGGCCGACAGCGTGTTCCGCTGCCAGCCGCTGGAGCAGGCGCTGTCGGCCGCCTTCACCGCGCAGGCGGCGCGTGGGGTGAAGGTCGATGCGTCGACGCTGAATGCCGACCTGCATGCGTCGGCGGAGTACCGGGCGCATCTGATCCCGGTGCTGGCGGCAAGGGCAGTGGAGGCGGCGGCGAAGGGGTAGCGCTTCGCCGCCGCTTGTTGTCTCCCCTCTCCCGCACGGCGGGAGAGGGGAGCAAACCGCCGGCGCTTTTGTGGCGTTGGCACACAAGATTGCTCATGCTTCCCACCTCCATCGACGACACCATCGCCCAGCTGGAACGCCAGCAATACTTCGCCGACCGCGAGACCGCCACGGTGCTCTATCTCGCCCTGCGCATGCAGCGGCCGCTGTTCCTGGAAGGCGAGCCCGGCGTCGGCAAGACCGCCATGGCGCAAGCGATGGCGGGCGTGCTCGGCACGCGGCTGCTGCGGCTGCAATGCTATGAAGGGCTGGACGCCGCCAGCGCGCTGTACGAATGGGACTACCCGCGCCAGATCATGGCGCTGCGCCTGGCCGAGGCGCGCGGCGAGCGGCCCGAGGCGCAGTCGCTGTACCACGATGACTACCTGCTCAAGCGCCCGCTGCTGGAATCCCTGCTGCCCGACCCCGCCGCGCCCGACGTGCCGCGCGTGCTGCTGATCGATGAGATCGACCGCGCCGACGAGCCCTTCGAAGCGTTCCTGCTGGAGGTGCTGTCCGAATTCCAGGTGTCGATCCCCGAGATCGGCGTGATCCGCGCCGAGCGCCCGCCGCTGATCGTGATCACCTCCAACCGCACCCGCGAAGTCCACGACGCCCTCAAGCGCCGCTGCCTGTACCAGTGGATGGGATACCCCGAGCGCGACCGCGAACTGCAGATCGTGGCCGCGCGCGCGCCCGAGGCCGCCGCGGCGCTGCAGGCCCAGGCCATCGACTTTATCCACCGGCTGCGCGGCATCGACCTGTTCAAGGCGCCGGGCATCGCCGAGGCCATCGACTGGTGCCGCGCGCTGTCCGCGCTGGGCGCGACCGAGCTCGATCCGCAGTCCGTGCGCGACACGCTGGGCGTGCTGCTCAAGTACCAGGACGACCTGGCGCGCGTGGACGGCCCCACCGTGGCCGAGCTGCTGGCGGGTGCCACGCCGGGAGGCTGAAGATGGCCACGCTGCACGCCGCCGCACGGCCCGCCGCACCGGCCCTGCCGGTGCTGGCGCGCAATGTCACGCACTTCATGCGGCTGTTGCG
The DNA here is from genome assembly GCF_016127575.1 of Cupriavidus necator. NCBI lineage: Bacteria > Pseudomonadati > Pseudomonadota > Betaproteobacteria > Burkholderiales > Burkholderiaceae > Cupriavidus > Cupriavidus necator. Next base: position 1,058,635 of record NZ_CP066018.1, read on the forward strand.
CGACGGCGGCTTCGCGCTGTCGCCGGCCCATGCTGTCGATGCCTTGGAGGCGCTGCGCCATATCGATATCGGCCAGCGCGACGAGGTACGCGCCGCGCTGGCGGCGCTGGTGCTGTCCGGCCCCGACCAGCGCCCGCTGTTCGATGCCGCCTTCGACCTGTTCTGGCGCGATCCCGACTGGGAAGGCAAGCTGCGCGCGCTGCTGCTGCCGCGCGTCGACAGCGGCGCGCCGCCACCGAAACGCAGCAACCGGCTGGCCGATGCCCTGGCCGCGCGCCAGCCCGAAGCGCAGTCACGTCCGGCACAGGCCGAAGCCGAGCGCATCCACGTGCCGCTGACCTTCTCCGACCAGGAACGCCTGGCGCAGCGCGACTTTGAAACCCTGACCGCGCAGGAATGGCGCGCGCTGCAGCACCTGGTGCGCACGCGCCGCGCCCACCTGGCCTTGCAGCGCACCCGCCGCCTGCGCGCCGCCACTTGTGGCACCCATGCCGACCTGCGCGCCAGCGCGCGCCTGGCGGTGCGCCAGCATGGCGAGTGGCTGCGCTGGAAATTCCGCAAGCACGCCGAGCGCAAGCCGCCGGTGGTGCTGCTGCTCGACATCTCCGGCTCGATGAGCCAGTACTCGCGCGCGGTGCTGTACTTCTGCCATGCGCTGATGCAGTCGCGCGAGCGGCTGTCGGTATTCCTGTTCGGCACGCGGCTGACCAACATCACGCGCTCGCTGCGCGAACGCGACCCCGACGAGGCCGTCGCGCTGATCACCGGCCAGGTGCGCGACTGGGCCGGCGGCACCCGCATCGGCGCGGCGCTGGCCAGCTTCAACCGCCATTGGGCGCGGCGCACGCTGTCCGGGCGCGCCACCGTACTGCTGGTCACCGACGGCCTGGACCACGAGCATATCGACCTGCTCGGCGACGAAATGGCACGGCTGCGCCGCTTTGCGCACCGCATCGTCTGGCTCAACCCGCTGCTGCGCTACCCCGGCTTCACCCCGCAGGCGCGTGGCGTGCAAGCCATCCTGCCGCACGTGGACGCACTGCGCCCGGCCCATAACCTGGACAGCCTGCTGGCGCTCGAGACGCTGCTGTCCGACCATGGCGGCCCGCCCCGGGCCGCCACCCCTGCCCTCGCCAGGCACAACAAGGAAGCCCCGCCATGGAAATGAACCAGAGCCAGCGCCTGCCGGTCCCGCAGCAGGTGGCATGGGAAGCGCTCAACGACACCGAGCTGCTCAAGCACTGCATCCCGGGATGTGAGAGTATCGAGCCCGACGGCGACAACGCGTACCAGCTGGCCCTGACGGCCGCGGTGGGCCCGGTCAAGGCGCGCTTCAAGGGCCGCATGGCACTGGAAGACATCCAGGCCCCCGACAGCTACACCATCCGTTTCGATGGCCAGGGTGGCGCGGCGGGATTCGGCAAGGGCAGCGCCCAGGTCCGGCTGGAAGCAGACGGTGACGAGACCGTGCTGACCTACACCGTCAACGCCCACGTGGGGGGCAAGATCGCACAGATCGGCTCGCGGCTGGTGGACGCCGCGGCGCGCAAGATGGCAGACACCTTCTTTGCGCGCTTCACCGAGGCCGTCACCCCTGACGCCACCGACGAAACGCCAGCGGCCGAGAGCGCCCCCGCCGCGGCCGCCGGCGACAATGAACCAACAGAGGAACCGAAGCGGAAACGATCATGGACAGCGTGGATCTCGAAGTCCTGAAGAACAGCGTGCAGTGGCAGCAGCAAGGCCATCGCGTGCTGCTGGTCACGGTAGTGCGGACCTGGGGCTCGTCGCCCCGGCCCGAAGGCGCGATGCTGGCCGTGCGCGACGACGGCCTGGTGGTGGGCTCGGTCTCGGGCGGCTGCATCGAGGACGACATCATCGACCGCGTGCGCCGGCAGGGCATCACCGCCGACCACCCGGAAGCGATCAAGTACGGCATCAGCGCCGAGGAAGCCCACCGCTTCGGGCTGCCGTGCGGCGGCACCATCGAGCTGGTGACCGAACCGCTGACCCCGGCCAGCGGCATCGCCGAGCTGCTCGATGCCGTTGAGAACGGCCGCCTGGTCGCGCGCACGCTCGACATGGCCACCGGCACCGCCACGCTGGGCCCGGCCAACGCCACCGACGGCCTGGTGTTCGACGGCAAGACCCTGCTGACCATCCACGGCCCGCGCTACCGCATGCTGGTGATCGGCGCCGGGCAGCTGTCCAAGTACCTGTGCCAGATCGCCGTGGGCCTGGGCTTCCAGGTCACCGTGTGCGACCCGCGCGAGGAATACACCGAGACCTGGGACATCCCCGGCGTGACCATGGTGCGCACCATGCCCGACGACACCGTCACCGACATGAAGCTGGACGAGCGCTGCGCCGTGATCGCGCTCACGCACGACCCCAAGCTGGACGACCTGGCGCTGATGGAAGCGCTGCGCACCCGCGCCTTCTACGTGGGCGCGCTGGGTTCGCGCCGCAACAACCAGGCGCGCCGCGAACGGCTCAAGGAATTCGACCTGACCGAGCTGCAGCTGGCGCGGCTGCATGGCCCCGTGGGCATCTACATCGGCAGCCGCACGCCGCCCGAGATCGCCATCTCGATCCTGGCCGAGGTGATCGCGGCCAGGAACCACGTATCGCTGCCCGACATCCTGCAGGTGGAAGGCGCCAAGGCCGCACGCGAGATGGCTGCCGGCACCGGCAGCAGCTGCGACGTCGCGCCCGATCCCACCTGACGACCTCGCAAGTGCCGCCATGACTGCCGCCCCCAACGCTCCCCTGCTCCGCACCGACCTGCCCACCGGCATCCTGCTGGCCGCAGGCTACGGCCGCCGCTTCGACGCCGCCGGCAAACGCAACAAGCTGCTGGAGGTGCTGCCCGGCGGCCGCTCCGTGGCCTGGCGCAGCGCCCGCACGCTGGCCGCGGCGCTGCCGGAATCGATCGCCGTCATTCGTCCGGGCAACCCGGCACTGGCGGAGGAACTGCGCCGCGGCGGCTGCCGCGTGCTGGAGTCGCCCGACGCCGAAGCCGGCATGGGCGCTGCCCTGCGTGCTGCCGTGGCCGCCACGCCCGAAGCGCGCGGCTGGGTGGTGGCGCTGGCGGACATGCCCTGGCTGCCGATGGAACTGATCCGGGCGGTGGCATTGACGATCACCGCGCCGGACACCATCGCCGCCCCTTGGCGCAACGGGCAACGTGGGCATCCGGTGGGTTTTGGCGCAGCCTGGCGCGAGGAATTGCTGAAGCTGGATGGGGATGAGGGCGCGCGGGCGTTGCTGAAGGACAAGCCTGTGACGCGGATCCTGACCGAGGATGAAGGGGCGTTTCGGGATATTGATACGCCCGGGGATCTGAAGTGACCCCCACCAACCTCACCCGATCCCCTCCGCCAGCTCGCTCGTCTTCACCGCCATGATGAAATCATTCCGGTGCAAGCCCTTGATCTTCTTGGTCCGCCACGACACCGTGGCATGCCCCCAGCCAAAGCTGATCTCGGGATGATGCCCCTGCGTCTCGGCCAGTTGCCCGACGCCGTTCACGAACGCCAGCGCCTGCGCGAAATTGCCGAAGGTGAAACGCCGTTCGATCCGCGTCGCGCTATCGACCAGCTCCCATCCCGGCGCCTGCTGCAATAGCATCTCGGCTTCAGCCGGCGTCAGCGGCGGCACGCCGCCACGGCAAGGCGTGCACGATTGCGCTGCCAGGTCTTCGCTCATGGTCATGCTCCCCGACCGGAAGAACAGCCCGCGCCTCAGGCCCCTTCGGTCTCAGTCAGTGCGCGCAGGAACTCGCTGCTCCACCAGTGCACATCCTGCGCGCGGATGCGCTCCAGCAATTTCTGATGCCGCTGCTGGCGCTCGGCCAGCGGCATGTGCAGCGCCTGCTGGATCGCCTGCGCGGTGGCGCGCGTGTCGTACGGATTGACCAGCAGCGCCTCGCGCAGTTGCTCGGCGGCGCCGGCAAAGCGCGACAGCACCAGCACCCCCGGGTCCTCGGGGTCCTGCGCGGCGATGAACTCCTTGGCCACCAGGTTCATGCCGTCGCGCAGCGGCGTCACCAGCGCCACGCGGCTGGCGCGGCACAGGCCGGGCAGCCGCTTGCGCGCGGTGGTGCGGTGGATATAGCGCACCGGCATCCAGTCCAGCTCACCGAACTCGCCATTGATGGAGCCGCTCAGCTGTTCCATCTCGCGGCGCAGGTCGACGTAGGCATCGACCGACTCGCGCGAGGGCGCGGCGATCTGCACCAGCGTTGCGCTCGAACGGTTCTCTGGGTACTCGGCCAGCAGCCGGTAGAACGCCTTGAGCCGCTGCGGCAGGCCCTTGGAATAGTCGAGCCGGTCGATGCCAAGCAGCAGCCGGCGGCGCGCGTACTGCGCGCACATCATCTCGTAGGTTTCCTGCGCGTCCGCTCCGCGGCCCAGCTCCATGAACTCGTCGACGTCGATGCCGATCGGGAAGGCCTGCGCCCGCACCGTGCGGTGGAAGGCGCGGTAGCGGTGCTCGCCCATCGGCTCGGCCTGCGCTTCGGCCTGCACATAGCGCGAGAAGTGCTCGACATCCGCATGGCTCTGGAAGCCAAGCAGGTCGTAGGCAAACAGTGCGCGCATCAGCCACTCGTGCTGCGGGATGGCGGCCAGGATCAGCGGCGGCGGCAGCGGTACATGCAGGAAGAAGCCGATCTTCTGCCCGCAGCCAATCGCGCGCAACTCTGACGCCAGCGGGATCAGGTGGTAGTCATGGATCCAGATGATGTCGTCGGGCTGCAGCAGCGGCGCCAGCTTGCGCGCGAACAGCTGGTTCACGCGCCGGTATCCGTTCAGGAAATTGGAGTCAAAGTCCGCAAGGTCCAGCCGGTAGTGGAATACCGGCCACAGCACGCCGTTGCTGTAGCCCAGGTAATAGGCGTCGTGGTCCTCGCGGCTCAGGTCGACGGTGGCCAGCGTCACGTTGCCGGCCTGCTGCAGATGCAGGTCGCCTTCACCGGGCGTGCCGCCCTGGGCGGTTTCCAGCGCCTTGCCGCTCCACCCGAACCACATGCCGCCGGTCTGGCGCAGGGCTTCGGATAGCGCCACGGCGAGGCCGCCCGCCGCCACGTTGCGGGGATCGGCGACCCGGTTGGATACCGCTACAAGTCTTGGCATATGTTGTTCTTGGAGTCCTCTGTTCTGGTTGCCGTGCGCGCAGGCGGTTCAGATCACCGTGTCCCACGGCGCCGACAGCCGCATCGCGCCATTGATCAGCCCGACCATCGAATACGTCTGCGGGAAATTGCCCCACATCTCGCCGGTCACCGGATGGGTATCCTCGGACAGCAGCCCCAGCGGATTGCGCGAGGCCAGCATCGACTCGAAAATCTCGCGCGCTTCCTCGCGCCGGCCGATGCGCGCAAGGGCATCGATGCGCCAGAACGTGCAGATGTTGAACGCGGTCTCGGGCTTGCCGAAATCGTCGGGCGCCTCGTAGCGGCGCATATAGGGTCCGTCGCACAGCGATGCCTCCAGCGCCTTGACGGTGGCGATGAAGCGCGGATCGCGCGGCTCGATGAAATTGACTTCGGCCATCAGCAGCACGCTGGCATCCAGCTCGCGCCCGCCGAAGCTCTCGGCGAAGGCCTGGCGCTCCTCGCTCCAGGATTCGGCCAGAATGCGCTCCTTCATGCGCTCGGCATGGTCGTGCCAGTAGGCGGCACGCGCCTGCAGCTGGAGCTTGTCGGCAACCTTGGCCAGGCGGTCGCAGGCGGCCCAGCTCATCAGCGCCGACGACGTATGCACGCGCGCCCGCGTGCGCAGCTCCCACATGCCGGCATCGGGCGTGCCGAACACTTTCACTGCCTGTTCGCCGACCTCTTCCAGCCGGCGGAATTCAGCGGGGCCGCCGCGGTGCAGCAGCCGGTGATCATGGAAGGCCTGGGCCGCGCCCAGCACCACGTTGCCGTAGACATCGTGCTGGAAGTGCTCCTGCGCCTGGTTGCCCACGCGCACCGGGCCCATGCCGCGGTAGCCCGGCAGATGGTCGAGCATGCTTTCAGGCAGCTCGCGCTCCAGGCCGATGCCGTACAGCGGCTGGATATGTCCGTCCTGCGACTGCATCACCACGTTGGACAGCCAGCGCAGGTAATCCTCCATGGTGCCGACCTCGGACAGGCTGTTGAGCGCGCGCACCACGAAGAAGGCGTCTCGCAGCCAGCAGAAGCGGTAGTCCCAGTTGCGGCCGCTGCCCGGCGCCTCGGGGATGCTGGTGGTCATCGCCGCGACGATGGCGCCGGTCTCTTCGAACAGCGACATCTTCAGCGTGATGGCCGCGCGGATCACCGCGTCCTGCCATTCGCGCGGCACCGCCAGGCGGCGGCTCCACAGGCGCCAGTAGGCGGTGGTCTCCTGCTCGAAGTCGCGCGCGGTTTCTTCCACGCCGTGCGCGAGGGTCTCGTCCGGGCCGAGGATGAAGTTGTACCCGCGCGTGACCAGGAACGGCGTATGCGACAGCACATACGCCATCGGCGCGTCGGTGGTCATGCGCAGGGTCATGTCGTCGCCGATATAGCGCACATGGCTGCTGCCGCGCGTCGTCTGCGGCGCCTTGCGGCCCCATTCGAAGCGCGGCGCCACCACCACGCGCACGCGCGGCGCGCCGCGCACCGGGCGGATGCGCCGGACCAGCGTGGTCGGGCGGAAATAGCGCCCCAGCCGGAAGAAGCGCGGCGCAAAGTCGGTGATCTCCAGGCAGTTGCCGTGGATGTCCGTCAGCCGCGTGCGCAGCACCGCGGTATTGGGCTCGTACCATTGCCGCGACGACTGGAAGTCCTCGATCTCGATCGAGAAATGGCCGGCGTTCTCGCTCGGGTCCAGCAGGGCGTTGAACACCGGGTCGCCATCGAAGCGCGGCAGGCACGACCAGACAATGCGCGCGCGGCAGTCCACCAGCGCAGAGATGGCGCAGTTGCCGATCATGCCAAGCGACAACGACGGAATGGCAAAGCGGCTGCCGCCGTCCACGGTCTTGTGCACGCCTTCGGTCGGCGGCTGGCCCGGTTCGCTCGGGCTGCTCGGATTGGTCACAGCGATACCTCCCTCAGGATGTCGTTGTGCGCCGGGCCGGGCCTGGCTCGGCCTCATTCGGCACGGCGCGCGGGTGGCCGCCGGCGCCTTCCAGCGCGCGGGCCGATCGGTGCAGCCAGCTGCGCAGCGCGGCCGGCCCGGGCACGGTGACGCTGGCCACGGTCTCGCGCTGGCCCACCAGCACGCCCAGCCCGCCGAGCTTGCGCACGGCGGCAAAGCCCGGCTCGTCGGTCAGGTCGTCGCCGGCAAAAAGCGGCATGCGCTCGGCGAACGGCGCGGATTTCATGAATGCGGCAATGGCGTCGCCCTTGTCGACGCCGGCCGGCTTGATCTCGACCACCATCTTGCCGGGCAGCGCTTCCAGTCCGACGGCATGGCGCAGCACCTCGGTGACCGCGGCATCGACCACGCCGGCAAGTTCAGGCGCCTGGCGGTAGTGGATGGCGACGGCGACGGACTTGCGCTCCAGCCGCAGCGCGGGATAGGCGCGCACCAGCGCTTCCAGGTGGGGGATCAGCAGTTCCAGGCCGGGGGCGGCGGAAGTCTTGGACACCATGCCGCCGTCGGTGCGGAATTCAGCACCATGCACGCCGGCCGCCGGCAGCCGCAGCGGCTGCAGGAAGTGGTCGAGTTCAGAGATCGGCCGCCCGGAGATGACGGCCAGCGCGCCGTCCAGACGCTGGAACAGCGTGTGCAGCGTGCCGACCAGTTCGGGTTCGACCTGCACCAGTTCCGGGCGCGGGGCCAGGTCGGCCAGGGTGCCGTCGAAGTCGAGAAACAGGGCGGTATTAGATTCGATTAGCGGTAGTTGTGGCATCGCGTTACACCGTAACACGTCGTTTTGACCGGCGTCCACCGGACGCCGTCCTACATGGCGCGCACGCAACCTGGCCTCGACGCAAGTCCAGGGCCAGCGTCTGCGGCCCCCGCTGCGCCCTGGCTCGCCGTGCCCGCATGAGTGCATCGTCATCCACACGAAGAGTGACCTCCGCGCGGCCCGGGCCGCCCGTCGCGGGCGGCGGGAGCGTCGCCCGGGCCGGGTGGAAGTCGCCGCCATCCTTTATCATTGACGGTTTCCGCCAGAATTTCCGCCTTTTTTTGCGCCGCCCCACGGCCCGCCCCGAGACCATGACCCGCACGTCCGCCGCCCGACCCGATTACCTGAAGAAGATCCTGACCGCCAAGGTCTACGACGTGGCGCAGGAGACCGAACTGACCTACGCGCACCAATTGTCGGCGCGCACCGGCAATTCGGTCTGGTTCAAGCGCGAGGACACCCAGCCGGTCTTCTCCTTCAAGCTGCGCGGCGCATACAACAAGATGGCCTCGCTGACGCCGGAAGAGCTCAGGCGCGGCGTGATCGCCGCCTCGGCCGGCAACCACGCGCAGGGCGTGGCGCTGTCCGCGGCGCGCCTGCAGTGCAAGGCCATCATCGCCATGCCGGTCACCACGCCGCAGGTGAAGATCGACGCCGTGCGCGAACGCGGCGGCCAGTGGGTGGAAATCGTGCTGCACGGCGAGTCCTACAGCGACGCCTACAACCACGCCGCGGAGCTGGAGAAGAAGCACAAGCTGACCTTCATCCATCCGTTCGACGATCCCGAGGTCATCGCCGGCCAGGGCACCATCGCCATGGAGATCCTGCGCCAGCACCCGGGCCCGATCCATGCCGTGTTCGTCGCCATCGGCGGCGGCGGGCTGATCTCTGGCATCGCCTCGTACATCAAGGCGGTGCGCCCCGAGATCAAGGTGATCGGCGTGCAGACGGTGGACTCTGACGCGATGAAGCGCTCGGTCGACGCCGGCAAGCGCGTCGAGCTGAAGGAAGTGGGGCTGTTCTCGGACGGCACCGCGGTCAAGCTGGTCGGCAAGGAGACCTTCCGCATCACGCGCGAGCTGGTCGACGACATCATCCTGGTGGATACCGACGCCATCTGCGCGGGCCTGAAGGACGTGTTCCAGGACACCCGCAGCATCCTGGAGCCGGCCGGCGCGCTGGCCGTGGCAGGCCTGAAGGCCTATGCCGAGCGCGAGAAGCTCAAGGGCCAGCACCTGGTGGCGATCGCCTGCGGCGCCAACATGAACTTCGACCGCCTGCGCTTTGTCGCCGAGCGCGCCGAGGTGGGCGAGGCGCGCGAAGCCGTGTTCGCCGTGACCATCCCGGAAGAGCGCGGCAGTTTCAAGCGCTTCTGCGAGCTGGTGGGCACGCGCAGCGTGACCGAGTTCAACTACCGCATCGCGGATACCAGCATGGCGCATATCTTCGTTGGCGTGCAGATCGCCAGCCGCGCCGAGAATGACAAGATCGCGGCCAGCTTCCGCAAGCACGGCTTCGACACGCTGGACCTGTCCAACGACGAGCTGGCCAAGCAGCATATCCGCTACATGGTGGGCGGGCGCTCGGCGCTGGCGCATGACGAGTTGCTGTACCGCTTCGAGTTCCCCGAGCGGCCGGGCGCGCTGATGCGGTTCCTGTCCAGCATGAGCCCGAACTGGAATATCAGCCTGTTCCACTACCGCAACCAGGGCGCGGATACCTCCAACATCCTCGTCGGCATCCAGGTGCCGAAGAACGAGAAGCGCGCCTTCCGCGCCTTCCTTTCGACGCTGGGTTACGTACACTGGGACGAGACCGACAACCCGGTGTACAAGCTGTTCCTGTCCTGACACCTGCTGAGCGCCCCATGAGCCTCCCTGAACATTCGCCGCTGGGCAAGCCCTCGGCCTACAAGACCGAATACGACGCCTCGCTGCTGTTCCCGATCCCGCGCCAGCCCAAGCGCACCGAGATCGGCCTGCCCGAAGGCAAGCCGGTGCCATTCTTCGGCGTCGATATCTGGAATGCGTACGAGCTGTCGTGGCTGAACCTGAAGGGCAAGCCGCAGGTGGCGCTGGCCAGCTTCATCATCCCGTCGGACACGCCCAATATCATCGAGTCCAAGTCGTTCAAGCTGTACCTGAACTCGTTCAACCAGACCAGGATTGCTTCACCCGAGGCGCTGCAGCAGCTGCTGCACCACGACCTGTCCGAAGCCACCGGCGGCACCGTGCAGGTGCGGCTGGTGACTGAAGCGGACCTGGGCAAGCAGAAGATGGGCGAGCTCGATGGCCTGCTGCTGGACCGGCTCGACATCGAGGTGGACCGCTATGAGCCCGCGCCCGAGCTGCTCTCTGCCGACCAGCAAGAATCGCCGGTGGAGGAAACGCTGGTGTCGCATTTGCTGAAGTCCAACTGCCTGGTCACCGGCCAGCCGGACTGGGGCAGCGTGCAGATCCGCTACGTGGGTGCGCCGATCAACCAGGAAGGGTTGCTCAAGTACCTGATCTCGTTCCGCAACCACAACGAGTTCCACGAGCAGTGCGTGGAGCGGATCTTCATGGACGTGATGCGCGAGTGCAAGCCGGTCAAGCTGGCGGTGTATGCGCGCTACACGCGCCGCGGCGGGCTCGATATCAACCCGTTCCGCACCAACTTCAATACGGCATGGCCGGATAACAAGCGCAACGCGCGGCAATGAGGCAGGCGGGGAGGATCAGAACTCCCCGTGCAGGCGCACCCCGTAGAACTTCGCCGGCCCGCGGTCGCGGTTGTAGCCGGGGTTGCGCACGTACTGGAAGTCCGGGCTGATGCTCAGGTACTTCACCGGCTGGAAGCTGTAGTAGATCTCCAGGATCTGCTCGGGCCCGTAGCGCAGCGCACCGTCGCCCAGGAAGGCGCCCTGCCCACCCGCGGCCAGGTAGTTGCGGTGGTCTGGGCCCAGCATGTTGATCGCCACCGCCACGCCCAGCGCATCGCGCGCCCGTCCCCACGCATCGCCCTTCAGCACGCCGCCCGCCGACACCTGGCGGCCGATCTCCGTGAAGGCGTAGGTCTCGGTCTTGTCGTCGGACAGGCTGGCGCGCGCGAACATCCCCAGTGAATCGGTGACCTGCTGCAGCAGTGTCACGCCCACGCCGCTCTTGGCGTGCTCGCGGCGCACGTCGGCGACGTCCGGGGTGGTGTTGTTGGCCATGCCGAAGCCGATGGCATCGCTGAACGCGCCCATGCGCGCCTTGTTGCGGAACCACAGCAGCCGCGCGGTGCCGGGCCGGCCAGCCAGCTGGTAGCGCTTCTCCACTTCGATGATGTCGCCGTAGTGCTCGAACATGCGGGTGTCGAGCCGCAGCCCGTTGGATTCCAGCGGCTGCAGGAAGCGCCCGATGCGCGCCGACCAGCCGTCGCCGATGTATTCCAGCGACAGGCCCCAGCTATAGCCGCGTGCATCGGCCGGATAGTCGAAGGCGCCATGCGTCATGAACGACCAGTTCATGAATTGCGTGCGCGGGTCCGAGCCGAACTCGTTCTGGTCGAAGACATCCAGCACGCTGAAGTTGCCCGCTGTCAGCACCACGCGCTGCTGATCGACGGTGCGCCCAAACTGGTTGAAATCCGCTTCCAGCGCTTCGCTGCCGCCGCCCAGGCCCCAGGTCTGCCGCACGAACGCGCGCGCCCGGTAGAACACCGGGTTGGTGCTGGCGGCCTTGCCCAGTTCTCCGTTGGACAAGCCGCCCAGGCCGTGCAGGCCGGAAAACGGCACGCCTTGCGTGGCTTCCGGATTGAAGTGGAACTCCGCGCCTGGCCACAGCTTCAGTCCCAGATCCAGCGTCGCACTGAACGAGTAGCTCTTGGCCCGTTCGGTACCCAGGCTGTTGGGGCCGGAGTAGGCCGCGCCGAATGCTGGCTTGCGCTGCCAGATGTAGGTGCTCTGGCCGTGAAAGGCAAACGGGCTCTCCGCTTCAGCCGGGCCTTGCACCGGCTCCGCTTGCTGCGCCATCGCTGGCAGGCACGCACAACAGGCCAGCGCTGCCAGCACACGACGAAAACGGATACGAACGGGAGCGCTGGCAAGTGGCGGAAACGGCATCGGCAGAGGCGATCGGCAAGGGATGTGCCGGAGGCGGCGCGCTCCGGCGCCCGCAGCATAGCCAAGCACCCATGACATGTCTACCTGCCAAAGGGTGTGCCGGAAAGCCGACGTTGTAACCGCCCTTGAATTAATTAACGCAAAAATTAATATTCACTGAAGACCGCTTGCATCCATGCGCCCATGCCGCGCCCACCCGCCAAACCGAAACCCTCCGCCCGCCGCAGCCCCGGTCGCCCTGCGGCCGGCCAGCCCGGCCAGCGCGAACGCATCCTCGATGCGGCCACCGAGCTGTTCTCGCGCCAGGGCGTGGCCGGCACCCCGGTCAAGGCGATTGCCACCCAGGCCGGCGTGACGCCGGCGCTGGTCCATTACTACTTCAGCGACCGCGAATTGCTGCTGGACGCCGTGGTCGAGGAAAAGCTGCAGCCGCTGGTGGCCGGCGTCTTCGCTGCCGCCGGCGATGCCGAGCCGATGGCCATGCTGATCGGCATCGCCGGCCAGCTGATCCGCACCGCGGCCGCCACGCCCTGGTTCCCCGGGCTGTGGATCCGCGAAGTCGCCAGCGCCGAAGGCGCCCTGCGCGAGCGCGTGCTGGACCGCTTCGCGCTGCAGCGCGCCGGCGCACTGAGCGCGCCGCTGGCGGCCGCGATCGCGCGCGGGCAGCTCAACAGCGGCCTGGAGCCGGCGCTGGTGATGCCGTCGCTGATCGGCCTGACGCTGCTGCCGCTGGCCACCACCCATATCTGGCGCCGGCTGCCCGGCGGCGAAGCGGTCGATACCGACACCCTGGTGCGCCACGTATCCGCGCTGCTGACGCACGGGCTGGCACCGGCGCCCGATGCCGGCAAGTCCAGGCTTTCTCCGGAGTCATCATGAAGCACGCCCACCCCACCCGCCCGCAACTGCCGGCAGCGGCGCTTGCCACGCTGGCGGCGGTGCTGCTGCTCGCCGCTTGCAGCCGTGAACGCGCCGACACCTGGCAAGGCTATGTCGAAGGCGAATTCGTCAGCGTGGCCTCGCCGTTCGCCGGGCGCCTCGACACGCTGTCGGTGCAGCGCGGCCAGCAGGTCGGCCAGGGCGCCGCGCTGTTTGCACTCGAATCCGACGACGAGCGCGCCGCGCGCCAGCAGGCCGAAGACCAGCTGCGCGCAGCCGAGGCACAGCTGCAAGACATGAAGACCGGCAAGCGCCCGGTCGAAGTCGAGGTCAGCCGCGCCCAGCTGGCGCAGGCACAGGCCCAGGCGCAGCGCAGTGCCGCGGCCTTGCGGCGCGACCAGCGCCAGTATGAGATCGGCGGCATCGCGCAGGCGCAGCTGGACGAATCGCGCGCACAGGCCGGCAGCGACGCCGCCCGCGTGCGCGAACTGCAGCGCGATATCGACGTGGCCCGGCTGCCGGGCCGCGATGCGCAGCAAGCCGCGCAGGCCGCGCAGGTGGCGGCCGCGCGCGCGGCGCTGGCGCAGGCCGAGTGGAAGCTGTCGCGCAAGACCGTGGCCACGACCCAGGCGGGGCTGGTCTACGACACGCCCTACCGCCTCGGCGAGTGGGTGCCGGCGGGCAGCCCCGTGGTGCGCATGCTGCCGCCGGGCAACGTCAAGGTGCGCTTCTATGTGCCGGAGACGGTGGTGGGCGCGCTGCGCAACGGCCAGGCGGTGCAGGTGCGCTGCGACGGCTGCGCCGCGCCGGTGGCCGCCACCATCAGCTACGTCGCCAACGAGGCCGAATACACGCCGCCGGTGATCTACAGCAACGAGACGCGGCGCAAGCTGGTGTTCCTGGTCGAAGCGCGCCCGGCGGCGGCCGATGCGCCCAAGCTGCGGCCGGGCCAGCCCGTCGAGGTGGTGCGGCAATGAACACCAGAGCGAACGGCGGCGCGGCCGCACTCGCCATCGACGTGCGCGGCCTGAACAAGCACTTCGGCGACAAGCACGTGGTCAACGACCTCAGCATGCAGGTCGCGCGCGGCGAGATCTTCGGCTTCCTCGGCCCCAACGGCAGCGGCAAGACCACCTCGATCCGCATGATGTGCGGGCTGCTGACGCCCGATTCCGGCGAGGGCACCTGCCTGGGCTACGACATCCGCAGCGAGTCCGACGAGATCAAGCGCCGCGTCGGCTACATGACGCAGAAGTTCTCTTACTGGGACGACCTGTCGATCCGCGAGAACCTGGACTTCGTCGCGCGCGTCTACGGCATGCCGAACCGGCGCGAGGCGGTCGACCGCGCGCTGGAAGACCTGGGCCTGGCCACGCGCTCGGCGCAGCTGGCCGGCGCGCTGTCTGGCGGCTGGAAGCAGCGGCTGGCGCTGGCGGCGTGCCTGCTGCACGAGCCCGAGCTGCTGCTGCTCGACGAACCCACCGCGGGCGTGGACCCCAAGGCCCGGCGCGACTTCTGGGAGCAGCTGCACCAGCTGGCCGCGCGCGGCATCTCGGTGCTGGTCAGCACGCACTACATGGACGAGGCCGAGCGCTGTCACAAGCTGGCCTATATCGCCTACGGCAAGCTGCTGGCGCAGGGCACCGCCGATGAAGTGGTGGCCAGCCAGAAGCTGTCGACCTGGAGCGTGGAAGGCGACGACCTCGCCGCGCTGTCCGAGCAGCTGCAGGGTGCGCCGGGCGTGGAGCAGACCGTGGCCTTCGGCACCGCGCTGCATGTGACCGGGCGCGATGCGCAGGCGCTGGCCGATACGCTTGCGCGGCTGGCCGGACCGGGCCGGCGCGTCGAGCAAACCCAGACCAGCCTGGAAGACGTGTTCATCCACATGATGAGCGGGGCCGAAGACAATATGGCAGCCCGCAAGGCCAGGGAGGCGTCATGACAGCCGCCGCCCGCAACCCGGCCGCGCAACAGCGCTTCTCGTTGCAACGCTGGTGGAGCATCGTGCTCAAGGAATTCCTGCAGCTGCGGCGCGACCGCGTCACCTTCGGCATGATCATCGGGCTGCCGATCATGCAGCTGCTGCTGTTCGGCTTTGCCATCAACACCGATCCGCGCCACCTGCCGACCGCGGTGATTGCCGCCGACCAGAGCGAATTCACGCGTTCCTTCATCGCCAGCATGGAGCAATCGACGTATTTCAAGCTGGTCGGCACGCTGCCGGACGAACAGGCCGGGCGCGAGGCGCTGATGAAGGGCGAGGTGCAGTTCGTGCTGACCATCCCGCCCGACTTCACGCGCCGTCTGCTGCGCGGCGAACGGCCCGCGCTGCTGGTCGAGGCCGATGCCACCGATCCCTCCGCCACCGGCCAGGCCATCGCCGCGCTACCGCAGCTGCCCTACCGCGTGGCCACGCATGACCTGAAGGGATCGCTGGCGCCGCTGGCCGGCGGCAAGCCGCCCTTCGACGTGCAGGTGCAGCGGCTCTACAACCCGGAAGGCATCACGCAATACAACATCATTCCCGGCCTGATGGGCGTGATCCTGACGATGACCATGGTGATGATGACCGGCCTGGCCATGACGCGCGAACGCGAGCGCGGCACCATGGAGAACCTGCTGGCCACGCCGGTGCGGCCGCTCGAGGTGATGACCGGCAAGATCGTGCCCTATATCTTCATCGGCCTGATCCAGGCGACCATCGTGCTGCTGGCCGCGCGCTGGATCTTCAGCGTGCCGTTCGTCGGCTCGGTGCTGGCGGTGTACCTGGCGGCGCTGCTGTTTATCGCGGCCAACCTGACGGTGGGCATCACGCTGTCGTCGCTGGCGCAGAACCAGCTGCAGGCGATGCAGCTGACGTTCTTCTACTTCCTGCCCAACATCCTGCTGTCCGGCTTCATGTTCCCGTTCGCCGGCATGCCGGGCTGGGCGCAGGCCATCGGCAACATCCTGCCGATGACCTATTTCCACCGCATGGTGCGCGGCATCCTGCTCAAGGGCAACGGCTGGGTCGAGCTATGGCCCAATGTGTGGCCGATGGCGCTGTTCATCGTGGTGGTGATGGCAATTTCGGTGCGCTTCTACCGCCGCACGCTGGACTGAAGGGGTTGGCCATGCAACGACTCACGCCTCTGTTTGCCGCCGCGGCACTGTTGTGCGGCTGCGCCGTCGGCCCCGACTTCCGCGCGCCCGCGCCGCCCGATGACGCCGGCTACGTGCCGGGACCGCAGCCGGTGGCAACCGTCGCGGCCGACAGCGCCGACGCCGCCGGGCAATCCCACGCGCAAACCCTGGCCGCCGGCGCTGACGTGCCCGCGCAGTGGTGGACGCTGTTCCGCAGCCCGGCGCTGGACGCCACCATCCGCAGCGCGCTGGATACCAGCCCGACGCTGGCGCAGGCGCGCGCCCGGCTGCGCGAGGCGCAGGAGAACCTGGCCGCGCGCACCGGCGCGACGCGCTGGCCCGCCGTCGACGCAAAACTGAACACCACGCGCCAGCAGGTCGACTTCCAGTCCCTGGGCATCACCGCGATCCCCAGCCCGGGCCCGTTCACGCTTTACGGCGCCACGGTGCAGGTGTCGTACGTGCTCGACCTGTTCGGCGGCCAGCGGCGCGAACTGGAAGGACTGCAGGCAGCGGTGGACTACCAGCGCTATGAACTGGAAGCCGCGCGCCTGGCGCTGGCCGCCAACGTGGCCACCGCGGCCATCCGCGAAGCCGGCCTGCGCGCGCAACTGGCCGATACCGCCGCCGTGGCGGCGGCCCAGCAGCGCCAGCTTGGCATCACAGAGGAACGCCTGCGCTCGGGCGGCGTCGCGCGCGTCGACGTGCAGCGCCAGCGCGCGGAGCTTGCGCAAGCCCAGGCCCTGGTGCCGGCCCTGCAGCGCCAGCTCGATGCCACGCGGCACCAGCTCGCGGTGTACACGGGCCAGACCCCGGCCTCGGCCACGCTGCCCGAATTCCGCCTCGACGACCTGCACCTGCCCGACACGCTGCCGGTCAGCCTGCCGGCCACGCTGGCACGCCGCCGTCCCGACATCCGCGCGGCCGAGGCCCTGCTGCACCAGGCCTCGGCCAATATCGGCGTGGCCACCGCCAACCTCTATCCGCAGATCACGCTGAGCGCCAGCGGCGGCACGCAGGCCACCGCGGCGCGCGACCTGTTCAGCAGCCTGAACGTATGGAGCCTGGCCGCGGGGCTGGTGCAGCCTGTATTCCGCGGCGGCGAGCTGCAGGCACGCAAACGCGCGGCGGAGGCGGCTTATGAGCAGTCGCTGGCCGCGTATCGCCAAGCCGTGCTGCAGGGCCTGCAGAACGTGGCCGATTCGCTGCGCGCACTCGAAACCGATGCCGCCGCGCTGCGCGAACGCGCCGACAGCGCGCGGCAGGCGCGCGATACGCTGGCGGTGGTGTCGGAGCAGTACCAGCTCGGCGGCGTCAGCCAGCTGACGGTGCTGGATGCCGAACGGCAGTCGCGCCAGGCGTCGCTGGAACTGGCGCAGGCGCGCGCCGACCGGCTGGCGGATTCGGCCGCGCTGCTGCAGGCGTTGGGGGGTGGGTGGTGGGAGGAGGAAGGCGGCGCTGTGGCGGCAGCACCGCGGTGATGGCGGCTGGCTAGGTCTTGTCGCTCTGCGTGTGCCAGTAGGTGCGCTTGCGCTTGCCGGTGCTGGCGGGCTTCACCTCCTGGCCGCCCAGCGATGACTTGTCGTCGCCGCCCGAGGCACCAGCCTTGCCGCCCCCGATCAGCACCGGGACCAGCCGGGTCGATCCGTCGGTCTGCGTGACCGACACCATGCCGAACACGGGCGACGGCGGCAGCCCGCCGTTGTCGAACCTGACAAACCGCGGCCCGTTGTTCATGCCAAGCCCGCTCAGGAATGACACCGCGTAGCCCCGCGCAACGCCCAGGTCGGGGTAGCAGGCTCCGGGCTCGACCTTGGAAGGCGTGTTGGTGCCGAAGTACGTGTAGCCCGCCACGGTCAGCGGCGCATTGACCGCCTTCTCGCCGAATTCCAGCGACAAGTAGAAGCCGCTAGCCACCGCCGAATCGCGGTAGGCCACGTTGGTCGCATCGACAAGATCGGCCGCCTTGACCGCCGTCCAGGTCGAAGGCAGCCTCCCATCGACGTTCGGGTCTTTGACCATGAAGAAGCGGTTCTGCACGTTCTGCGCCGCGCCAGGGGTCTGGCTCAGCGAGTACAGCGGCTTTTCGCGGTCGCCCGAGGCGATCATCACCGCGTCGTACTTGCCGGTCGCGACGACATCGGGCGGATAGAGAAACTTGCGCGCCTCGTTGGTGTCCACTGCGCCGCCCAATTGCGCGAGCTTGCCGACCGTCCACGTCGACGGAGTATCCGTATCCGTCGATCCGAAGTCGATACGCCAGACATTGCCGCCGACGTCGCCGACATAAGCCTTTTCGGCATAGCCATCACCATTGCGGTCCACCACGGCAACGTCGGAAGGAATCGCGCGGCTGTTGATGGTGACGCAGGTGCCCGTGCTGATGCCAGCGCAATTGGCCAGGGCTGCCCAGACCACGTCGCCCGTCCCGGCGTCGAGCACGATCACGCCGCGGCCTTGCTTGTTCGTCGCCGTGGCGATGCCATTGAGCGCTGGGTCGGTATCCTCGCCATCGGGGTCGTAGCCCGCACCCATGATCAGCACAGGCGTCGGGTAGCCGCGCACGCGCATCACCCGCGGCTGCGACCAGGTCTGCCCCAGTTCAGGGATGTCGGCGTTGGTCTTGCTCCAAAGGTACTCCGGCTTTGCCGGATCCTTGACGTCCAATGCATAAATCAGGCGACCGCCGCGCCGTGCTGTCAGGTAGATCTTTACCTGGGGCGTGGCCGGGGTGCTCAGGTCCTGGTAGACCGTCGTGGTGCCGTCGAAGAAATAGTCGCGTGGAACAAACTGGACCTCGGCGGTGTCCTGGGGGCTGCCCGTCAGCCGCACCTCGGGAGCGTTGCTATAGATCCGCGCCAGCTTGCCGTAGAACTCGGGAGCGATGAAGCCCCACAGTTCACCGCCCGCGCGCACCGTGCCCGCGGTGGTGGAAATGGCTGCAGTGCGGTTACCGTTGACGGCATGGAACACACCGTCATTGGCACCGTAGAAAACCACTACGCCAGTGGTGCCGCCGTAGTCGACCACCACCGGGCGCGAATGCAGCACGTCGCCGTGGATCGAGCCGCGCACCGTGACGTTGCCGCCGGGGCCGGGCTCCGCCTCTTTCTTGGGGTCGGTGCCGGTCAGCGTGGCGAAGACGTCCTTGCCGCGCACCCAGCTGATCATATTGGCCACATCCGCGGCAGTGGTCTTCAGCAGCGACGGACCGTTGCCCTCGGTGAGGGCCTTGTTGGCGGTATCGAAATTCGCCAGCGCGGTCCCCTTGCTGCATTTCGCGTCGGCGCAGGTCAGCAGCCGGCGCCCGGCCTGACTGGTCAGGTAGTCTGCGCGCAGCATTTCTCCTGCGCCGCCCTTCTCGACGACCTCGCCGTCGGGTGAATCCTTGGCATTGCGCAGCAGCGACGAGGCATTCTTCCAGAACCCGTCCGAGGGCCAGTCCGTCACGATACTGGAGCTGCCCACCGCCTTCGGCGGATCCTCGGTCCAGTAGCTGCGGGCATTGGGCGATATAAACCCGGTCCCCGCGTTGCTAACCGCATTCTTCGGGGGCTGGTCGATCGCGCCTTGCACCCCGGCGTCGAGCATCACCAGATTGCCGTTGCTGTCATAGCCCAGCTTGTACTGTTTGAGGTTGCCCACCCAGCGCGGACGGGCCTTACCGTCCGGGCGGAACATGCCGATATAGACCTGGTTCAGGTACGAACCCTGCCCGTTCACGCTGACCGGCAGGCTGACCGAGGCAAATACGTTGTTGACCGCCTGCATCTCGTTGAAAATGTCCTTCAGCGCCTTCGAAAGCGCGTCGTCATCTCCGGCCCGGACTGTAAAGTTGCCGCCCCCGCCCTTCTGGGCCATGCTGGTGACGAACTGCAGGTAGTCCTGGCTTTGCTGGCTGCCGTCAGTGACGCCGATGGTGTAGGTAATGATGTTCTGGCGCGTCGCCGTGGTCGAGCCCGCGTTGTTGGCGGCGTTCAGGTCCAGGTCGTTCAGGAAGCGCGCCCACTCATCGCCCCAGTTGTCGATGTTGTTGCCCTTGGGCAGCGGGATCGGAGTGAGCTGCGCGGTGGTGGCGCCCGCCTCCTTGAGCTTGTTGTAGGCATCCTGGCCGGAGTCCTGCGGCTTGCCGTTGTTGAGCGCGTTGGCAATGTAGATGATGAAGTTCTTCTGGCACGGGTTGGTGATCGGCGACTTGTATGTGGTGCCGGACAATCCCGTCTTGCCGGAGAAGAAGGCCCATGCCTCCTGCATGGCGCCGCCGACCTGCGAGTTGTTGGCACTGTCCTTGGTACGGTCGATGGTCTTGATGTAGTCGAGCATGTCCTGTCCGCCCGCACCTTTCTCCATCAGCACCAGCCCGGACGGCGCGGTGGGCGGCGTCACCTTCGGGAAGCGGAACTGGCCACCCGTATTGGTGCCCTGCCCGAACATCATCACGCCAAGGTTGATCTTGCCGTTCGTCTTGTCATCATTGATCAGGTCCGACACCGCCTTGTATAGTGCGCACTGCTCTGCGCCGACGTTGCTGTTATCGTTGTTGGCGCTCACCACGTTCTGCATTTCGCAATCGACCTGGGCATTGGCATTCCACGCCGATGCGTTGTCGAGTATCAGCAGCACGTTGGGACGCGACCCGGAGTTGGCCTGCAGGCCGGTGAACAGGTCGATGTCTTCGGCTATCGCCGCGGGCGCGGCAGCCAGCCCGAGCAGGGCTGTGGCACAGGCAGCGGAAGCGCGAAGCCGGCGAGCGGGCATGGACATGCTGGTTCTTCCTTTCAAGATCCGGATCTGGCCCGAGACTTCAGGGGCAAGTGGAGCCATACAGCGTGCGCACCGCAACGCCCTGGTGCACCGTCGCGACGGCGCCGGTTGTATTGACGTCATTGACGGTGGCTGCTACATCCCACTGCGTATCGTTGCAAAGCGAACTGATCGCACTGACACCGCTTGCGCCCATGACCAGGTTGCCATTGCCGGTGCTGCTGCCCAGCGTGCATTCGGCATCCTCCGGGTGCTTTTCCGGATCGATCACCTTGGCCACTGGCTTGCTGGTCACGCAGGTCGGTGCCGCCACCTGCGCGATGTAATCCGCCTTGCCGTCACCCGTCACGTCCACCGGCACATCCACCGCAACCGGCGCCTTGGTGAAGTCGTCGCTGATCACCTGCTCGATCGCCTGCTGCGCCACGTCGCGTGCTTCGGCGCTGTGCTGCTGGTTGCCCGCCACCTTGACGTTGACCAGCCCCGAATTGACCATGGCCACGGCGACCAGCAGGAACAGCACCATGAACACCAGCGTCACCACCAGCGTGACCCCGAATTGCCTGCGGCGCAGCGGCCTGCCCGTTGACTTCATCATTGCTCGCTCTTCGCTGTGTTGAATCGGTATGGCGTTATTGCTCGCGCAGCCCGGCCACATTGACCAGCCGCGCCACCTGGGCGTAGACGTGGCGCTTGTAGCCGTCATTGAACGGGCCTGCGGCCGCCGCGCGGCCGAGGTCATAGGTGCGGTTGTCTGAATGCCCGCCCGAGGGCTTCAGCGTGCGCGCCAGCAGGTGCACGCGCACCGTGGTGACATTGGCCAGGTTGTTGAGCACCACGCCCCAGTCATAGCCGGGAACGGCGGTGCAGACGGCGCTGTTGTTCGCGCGGGGATCGGACACGTAGCAGTCGGCCGAGCCGTTGCTGTCCTGGTCGACACCGTACAGCACATGCATGTCTTGCACCCCCTGCGCGACCGAGCGCGACTGGAACGCACCGTTGACCAGTTCGGCCATCTTCAGCGTGGGGATGCCGTCGCCGCCGTTGCTGCAGCGGTCGCAGCCGGCCAGGTAGAAGATGCGCACCATGGCGCGGCGCAGTTCAGCCGGCTGGGCCGGATCGCAGGCCTTGGTGCGCAGCCCGAAGGCCGCCGCGCCGCTGGCATCGAAGACAAAGGTCTGCGTGTCCTGCGAACAGGCCGATACCTGCAGGTAGGGCACGCCCGGTGCCGGGGCGGCAACCGCCGTGGTCGACACGCGCCGAATCACCAGCACCTCGGAAGTCGGCGCCAGGTCCGGCAGGCATGGTGCCGCCACGCCCGGCGCATAGCCGGTCAGCGCCACCGGCACGGTTTCGGCAGCAGGCGAGAAGCCAAGGGCGGCTGCATCCGTCGCGCACAGCGCCGGATCCGCGGCCTTGGTGCTGCGTGCAATGTTGCCGACGCCGAAGAACCCCGCCAGCTCCACTTCGCGCCGGATCTGCTCCAGCGCGTAGCGGCCGTTCTCGACCTGCTCGGCAGACTTGGTGAATTCGGTGCGCGACAGGCTGTTGGCAAGGTACAGGCTCGCCAGCGCGGTCAGCAGCACCAGGCCGATGGTGATGCCGATCATCAGCTCGACCAGCGAGATGCCGCGCTGGCGGCGCAGGCGGCGCGCGGACAGGCGCAGGGGGCTCATGACACGGTTCCCAGGGTGCCGATGCGGATCTGCGTGCTGACCGCGCGGCGATAGGCATCGTTGCCGTACTGGCCCTTGCCGCAGCCCAGCGCGGGCGCGCCGGTGGTGGCCAGGCCCTGCCAGGCCACGGTGATGCGGTAGATATTGTTGACGGCGTCGACGGTCTCGATGCAGCCGCGCGCGCCGATCATGGCGCCGACGGCCTGGGCGGCATCAGCGGCGCTGGCCCCCAGGCGCATCTCGGCACTACCCAGCAGCGCGGTGTTCCAGGCCTGCAGGTCCGCATCGGCGGTAGCCTTCTGCGCGGCGGTGCCCTGCGTGCACGCCGCCGGCGGCGCCGCCGCGCTGCCCAGCTGCATGCCGGTCGCGCCGTTGGCATAGCACGATGCCACCTGGCGGTTGGCGTTGAGGCGCGCAACCATGTCCTGCAGCAGCGCCAGCGCCTGCACGCGCTGGTAGGACTCCATCTCGGTCTGGCCCGAGCGCGCCACCAGCCCGGCGGTGCCGAGCAGCGCGACCAGCAGGATCACTGCCGCCACCAGCACCTCGATCAGCAGGAAGCCGCGCTGCGTGCGGCGGACAGGCATGCTCGGCCGCAGCCGCGGAATTCTTTGCTTCATGAGCAGGCTCCCGTGTCGGAAGCGACGCGGCCTGTCTCGCTGACCTGCACGCAGACGCGCGACGCCGCTGCCGTATCGCCGTTGGGCGCCACTTCGAAAGTCATGGCCGCGCCCGTGAGGCGGCCGTCGTTGCCAAGCGCAAGGGCCCCGGCAGCGCTGGGCGTGATGGTCAGGCCGCCGTAGGGCCCGAAGCTGCGCACCGTCTCGGCGCCTGCGGTGACTGCCCAACCGGCAGTCCATGCGGCGCCGGTGGCTGCCAGCGTGACCGTGGCATTGCGCTTGACTGCCTCGCTGCGCGCCAGCAGCAGCGCCGAGGTCAGGTCAAGCGAGGCGCCGCGCACGCGCTGGTTGGCGATCAGTGAAGAGAACGACGGCGCCGCCGCGACCGCGAGGATCGCCAGCACCGACATGGCGCACAGCAGTTCGACCAGGGTGAAGCCGCGGCGGGTGGGCCGGCCGGGCGAAGACGGCGGGAACGTGGCGCGCCGCATGGTCAGTTCCAGCAGTCGGTGCCTGAACCAGACGCCGATTTCGCGCCGGCACTGGTCAGCGTCAGCGAGCCGCAGTCGGCGTCGCCGGCGAGCTGGCTGCCCTTGGGCGTGGCCACGATGCTGTAGCCGGGCGGCAGCGCCGCGTTCGGCGTCACGGCGACGTCGTAGCGCGTTGCCTGCGCGGCCGGCACCGACATGCCCAGCGCGCCCAGATTGGCGGCATAGGCGCGGTTGTCGACCAGGTAGCGCTCCTGGGCGCTCGCGACCTCCAGCATGAAGGACTCGATCGCGGCCCGGTGCGAGCGCACGACGTGACGGCTGTAATTTGGAATGGCGACGGCGGCAAGAATGGCAATGACCGCCACGGTGATCATCACCTCGATCAGCGTGAAGCCATGCGCTGCCCTGGCGCCGCGCAGGCGCCAGCCCCGGCACGGATTGCCGGTTGCCCCAACTTCCCCAATGACCCGAAACGACGGGTTGACCCTCCCGCCGTGTCGCACTGCCGGGCTTCTATGTCCCATGCCGCGCTCCGATACCAATTATGTTCCGGATGACCAATTCCGGAGGTTATGGCGCGGAGTGTAAGTCACGATCTGCTAAGCGGGTAAGGAAAATATGATGCCGGCCGACCGGCGTTGTAGCGAACAGACAGTGATGTTACGAGACCTGCTCAGGACATACAGCCAAGGCATATGCAGACGTTAACCGTCAGTGAGGGGGAACCCTGACCCGCCCTGTTCGACCGGCCCGATGCGCGCGCGGGCGCACCTGTGCAACAATCGTTACAAACACCGAATCCGGAATGCCCATGCCGCCCGACAGCCCTACCCCATCGCCGCAAGCGCCGCCGCAGGACCTGGACGCCCTGCTGGCGCTGCTGCGCAGCAACTTCCCCACGCTCAGCACGCAGTTCCAGGGCGGCGCGCGCTACCTGCTCGACCATCCGCAGGACGTGCCGGTGCTGTCGATGCGCAAGATCGCGGCCAGTGCCGGGGTGCAGCCTGCCACCCTGGTGCGGCTGTCGCAGCATCTCGGCTTCGAGGGCTGGCAGGGGCTGCGTGAACTGTTCGTCGATGCGCTGCGCGGCGGCAGCCAGCCGTACGCGCGCCGCGCGCGCAAGGTGGTGCGTGAAAGCAGCTCCAGCCGCATGCTGGGCGAGATTCTGGACGCGCAGCACCACAACCTGGACATGATCGCCGCCAACAACGAGAAGACGCTGCAGCAAGCGGCGGAACTGCTGTCGCATGCGGCGTGCGTGCATGTGGCGGGTTTCCGCTCGTGCTTTCCGATCGCGTTCACCTTCCACTATGTCTACCGGCTGTTCCGCAGCACGGTGCACCTGATCCGCGCCGATGCCGGCACGCTGGAGATGGAGCTGCGTGGCCTGGCGCCCAAGGATGCGGTGCTGGTGGTCAGCTTCGCCCCCTACTCGCAGGAAAGCATCCGCGTCGCCGCCGCCGCGCGCGAGTGCGGCTGCAAGGTGATCGCGCTGACCGACAGCACGGTCGCGCCGATCGCGCTGGCGGCGGACTGCACGTTGCTGTTCTCGGTGGAAAGCCCGTCGTTCTTCCCATCAGTCACCGCCGGCGTGGCCGTGGTCGAGGCCCTGGTCGAGCAGCTGCTGGCGCGCAAGGGCAAGGGCGCGATCCGCGCGCTGGAACAAGCCGAGGGCGAGCTGCACCGGACCGGGGCGTATGTGGTGGCGGGGCGCGAGTGAGGGTGGCCCCCAGTCACTCATCACTACTGCGTGCACTTCTCCCGGTACGCCTGCTGCAGCGACCTCTTCGGCCGGTCACGCTCCAGTTCCGGAATCATGCGGCCCTGCGCGGTCTCGATGGCCGGCTGGGTGGCACGGTATTCGCGCTTGGGTGCTTCGGCGATCTGCGCGGCCAGGGCGCGGCATTCGTCCGACTGGATGCTGCCCGGCGTCGCGGCCGGGTCGGGACGGTAGGGCGTGGTGCCCTGCTGCACCGCTTCGTTGATGGCGGCGGCGGCAGCGCTGTCCCCGTCCGGCCTCTGCGCATGCGCGCTGCAGGCCATCGCCAGGGCGGCGATGGCGGAAATGCGGGTCAGGGTTCGCTGGCTCGGCATGACTTCTCTCCTGTGGCTCGATGAAATTATGCAAAGGCTGCCAGCTTAATCGTTCGCGGCCTGTCTGACACTACCGGCATTTCCGGCATTTGCGGCGTCGATGCCACCTGCGCCTGCCTGGGTACAGGCTGATATAGATGCCCTCGGGCGATTCCAGCGCTGCATGGCCGGTGGAGATCACGCCGTCGCGGTCCACCGCGGCGATATAGCGGTCGACCAGCGGCTGGCGGCGCGCTTCGCCGCGGGCGGACCCGACCGGGGTCCAGACATGCACGGTCAGCGCGTGCTCGCCGGGTCCGGGCGGACCGTCCCAGATGGTCATGTCGGGCGCATCGGCGGCAGCAGCCGTATCGGTTGCCGGACCGGCGGCGGGAGCGGCCCGTGGTTGGGCCACAGGACAATACGGCCAACAGCAAGCTGTGGCGCGGAGATTCCGCTAGGGCGCGCGACGCCCGCCTCCTTCGTCCCGCTCGAGCTCCCAGTCGCGGCGCATCATGACATAGGTGAACGAGGTGGACCAGCCGATCAGGATCAGGCCGACCAGCGGCTCGATGCTGGCGATCAGGCGGCTGGCGCCCACCGGGACGATGTCGCCCAGGCTCTGCGTGGTGAAGGTCTCCAGCGCAAAGTAGGCGTAGACCAGCGCGCCTGGCTGCGTGTGGACGCCGGACACGCCGGCAACGCCCATCGCGGTCAGTCCGCCCAGGCCCAGCACCTGGTCGGCGAACCAGAAACCCAGCGCGAACACCAGCGCTTCCAGGCAATGGACCACGATGATGCAGACGATCAGCACGCCGATGTTCATGCGCCCGCTCCAGCGCCGGGGGTGTATCGCTGACAGCAGCCGCAGTGCCTCGTAGTGGATGCCGACCACGGTCACGGTCAGGACGGCGGCGCACAGCAGGGCCAGCGAATAGTGTTCGGCGGAAGTTTCCATGCGCAGCGGCAGGCCTGGTCGGTGTCCGGGACGATCGGGAACAGCGCGGAAAAAAAAGCCGCCCTCCAAAATATCACTGGAAGGCGTGCAGGAAAACCAGGGAGCGGGCGCGGCGGGCGCGCGGCCGTGCTCGTAGCCCTGGCAGAGGGTCGGTGGCGGCCGGGTGGCCGCCGCATGGATCAGCTGCTGCTCTTGCAGGAGAGGTTGACGTACAGCCCGCCGCCCCATTTGAAGTTGCGGTTGCCACTGACCTGCACCTGGACAATGTCGTTGGCCGCCACCGCCGTCGTGGCCGGCGCCGAGCAGGTCCGCACGGTGGCGCCGAGCGAACAGGCGGACGCATCGGTGATGGCAAGCGGGGCGATCGTTTCCAGCGCCGCGCCGCTGGCGACACGGTATGCCGCCAGGGTGTACTTGACCTCGTCATCGGGCACCGGGCCCGCCAGGCTCGCGTTCAGGGTCAGGCCGCCGCTGCAGCCCACCGGCATCACAGCGCCGAAATTCGGATCGTTGCTTTGCCGGTCCAGCGCGGTGCCGGTCATGACATAGGTGCCATTGCCATCCGGCGAGTCGTACACAGCGAAGTTGGCGGTATAGATCGTCGCGCCGGCGCCTGTCTCTCCTTGCTGGCCCTGGGGGCCGGTGTCGCCCTTTTCGCCCTTCTCGCCCTGCGGACCTTGCGCCCCGACCGGGCCAGTCAGGCCAACCACGGAGACCCCGGCCGGCCAGCCCTCGGCCGTCTTCGGGCCGAACAGCGTATTGGTGGCCGTATTGAGGTAGAAGCTGCCTTTGCTGCCATCGGCAGCGGTGGGATCTGCCGCGCCGTGCAGCAGCACGGCGCCGGGCGCCCCGGCCACGCCTTGCGGGCCGACCAGCGACACGCCGGCAGGCCAGGCCCCGTCAGCCTTGGGTCCGTAGAGCGTCGAGGTCGAGGCATTGAGGTAGAAGTCGCCGTCCGTGCCAACGTCCGCCGCGGGCGCATTGGCGCCGGACAGGATGGTCTTGCCGTTCGCGCCGGCCGGGCCGGCCGCGCTGGCGGATGGCGCGGCGCTGGCTGGCGCGGAATCGCCGCCACCGCCACCGCATCCTGCGAGCAGGATAGCGAGGCAGGCGAGCGGGATCGCCGCGAGTTTCAGGTCAATGCGTTGCACGATGGAAGCCCCCCGGTTTCTCATGAATGGCATGCCCGGATCTGTGCCGAGTGAGTTCAATCTAGAGATCGCGGTGATTCCGGTAAATCGTGCATTTGCACGGGCTGTTTCATTAATGAAGCGCGTTTCCGGAGCCGCGAAAAACTGCCCCGCCCTAATAGCGTCAACGCCCGTTTGAAATCCCGGATGACTCGGGATAATAATTATGAAAATACCCGGATTGCCGCACCTGGCGGTAACACGGCGGGCATCTGGCCCGATTCAGAGCGGGCGAATTCAAGCACCACACGACCGCATCCGTGCGCGCCGGTGCGGCCAGAAAATACCGGCAATATCTCACCCGAACGGTTGAGTTGCGGATGGGATAGCGTGGCTCCGGGCTGTTAAAAGGAGAAACGAATAATCGCCATTTACCCCTTCGTGGGGGAATATGCGCGGCACCGGCAAACGGCCATGCGCAGCATGGCGCGGCGATGGACTATGCTGGAAATCCCAACAGCGTCCTCGCGGAGGCCATCGTGCGCAAATCTGTCCTAGTCCTTACGGCACTGCTGCTGGCCAGCGCCCCCGGCCTGGCGCTGGCCCATAACTGCCCCAACGAGATGAAGGCCATCGACGCCAAACTGTCGACCAAGCCGGCGCTGTCGCCGGAAAATTCCGCCAAGGTTGCCAAGCTGCGCGCCGACGGCGAGGCCTATCACAAGGCCGGCAAGCATGACGAATCGATGAAATCGCTGCTCGAAGCGAAAAAGATCCTGGGTATCTGAGACCGATCGCAAAGAAGAGCCGCCACGCGCCCAGGCGTGGCGGCTTTGTTTATTTTTCCCGCGGTCGTCGCCGCAGCAGGCCGGGTCAGGACCCCGATCCAACCTGCTGGACCACACCGTTGGGCGCCACCAGGTAATATTCCGCGCCAATCCCGACCCAGCGCGTGCCCTTGCGCGGCGCGGGCAGGTTGTATTGCTTGTAGTCGTCGATCACATACTGGCGGTCCCTGAACTCGGTGGGCAGCCGGTCACCCTTCTTCCACTGCTGCACCTGCATATAAGGCGAGTTCTGCGCCGCCGGCGCGGAGGCGGCCATGGGATCTGCCATCGGCTTGGACTTGGCACCACCCTGCGCCATCGCAAACGGCGCCGCCAGCACGCTTGCCGCCAGCAACAGTGCCGGCATCGCTTTCTTGGTCTTCATCGTGATCTCCTTGCGTACGGGAAAACCGAACTGCCGGAGGATCCGGACAGCATCTACCAGATTAGTCACAAATGCGGACAACTGCGGCATCCGCCGTCCATGCGCTGGCGCTCGATTTGACCGACGGGGCATTCGCGCCCTGACAGATTGTTCACAATTGTTTGCCGGTTGGCACCCATTGGGGGGGAGCCGCCGACGCCACCCGTGACTAGAATGGGTCCTGACAGAAACAATTTGTTACGGGCGGCCGCCACTCAGCTGTCAGCGGGCCGCGGCCCCGCGACCCGCGCCGCGGGCGCGTACCGCCCTCGATGTTCCCTGGCTTACGCCCTGTTCACGGCGCTTCGCACGCGGGCACCCGTCCCTGCCAGAGAACCATAAAAACTGGGGACTCTCCGTGTTGCACGATACTGGTCAATTCCTGGCCCTGGTCAATCCCGCCATGGCCATCCTGCTTTCGCTCTGCTTCCTGCTGGCCTGGAACCATGAGCGCACGCGGCACTACCTGCTGGAGCTAGGTGCCTGCTATTTGCTGTACGCGGTTGCCATCACCTTGCAGATCATCTGGCAGCCGCGCAACGACGGCGGCAACGCCACCGTCACCGGTGCGCTCTACCTGGGCAGCGCCGTGCTGATGCTGCGTGGCATGCTGGCGCGCATCGGCGCGCGCGTCGATACCTGCGCGCTGGTGTCGCTGCCGCTGGCCCTGTTTGCTGCGCTTGCCTGGTTTGATTTCATGCAACCCCAGCTGGTCGCCCGCATCTGCATCCTGAATATCGGCATCGCGCTGATCCTGCTGCTGGGCATCGCGCCGCTGGCCCGCCTGCGCACAGGCAGCACCGCGGACCAGGTGCTGTTCTGGGTCTTCCTGCTGTTTGCCCTCCATTTCCTGCCGCGCACGGTGCTGACCATTGCTCCGGTCATCGGACAGGACGCTGCCGCCCTCACCCGCTCGGCCTACTGGCTGTGGCTGCAGGTCACCATGGCATTGCTGCTGCTCACGCTGGCGTTGGCGCTGCTGGCGGCGACCACGCTGGACGTGATCGACGGCCTGCGGCATGAACGCGACACCGATCCGCTGACGCAGCTGCACACGCGCCGCAGCCTGGAGGCGCTGGCCGCGCGGGAAATTCCGCCACCTCAGGGCAAGCCGCTGAGCGTGCTGCTGTGCGATCTCGATTTCTTCAAGTTCATCAACGACAACTACGGCCACAGCGCCGGCGACGCGGTGCTGGCGCAAATCGGCCGGATCATCGCCGCCGGCATCCGGCGGCGCGATATCGCCGCGCGCCTGGGCGGCGAGGAGTTCGTCGTGCTGTTGCCCGATACCCCGCCCGATGCAGCCTTGCACCTGGCCGAACGCTTGCGCCAGACGCTGGAGAGCACGGAAATGGACGTCCTGCCGGGCATGCACACGGTGACCGCCAGCTTTGGCGTGGCCACGCTGCGGCCCGGCGAAGACCTGGAAGCCCTGCTGATGCGCGCGGATAACGTGCTGTATGCGGCCAAGAACAAGGGCAGGAATTGCGTGGAGTGGGAACGGGAGGCCGGCTTGCCGGTGCTGGCATGATGCTGCCGTGCCTCCCGTCCGGCGCGGCTAAGCAACCGTGGGCGTGCCCACCACCGCAAACTCCGGCCCGTCATAGCTCTGCGCCACGGACACGCCGCCATCGAGCAACCGCTGGCTCCAGTGGTCGAGCGCCGCGCGCGCGGCCTGGCTGACATCGCGGCCCAGGGCAAGGCGGACGGCCGCCGGCGCTTCCAGCCCGAAGCTGCGGGTGGTTCCCCACGCAATTTGGTCCCGTTCGAAATCCCCGATCGCCTGCTCGACGCACAAGCCGCTGTCGGCCACCGCGGAAGCCAGGAAGACATCGGGATGCCTGCTGGTCCAGTCGACCACGTTGCCGATCTGGCGGATGCCCGCGGCACGGCAGGCGGCGATGGCGCCGTCGCGGCCGCCGTCGATCATCGCAAAGACGATATCTGCGCCGGCGCGGGCCTGCGCGGCAACCGCGTCGCCGGCCAACGCCGGATCGTGCTGGTTGCCGCAGAAGGTCGTGAGTGCCGGCAGGCCAGGCACTACGCTGCGCACGCCATGGAGAAACGCCGCGCGCCCCTTCAGCCCGGGGCGCACCTTTTCGCCCGACAAATGGGCGACCACGCCGGTGCGCGAATCCGTCGCCGCCAGCACGCCGGCAAGGAAGGCGGACTGTTCCTGCAGCACCTCATAGCTCGCGGTGTTGGCGCACAGCACGCTGCCCTGCGTGACCACGAAGCGCCGGGCGGGATGGCGAGCCGCGGCAACAGAAACGGGATAGTCCCCCTGTCCGCCATGCGCAACGATCAGGTCCGGGCCGGTCTGGCACAGCGCCAGCAGCGCTGCTGCGCGCGCCTGCGGATCCGGATCGGCAATCCACGTCACCGCCACGTCGTGGCCGGCATTGCGTGCGCGCATGGCGCCGGCATGCCCGGCTTCATTGAAGCTGCCGCGTCCTTCGGGCCCGAACAGCACTACCTGGATGCGCGCGCTCATGACAGCGTCGCCCCGGTTGCCACGACCACAGGACCCCAGGCCTGCGCCTGCTGGCGTACGTAGGCGGCAAACTCATCGGGCCGGCGCTCGGCCAGCACAAAGCCCTGGGCTTCCAGGCGGCCGCGCAGGGCCGGTTGTTGCAGGATGACCTGCAGTTGTTGATGCAAGCGTTGCACGATGTCCTCAGGCAGGTTGGCCGGCGCGGAGACGCCGACGAAGTTTTCGGCCACCAGGCCGGGATAGCCGGCTTGCGCCACGGTGGGCAGCTGGGGCGCCTGCGGCACGCGTTGCGCCGAGGTCACCGCCAGCAGGCGCAAGGCGCCGGACTGCAGCAACGGCAGGTTCTGCGGCAGGGCATCCACCGCAAACGGGATCTGTCCGCCGAGCAGGTCGGCGCGCATCGGACCCGCGCCCTTGTATGGCACATGGGTCAGCCGCAACCCCGCCTGCTGGCCAAACAGCTCGCCGACGATATGCGCCACCGACGCCGCCCCGCCGCTGCCGAACGGCACCGGCTCGCGCTGCGCGCGGATCCACGCCGCCAGCTCCGCGAGGTTGCGCGCCGGCACCGACGGATGCACGGCAAAGACGGTCGGCACCGCGCCGATGTAATGCACGTGCGTGAAGCTGC
Source organism: Cupriavidus necator (assembly GCF_016127575.1). Taxonomy (NCBI): domain Bacteria; kingdom Pseudomonadati; phylum Pseudomonadota; class Betaproteobacteria; order Burkholderiales; family Burkholderiaceae; genus Cupriavidus; species Cupriavidus necator. Next base: position 1,090,678 of record NZ_CP066018.1, read on the forward strand.
GTACCGGGTCGTAGGCGGGCCGCCTGAGCAGGAACGGCGAGATGCTCAGCGCCGCCGAGTTCGACATCAGCAGCGTGTAGCCGTCATTGGGCGCCGCGGCGACCGCAGCCGCGCCAATCGTCGATCCCGCCCCCGGCCGGTTGTCGGTCACGAATGGCTGCCCCAGCTTTTCCTGCAGCACCGGTGCCAGCAGCCGCGCCACGATGTCGCTGGACCCGCCCGGCGGGAAAGTCACCACCAGCCGCACCGGATGGCGCGGCCATGCCGCGGCGCCGCTGTCCGCGCGCGCCGGCATCCCCGGCAATGCCGGCGCGGCCAGCGCCGCGGCAAGGAACTGTCTTCTCGAAATCACGGTGGCCCTCCGGCTTTACAGGCGATGGCGCAGGCCGACGCCGCCGCCGAACTTGTTGCCACGCACGCCCATGAAGGCGGGCAGCGCATAGCTGCCGCTGATGCGGTTGAAATCGGCTTCCGCATAGACGCTGGTGCGTCTGGACAAGCTGTACTCCGCCACGCTGGTCAGCATCAGCCGGTGGCCGCTGGCGGCGCTCTGCCGGTCATAGCCGGCCGCCAGCGACACCGCCAGCGCGGGCGTTGCCTGCACCGTGGCGCCGCCGGTCAGCACATGGTTGCGGGTCGGGCTCAGGTGGTAGCGGTTGTCCAGGTAGCCGAGCGCCAGCTTGACACGCCCCAGCTGGCTGCTGCCGCCGATGCCCCAGATCGTGCGCTTCTCTTCGGTGGCCAGCGCATTGGTGCTCTGGAACAGGGCACCAATGTCGATCCGTGCCGTGGTCCAGGCCAGCGCCAGCCCCCGGCTGCTGCTGGCCGCCGCATCGCCCGGCACTTCGCCGAAGGTATAGTGCGCCGCCGCCGAGAACGCGCCCCACCTGCCCGCGTACTTCGCCATGTTGTCTTGCCGCGGACCGGTATAGCCGTTAAGAATGGCCACCGCATCGAGATTGGGATGGCCATAGGGCTGGAAGCGGAAGGTCGCGTCATAGGCCGTGGTGAACTGGCGTCCGAACGTCAGCTTCCCCCACGCCTGGTGCTCGATCCCCAGGTAAGACTGCCGGCCGAACAGCCGGCCTGTACCCTGCGTGCCAACCTGTCCGTAGTTCGACGCCGCGGTGCCTTGCAGCGAAGTACCCGAGGCCAGGTCGAAGCCGCTTTCCAGGTTGAACAGCGCCGACCATCCCGCACCCAGCGCCTCATTGCCGCGCGCGCCCCAGCGCGAACCGCTGAAGTAGCCCTCGCTCAGTTCAGCCAGGCGCTCGTCCCCGCGGTTGTTGTCCGAGTAGCGGACCATGGTGTCGATCAGGCCGTAGACCGATATGGAAGTCGATACTGATTGCGCCTGCGCCTGCTGCGTAACGCCGCAGCTCGCCCCCGCCAGCACGCCGGCAAGCGCCATGGCGTGACTGCGCCTTGTGTTCCCCACCTTCACGCACCACCCTCAGTTTGCATACAAATTAAGAATGCAAAATATAGGGTGTGGCCGCACATCCGCATACGAATGTGTGCGCATGAGGAAATGCGGTTTGCGCGGAAAATGCGGACACAAAAAAGCCCGCTTATGCGGGCTTTCGGGGGTGATGCTTGAAGCGAGTCCGTGCTCAGAACGGGATATCGTCGTCCATATCCTCGAAACCATTCGAGGCGGGCTGCTGCGGCCGGCGCGCAGCGCCACCGCTCTGGCCGCCGCCCTGGCCGCCGCGGCCACCGCCGTAGCCGCCGCCCGACGCTTCGCGGCTGTAGCCACCACCGCCGCCTGCGCCGCCACCGTAGCCGCCTTCGTCACCGCCACCGCCGCCACCACCCTGGCGCGAGCCCAGCATCTGCATCTGGTCGGCAACGATTTCAGTGGAGTACTTGTCCTGGCCCGACTGGTCCTGCCACTTGCGGGTGCGGATGCGGCCTTCGATATAGACCGACGATCCCTTGCGCAGGTACTGGCCGGCGATTTCGGCGATCTTGCCGAAGAACGAGACGCGGTGCCATTCGGTGGCCTCCTTCATCTCGCCGCTCTGCTTGTCCTTGTAGCGATCGGTGGTCGCCAGGCGGATATTGGTCACGGCGTCGCCGCTGGGCAGGTAGCGGGTTTCCGGGTCTGCGCCGAGGTTGCCGACGAGAATGACTTTGTTGACCGATGCCATGAAATGTTCTCCAAAAGCCACGCGCTGTGTTGAAAAGCGTGGCAATACGATGACGGTAAAGCGGATGTAGTGTGACGCGATACTGCGGCGACGTAAACGAACATCGCGCCCCCGGCCAGACGTCGGGTGGCGCGATCATGCTAGGCCTTTTCCAGGCCGGATTCTTTACGATGTGATGCGGATCAGGCCGGCGTTGCCGGTGCAGCTTCCTGCCCGCGCGCCGGCGGCGCCTTCATGCTCCAGGCGATTATAAGCCAGAGCAACAGCACCACCGCGCAACCGACGAACACGGCGCTGCGCCCCTCGTGCTTGAGCAGCCAGCCACCGGCCGCGCCGCCCAGGAACAGGCCCAGCGCCTGCGTGGTGTTGTAGACGCCCAGCGCCGCCCCGCGCGCGGCCGCGGCGTAGCGCGACACCAGCGAAGGCTGCATCGCTTCCAGCACGTTGAACGCGACGAAGAAGAGCAGCAGCACGCCGACGATGGCCCACAGCCCGTGCACGGCGGCAAACAGCAGCTGCACCGCGGTCATCAGCGCGACCGCGCCCAGCAGCACCGGGCGCACGCGGCCGTAGCGCTCGGCCGCCATCATCGGGCCCAGCATCAGCACGAAGGACACCAGCACCACCGGCAGGTAGACCTTCCAGTGCTGGTCCAGCGGCATGCCGGCATCGGCCAGCATGGTGGGCACCACCATGAACATGGCCACCTGGGAAGCGTGCAGCGCCAGCACGCCGACGTTCAGGCGCGCCAGGTCGGCGTTGAGCAGCACCTTGCGGAACGGCAGGCGCACCGGATGCGGCGGCGGCGGGGTCGGCACCAGGAACAGCGTCACGCCGATGGCCACCAGCCCCAGCACCGACATCAGCCCGAAGATGCCGGACATGCCGATGCTGTGCAGCAGCGGCGAGGCAATCACCAGCGACAGCGCGAAGGTCAGGCCGATGCTGCCGCCCACCATCGCCATCGCCTTGGTGCGATGCCGTTCGCGCGTCAGGTCGGCGATGCAGGCAGTGATGGCCGCGGAGATCGCGCCCGTGCCCTGCAGCGCGCGGCCGGCGATGATGCCGCTGAGCGTGTCGGAAAAGGCGGCCACCAGCCCGCCGGCGATGAACAGCAGCAGCCCGGCCACCATCACCGGCTTGCGCCCGATGCGGTCGGACAGCCAGCCCAGCGGGATGTGCAGGAATGCCTGCATCAGGCCATAGATGCCCATGGCCAGGCCCACGCGCTGGGCGTCGTGCCCGTCGGGCAGGCTGTGCGCGTATTCGGCAAAGACGGGCAGGATCAGGAACAGGCCCAGCATGCGCAGCGCGAAGATGCTGGCCAGCGACACGGCGGCGCGCAGCTCGGCGCGGGTCATGCGTTCGCGGGCGGGGGCCTGGGATGCGTCAGCGGCACCCGCACCCGGGGAAGAAGACTGGATCGACGGCATTGCGATCGTGGGATCGTGGAATCTGTCAGGCTGGCTGCCGGTGCATCGCAACGGCAGTTTCGATCGGGATCGCGGGGGGAAGTTGCCGCCCGGAACCCGGGGCCGGCGGCGGCTTCGCCGGGCGCCTGCATGGCGCGGGCCACCCCGGAAACCGAAGTTGGGTATATTAACAGGTTTGCTCCTTCGCGCTTCCCGGGTCACCTGGCCATGCCAGCTGGCCCCCGGGCGTGTGCCCGGGCGCGCATTCCGGCCGTCGCCAGCGGTCGGAAGTGCCAAATACGGTACTTGTTTCTGGGTTTTGCGATTCCTTCAGACAGCCTTGCCAACCCCGGCAGGGCGGCCTGTCTGGCGACGACTTTTCGGCATATGGAAGAAATCAAGATCCGTGGGGCGCGTACCCACAACCTGAAGAACATCAATCTCGACCTGCCGCGCAACCGGCTGATCGTGATCACCGGCCTGTCGGGCTCGGGCAAGTCCTCGCTTGCCTTCGACACGCTCTATGCCGAGGGCCAGCGCCGCTACGTGGAGTCTCTGTCCGCCTATGCCCGCCAGTTCCTGCAGCTGATGGAAAAGCCGGACGTGGACCTGATCGAAGGCCTGTCGCCGGCGATCTCGATCGAGCAGAAGGCCACCAGCCACAACCCGCGTTCGACTGTCGGCACCGTCACCGAGATCCACGACTACCTGCGCCTGCTGTACGCCCGCGCCGGCACGCCCTACTGCCCCGACCACAACCTGCCGCTGCAAGCGCAGAGCGTGTCGCAGATGGTGGACGCCGCGCTGGCGCTGCCCGAGGACACCAAGCTGATGATCCTGGCGCCAGTGGTGGCCGACCGCAAGGGCGAGCATTCGGACCTGTTCGACAGCATGCAGGCGCAGGGCTTCGTGCGCTTTCGCATCCGCTCGGGCGGCGGCACCGCGCACGAGGCCGAGGCCAAGGTCTATGAGGTCGATGCGCTGCCGAAACTGAAGAAGACCGAGAAGCACACCATTGAAGTGGTGGTGGACCGCGTCAAGGTGCGCGCCGACATCAAGCAGCGCCTGGCCGAATCGTTCGAGACCGCGTTGCGCCTAGCCGATGGCCGCGCGCTTGCGCTGGAACTCGACAGCGGCAAGGAGCATATGTTCAGCTCCAAGTTTGCCTGCCCGATCTGCTCGTACTCGCTGCAGGAGCTGGAGCCGCGGCTGTTCTCGTTCAACAACCCGATGGGCGCCTGCCCTAGCTGCGACGGGCTGGGCCAGATCACCTTCTTCGATCCCAAGCGCGTGGTGGCCTTCCCCAACCTGTCGCTGGCCTCGGGCGCGATCAAGGGCTGGGACCGCCGCAACCAGTTCTACTTCCAGATGCTGCAAGGCCTGGCAGCGTACTACGACTTCGACACCGAGACCCCGTTCGAGGAGTTGCCGGAAAACGTGCAGCAGTCGGTGCTGCACGGCTCGGGCGAGCAGGAAATCCCGTTCACCTATATCAACGAACGCGGCCGCACCACCGTGCGCGAGCATGTGTTCGAAGGGATCATCCCCAACCTGGAGCGCCGCTACCGCGAAACCGATTCGGTCGCCGTGCGCGAGGAACTGGCCAAGTACCAGAACAACCAGCCCTGCCCCGCCTGCCAAGGCACCCGCCTGCGCACCGAGGCGCGCCACGTCAAGCTGGGCGAGGGCGAGCAGGCACGCGCGATCTTCGAGATCAACGGCTGGCCGCTGCGCGACGCGCTGACCTACTTCCTGACGCTGGACATGCACGGCGCCAAACGCGAGATCGGCGACAAGATCATCAAGGAGATCTCGGCGCGGCTGAACTTCCTGAACAACGTCGGGCTGGACTACCTGTCACTGGAGCGCAGCGCCGATACGCTGTCGGGCGGCGAGGCCCAGCGCATCCGGCTGGCGTCGCAGATCGGCTCGGGTCTGACCGGCGTGATGTATGTGCTGGACGAGCCCTCGATCGGCCTGCACCAGCGCGACAACGACCGTCTGATCGGCACGCTCAAGCACCTGCGCGACATCGGCAACTCGGTGCTGGTGGTCGAGCACGACGAGGACATGATCCGCGCCTGCGATTACGTGGTCGACATCGGCCCGGGCGCCGGCGTGCACGGCGGCATGATCGTGGCCGAGGGCACGCCGCGGCAGATCGAGGAGTCGCCGGCATCGCTGACCGGCCAGTACCTGTCCGGCCAGCGCCGCATCGAGGTGCCGAAGGAGCGCGCCGCGCCCGACGATGAGCGCCTGCTGCGCATCGTCAACGCCAGCGGCAACAACCTGCGCAACGTCACCGCCGAAGTGCCGGTGGGCCTGCTGACCTGCATCACCGGCGTGTCCGGCTCGGGCAAGTCGACGCTGATCAACGACACGCTCTACCATGCGGTGGCGCGCCACCTGTACGGCTCGACGCCGGAGCCGGCGCCGCACGACCGCATCGAGGGGCTCGAGCATTTCGACAAGGTCATCAACGTCGACCAGAGCCCGATCGGACGCACGCCGCGTTCCAATCCGGCCACCTATACGGGCCTGTTCACGCCCATCCGCGAACTGTTCGCCGGCGTGCCGTCGGCAAAGGAGCGCGGCTACGACCCGGGCCGCTTCTCGTTCAACGTCAAGGGCGGGCGCTGCGAATCGTGCCAGGGCGACGGCGTGCTCAAGGTCGAGATGCACTTCCTGCCCGACGTCTATGTGCCGTGCGATGTCTGCCACGGCAAGCGCTACAACCGCGAGACGCTGGAAGTCCTGTACAAGGGCAAGAACATCTCCGAGGTGCTGGACCTGACCGTCGAGCAGGCGCACGAGTTCTTCAGCGCGGTGCCGGTGGTGCGGCGCAAGCTGCAGACGCTGCTGGACGTGGGCCTGGGCTATATCCGGCTGGGCCAGTCGGCGACCACGCTGTCGGGCGGCGAGGCGCAGCGCGTCAAGCTGTCGCTGGAGCTGTCCAAGCGCGACACCGGGCGCACGCTCTATATCCTGGACGAGCCCACCACCGGGCTGCACTTCCACGATATCGAGCTGCTGCTCAAGGTCATCCACAAGCTGCGCGACCAGGGCAATACCGTGGTCATCATCGAACACAACCTCGATGTCATCAAGACCGCGGACTGGCTGATCGACATGGGGCCGGAAGGCGGCGCCGGTGGCGGCCAGGTGATCGCGCGCGGCACGCCGGAGGATGTGGCCAGGAGCAAGGCGAGCTTTACGGGCAAGTATCTGAAGCCATTGCTGGAGCGGTAAGGCCTTAGGAATTTTCGGATACAGGCCCGGGAAGAATTGTCGCGACTCGCTTACGCAAGCGATTGCACAAGTTGAGGTGTATCAAGATGAGGTGAGCTTGCCGCTGCTGAGGCGGGCCTGCCCCTTCAGTCCAGCCCGGCGTTGGGCAGCACCCGCGCGCGGCGCGGCGCTCCGCCCGGCTGCAGTTCGATCGCGACGCCGCCACCGCTGTCTGCGCCGTGGCCGCTCAGCGCGGTGATCACCACCTGGTGCGTGACCAGCAGGTAAGGCCCGCCGCGCGGATCGAGCCCGTCGATAAAGCGCGAAAGCTGCGCGGTCTGCGCTTCCCGGCGCTGTGCATCCGCGCCAAAAAATGAATTGAGCAATGGCTGGACCCGCACCGGACCCAGGTCGATCAGGCGGGCGGTGTCCTGGCAGCGGCACCAGGCGCTGCTGTAGACCCGCGTCGGCCGGAAGCCCGCCGCCTTCCAGCTGCTACCGAGCCTCGCCGCCTGCTGCCGGCCGTTCGCGTCCAGGTTGCGCTGGGTCGAACAGTCGTCCAGCTTGAAGCCCGGCGGATCGCCGACCCCCGGCGCACTCGCATGCCGCAGCACGACGACGACATTGGGGCGCTTCAGTTCACTGACGGCGATTTCGCCCTGTGATGCCGGAACGACCTGGGCGGCGGCCACGCACGGCGCCATGGCAAGCCATGCGAGGAAGAGGCGAAGAAGCGGCATCGGCGTCTCCGGTGACGGGCCAGTCCATCCGGTATAGCAGGTACGCGTGCCATGCGAGGATCCCTGCCCGCTTGCATTCACCACCCCGCGCCCTACCATGAACCGGATGGCGGCAAGCCGCGCCGCCATTCTGGAGCCAGCCATGGAACTGACGGTCGTACCGGTCACCAAGCCGGAAGCCACCAACTTCATCTTCGGCCATTCGCATTTCATCAAGACCGTGGAAGACCTGCACGAGGCGCTGGTCGGCACGGTGCCGGGCATCCTCTTCGGGCTGGCGTTCTGCGAGGCCTCGGGCAAGCGCCTGGTGCGTTGGTCGGGCACAGATGAAGACCTGATCGACCTGGCCTGCGAGAACGCCCGCGCCATCGGCGCCGGGCATACCTTCGTGATCTTCCTCGGCGACGGGTTCTTTCCGGTCAACGTGCTGGCCGCGGTGCGGGCAGTGCCGGAGGTGTGCCGCATCTTCTGCGCAACGGCCAACCCGACCGAGGTGATCATCGCCCAGACCGATGCCGGACGCGGCGTGGTGGGCGTGATCGATGGTGCCTCGCCGCTGGGGATCGAGACCGATGCCGATGTGGCCGAGCGCAAGGCGCTGTTGCGGAAGTTCGGCTACAAGCTCTAGCGTCGCCGCTCAGTGCTGCGCTGCCTGCACCGCCGGCACCGCCGGCACATCGTCTTCCTTCATCCGGCTGCGGTTGAGCACCCCAGCCTGCTCCAGCACCGGATAAGCCGTCGCACAGAACAGCGAATTCAGCCGTTTGAGCTCGCTGATCACATCCAGGTGCAATGAGCTGGTCTCGATGCTCTCGGCGGTCTGCACCGCCACGCGCTGCAGGTGGGTGCGCGCGTACTTGCGCTCCAGCTCGCGGAAGTTCGCTTTTTCCGCCATCAGCGCCTGGGCGCTCTTGAGGTCGCCGTTGAGAAACACCGACAGGCCCAGCCGCAGATTGGCGACCAGGCGCGCGTGCATCTCGGCGATTTCCTGCATTCCCGCCTCCGAGAACATCAGGTTGTGGGCGATCTTCTTGTCCTTGGTATCGAGCAGGATGCGCTCGATGATGTCGCCCGCGTGTTCCAGGTTGATGGTGAGCGAGATGATCTCGGTCCAGCGCTGGCCGTCGCGCTCGTCCAGCGCTTCCAGGCTGATGCGCGTCAGGTAGAGCTTGATCGCGGTGTAGAGGTCATCCACCTCGTTGTCGATGCGGCAGGTGGCGTCGGCCAGCTTGGCGTCGTTGGTGCGCAGCACGCGCAGCATGTTGTCCAGCATCTGCTCGACGCGGTCGCCGATGCGCAGCACTTCGCGCGCGGCGTTGGCCAGCGCCAGCGTTGGCGTGGACAGCGCGGCCGTATCGAGGTGGCGCGGCGTGACCTGGCTGTCGCCGGTGTTGCGCCCGGGCAGTACCTTCTCGCACAGCCGCGCCAGCGGCGCGGTGGCGCCCAGCAGCAGCACCGCCAGCGCGACGTTGAACAGCAGATGGAAATTGACGATCAGCCGTTGCGGGTCATGGTCCAGCAGCGCCAGCAGCTCCTCGGCCTGGCCCAGCAGCGGCAGCGCCACCAGACAGCCCAGCAGGCGCGACAGCAGGTTGCCCAGCGTCACGCGTTTGCCCGGCTGGTTGTTGCCCGAGGTGGTCAGCAGCGCCGAGATGCCCGAACCCAGGTTGGCCCCCAGCACCAGCGCCAGCGCCACGTGGATCGACACCACGCCGGCCGAGGCCAGCGCGCCGCAGAACAGCACCACGGCCAGGCTGGAATAGCACAGGATGGTCAGGAAGGCGCCGACCAGCATGTCCAGCCCCGCGTCGCCGGTCAGCGAGGCGAACAAGACCTTGACGCCGGCAGCCTGCACCACGGGACGGGTGGCGATGGAGATCAGCTCGAGCGCCAGCGTGATCAGGCCCAGGCCGATCAGCACGCGGCCGACGTGGCCGGCCCTGCTGCCCTTCCAGGTCAGATGGCAGATCACGCCGACAAAGATCAGCAGCGGCGACAGCCAGGACAGGTCCAGCGAGAACACCTGCACCATCAGCGCGGTGCCGACGTTGGCGCCGAGCATGATGGCCAGCGCCGGTGCCACGGCGATCAGGCCCTGGCCGACGAAGGAGCTGACGATGACCGCGGTGGCATTGCTGCTCTGGACCAGCCCGGTGACGCCGAGCCCGGCAAGGAAGGCGGTGAAGCGGTTGGAGACGCTGGTCGACAGGACATGGCGCAGGTTCGCGCCGTAGACGCGCAGGATGCCGACCTTGACGATGTTGGTGCCCCAGACGAGCAGGGCAACGCCTGATAGCAGGTGAAGGAGTACGCCCATGGTGCGCCTTTGTGTGACCAGTGCCGACAAAACCCTGGAGGCTAGGCCCGGTCATCGTGTAGTTGTCAATGAGGCATTATGCGCCCGTCACCCGACAGCGGCAACGGCATGGGCGCGGCGCGCGGACAATGGGCAACACCGGCGCGCGGATGCGCGCCAGCGGCGCCGCTCAGGGCAGCGCGACCTTGATCCCCAGCCCGACGAAGATCGCCCCGGCGGCGCGGTCCAGCCAGCGGCCGGTGGCCGGGCGGCGGCGCAGCCAGGCGCCCAGCCAGCCCGCGCACAGCCCGAACAGCGAGAACACCACCGCCGTCTGCAGCATGAAGACCACGCCCAGCAGCAGGAACTGCAGCCCCGGGTGCGCGGCATCGGCGCGCACGAACTGCGGCAGGAACACCAGGAAGAACAGCGTCACCTTGGGATTCATGATGTTGCCGAGCACGCTCTGGCGGAACACGCGCGCGAGCGGCACCGCATCGACATCACCGCCCTGCGCCAGCCCGCCCTTTGCGCGCAGCGCCTGGATGCCGATCCAGATCAGGTAGGCCGCGCCCGCATACTTGATCAGCTGGAACGCCAGCGGCGACGAGCGCAGCACCGCGGCCAGCCCCACCGCCGCAATCACGGTGTGGAACAGGCACCCGACCGAAAAGCCCAGTGCCGCGACCAGCCCCGCGCGCCGGCCCTGCGCCATGCCGCGCGCCAGCACCTGCAGGTTGTCGGGCCCCGGGGCCACAGTCACGGCAATCGAAGTCAGCAGGAACAGCAACAGGTCAGGCATGGGGTCTCCTTGCGTGGAAATCTTGCGGGCCGGTCAGCGTGGCTCAGTGCCCTTCGAACTTGCACACGGTGAACAGCGGCAGCCCGCCGTCCTGCAGCAGCTTCGAGCCGCCCAGTTCGGGCAGGTCGACGATGGCGGCGCCCTCCACCACCGTCGCGCCCAGGCGCTCCAGCAGCTTGAGTCCGGCCATCATGGTACCGCCGGTGGCGATCAGGTCGTCGACCAGCAGCACGCGGTCGCCGGACTTGCAGGCGTCTGCATGGATCTCGACGGTGGCGCTGCCGTATTCCAGCTCGTACTCCTCGGCCACGGTCTGGAACGGCAGCTTGCCCTTCTTGCGGATCGGCACAAAGCCCAGGTTCAGCTCATACGCGACGATCGCGCCCAGGATAAAGCCGCGCGCGTCGATGCCCGCCACCAGGTCGAGCTGCGCATCCATGTAGCGGTGCACGAAGACATCGATCAGCACGCGCAGCGTCTTGGGGTTCTGCAGCAGCGGGGTGATGTCGCGGAACATCACGCCCGGCATGGGCCAGTCCGGCACCGTACGGATGCGCTCGCGCAGGTAGCCGGTGACGTCGCCGAGCTCGGGGGACTGGATGATGGAGTCTGCCATAGGGGTCTGGAAACGGTAGGCGCGCAGCGTGGCGCGCCAATCAGAAAGAGGGGTCGCAGTGGGTCGCGGCAGGATGGCCGCCGGCGCGGTAACCAGTTACCACCCGCGCCATCGGGGCGGCCAGCACAATGGCCCTGCCGGCCCGCTTGGCTGGCCAGGGGCCGGGCTGCCGCGTCCGGCACCCGCCGGACACCCGTAACCATACAGGAGAGCGCGATGGCAAAGAAGATTCTGATGCTGGTGGGCGACTACGCCGAAGACTACGAAACCATGGTGCCGTTCCAGGCACTGCAGATGGTCGGCCACACCGTGCATGCGGCCTGCCCGGACAAGCAGGCGGGCGACGCCTGCGCCACCGCTATCCATGACTTCGAGGGCGACCAAACCTACACCGAGAAGCGCGGCCACAACTTCACCCTCAATGCGAGCTTTGCCGAGATCGACCCCGCCGGTTACGACGCACTGGTCATCCCCGGCGGCCGCGCGCCGGAATACCTGCGCCTGAACGCGCGCGTGCTGGAGATCGTGCGCCACTTCGCCCAGGCGGACAAGCCGATCGCCGCGGTCTGCCACGGCGCCCAGCTGCTGGCCGCGGCAGGCGTGCTCGAAGGCAAGACCTGCTCCGCCTACCCGGCCTGTGCGCCCGAGGTGAAGCTGGCCGGCGGCACCTATGCCGATATTCCCGTCGACCAGGCCCATACCGACGGCAACCTCGTCACGGCCCCGGCCTGGCCCGCGCATCCGGCCTGGCTGGCGCAGTTCCTTGCCGTGCTGGGCACGCGGATCGTACATTAGAGCTTTCCGCACGCGGCGCCCCCACGCGTGAAGGCACGGCCCGCCCCATCCGCGAGCCGTGCACATGCCCGCAGGCTGCGCCGCCCGCACGGGAGCATCCATGTGTGAAATCTTTATCCGCGCCAATCCGGCGTCGTACCAAAGCCAGTCGCGCTCGCTGCGCCTGCATGGCGTGGCCACCAGCATCCGGCTGGAGAGCCTGTTCTGGGAGGTGCTGGAAGAACTGGCGCGGCGCGACGACATGACCGTCAACCAGCTGATCACGCGCCTGCACGATGAACTGACCGAACATCGCGGCAGCGAGGCGGTGGCCGGCAATTTCTCGTCCTTCCTGCGCGTGTGCTGCCTGCGTTACCTGATGCTGCAGGGCGAAGGCCGCATCCCGGCCGATGCCAGCGTGCCGATCCGCTCGCTGGACGCACGCGCCGTGCTCGACAACCTGCCGGAATCCTGGGTCGAGGCGCGTCCGCACTGACGCGCACGACGCCCTGGCTCAGCCGTTCAGGATGCGAGTTTCCGCAGCCTCCAGCGCCTCGGGCGGGCCGCGCAGCACCACGATATCGCCCGGCTCCAGCACGGTCTCGGGCTCCGGATCGAAGGCGCGGATGCCGCGCCGGCGCACTGCGGTCACCTCCACGCCGATCCGCTCCAGCCCCAGCACGCCAAGACGCCGCCCCACCGCCGTGGATTGCGGCCCGAGCGACACGGAATGCAGCCGTACCGAATCGCGCTCGACCATGTCCTCATCATCGTCGCGGCCGTGGAAATAGCCGCGCAGCAGGCTGTAGCGCGCGTCGCGCGCCTCCTGCACGCCGCGCAGCACATGCCGCATCGGCACGCCCAGCAGCACCAGCGCGTGCGAGGCCAGCATCAGGCTGCCCTCGATGATCTCGGGCACCACCTCGGTGGCGCCGGCCTTCTGCAGCGTATCGAGCTCTGAATCGTCCACCGTGCGCACGATCACCGGCAGCGCCGGCGCCAGTTCCTGCACGTGGTGCAGCACCTTGAGCGCCGATGGGGTGTTGGCATAGGTGACGATCAGGGCGGCGGCGCGGTGGATGCCGGCGGCGATCAGCGCCTCGCGCCGGCCCGCGTCGCCGTAGACCACGGTATCGCCGGCCGCGGCGGCCTCGCGCACGCGATCGGGGTCCAGGTCCAGCGCCACGTAGTTGATGCCCTCGCGCTCCAGCATGTGCGCCAGGTTCTGCCCGCTGCGGCCGAAGCCGCAGATGATCGCGTGCTTCTCGGTCTGCAGGCTCTGCGCGGCAATGCGGGTCATGTTCAGCGACTGCATCAGCCATTCGTTGGCGGCAAAGCGCAGCACGATGGCGTCGCTGTACTGGATCAGGAATGGCGCGGCCAGCATCGACAGCAGCATCGATGCCAGGATCACCTGGATAAGCACCGGGTCGACCAGGTTCAGGCCGTCGATCTGGTTCAGCAGCACGAAACCGAATTCGCCGGCCTGCGCCAGCCCCAGCCCGGTGCGGATCGCCACCCCCTGGCGCGAGCCGAAGACCCGCGCCAGCAGCGCGATCAGCACCAGCTTGAACAGCACCGGCACCACCAGCAGCGCCAGCACCAGCCATACGTGGTCGAGCACCACGCGGATATTGAGCAGCATGCCGATGGTGACGAAGAACAGTCCCAGCAGCACGTCGCGGAACGGCTTGATGTCCTCTTCCACCTGGTGGCGGTAGGGCGTCTCGGAGATCAGCATGCCCGCCATGAAGGCGCCCAGCGCCATCGACAGGCCCAGCCGCTCGGTCAGCGCCGCCATGCCCAGCGTCACCAGCAGCAGGTTCAGCATGAACAGTTCCTGCGAGCGGCGCGCCGCCACCACGTGGAACCAGCGGCTCATCAGGCGCTGGCCCAGGAAGAAGATGACGCCCAGGGCCACCACGATCTTGACCGTGGCCAGGCCCAGCGCCACCATCAGGTCGCCCGGATCGCGCGACAGCGCCGGGATCACGATCAGCAGCGGCACCACCGCCAGATCCTGGAACAGCAGGATGCTGATGATATTGCGGCCCTGCTCGCTCTCAAGCTCCATGCGCTCGGACAGCATCTTGGAGACGATCGCGGTGGAAGACATCGCCAGCGCCCCGCCCAGCGCCACCGACGCCTGCCAGGACAGCGGGAACAGCCAGTTGAAAGCCCAGCTGGCCGGCACCACCGCCAGCATCGACAGCACCACCTGCGAGCCGCCCAGGCCGAACACCAGCCGCTTCATCGAGCGCAGCTTGGTCAGGTTGAACTCCAGCCCGATCGAGAACATCAGGAAGACCACGCCGAATTCGGCCAGGTACTTGGTCTGCGCGGTGTCGCTGGCCAGCCCCAGCGCATGGGGGCCGATCAGGATGCCGACGGCCAGGTAGCCGAGCATCGGCGGCAGCTGCAGCATGCGGAATGCGACCACGCCGAAGACGGCGGCGGCCAGCAGCACCAGGGTCAGTTCCAGCGGAGAATGCATCAGGCGGTCTGGGTGACCGGCCAGGCGCGCGTCCGACCCGGCACGGGCACCCAGCCGGCAAAATACGGCGAGCACGGCAAGCACGACGTGCGCCATGGGTCGGGCCAGGCGCCATCGCATTCGTTGGTATACTTCGTCGCCATGATAGCCAATTTCGATGCGGATCGAGCACTCAGGCTCGCCCGCGACACTCTCCAGACCGAAGCCGATGCGGTTTCCGCACTTTCCGGACGCCTGAACGGCGACTTTGCCCGTGCCGTGCTGCTGATCCTGCAATGCACCGGGCGCGTGGTCGTCTCGGGCATCGGCAAGTCCGGCCATATCGGGCGCAAGGTCGCGGCCACGCTGGCCTCTACCGGCACGCCGGCGTTCTTCGTGCACCCGGCCGAAGCCAGCCACGGCGACCTGGGCATGGTCACGCGCGACGACGTGCTGATCGCCTTCTCCAATTCGGGCGAGACCGGCGAGCTGCTGTCGATCATCCCGATCGTCAAGCGCATCGGTGCGCGGCTGATCTCGGTCACCGGCAACCCCGACTCCAACCTGGCCAAGCTGGCCGACGTCCACCTGGACGCGGCGGTCGAGAAAGAAGCCTGCCCGCTGAACCTGGCGCCGACGGCCAGCACCACCGCGGCGCTGGCGCTGGGCGATGCGCTGGCAGTGGCGGTTCTCGATGCGCGCGGCTTTGGCGAGGAAGACTTCGCGCGCTCGCACCCCGGCGGCGCGCTCGGGCGCAAGCTGCTGACCCATGTGCGCGACGTGATGCGCACCGGCAACGCCGTGCCCGAGGTGCGTGAAAACACCCCGCTGGCCCAGGCGCTGATGGAAATCACCCGCAAGGGCATGGCCATGACCGCCGTGGTGGACCCGGACGGACACGCCATCGGCGTCTTCACCGACGGCGACCTGCGCCGCCTTCTGGAAACCCCGCGCGACTGGAAGACCGTTCCCATCGGCGACGTCATGCACCGCAACCCGCACGTGGTCAACGAGAACCAGCTCGCCGTCGAAGCGGTGCAGGTGATGGAGGCCAACCGCATCAACCAGCTGCTGGTGGTGGATGACGACGGCCGCCTGACCGGCGCGCTGCATATCCACGACCTGACCCGCGCCAAGGTCATCTGAGCGGGCGCGGGCCCGGCACAACCGGCACAACGCCAAGGACACCATGCAGGCACTCCTCGCCTCCCTCAGCGGCATCGTCATGCGGCTGCTGCCGCTGCTGCTGATGGCCTTCGTGGCGGGCAGCACGTTCTGGCTGGTCCAGATCAACTCCCCCAAGGAAGACCCGGCCGCGCAAAGCGCCAAGAAGCATGAGCCCGACTACTTCATGGACCGCTTCTCGGCCACTGAGCTGGCGCCGGACGGCAGCACCAAAATCCGCTTTACCGGCGAGCGCATGGTCCATTTCGAGGATGACCAGACCTACGAGGTGACCCGGCCCGCCATGCGCGCGTATGAGCCGGACCGCCCGCCGGTCACCGCCCGCGCCGATATGGGCCGCATGAACGCCGAGGGTTCGGTGATCGACCTGTACGGCAACGGCTTCGTCATGCGCCAGCAGGGCGTGGACGTGTCCAAGGACCCGCAGCTGACCGCCGCATCCAGTTATTTCCAGCTGCTGGTCAATGACGACATCGTCAAGACCGACAAGCCGGTCAAGCTGACGCGCGGCCCGTCGGTGATGACCGCCAACGGCCTGATCTTCAACAACGTCACGCGCGAAGTACAATTGCTCGGCAATGTACGCGGCACCATCATCACCGGGCCGACCCCTGGCCGCGCGCCGGGGTCCTGAGCCCCGGCCCGGGGGCCGCACCAACCCGCACCAACGTACCCAGACGCCCTCAAGCAACCCTGCCAACATGACTGCTTCCCTGACGACATCGTCCCGTCGACGCACCGCCCCGGCCCTGCTCGCCCTGGCCATGGCCTTCGGCCTGCTGGCCCAGCCCGCCCTGGCCGAGCGCGCGGACCGCGACAAGCCGATGGTGCTGGAGGCGGACAACGCCAGCTATGACGACGTCAAGCAGATCTATACGCTGACCGGCAATGTGGTGCTGACCAAGGGCACCATGATCCTGAAGTCCGACGCCGCCGAACTGCGCACCGATCCCGAGGGCTACCAGTTCGCGGTGGCCACCGCCAAGCCGGGCAAGCAGGCCTACATCCGGCAGAAGCGCGAAGGCGTCGACGAATACATCGACGGCTGGGGCGACCGCATCGAGTACGACGGCAAGCAGGAGTACTCCAAGCTGATCGGCAATGCCCGCATGGCGCGCCTGCAGGGCGCCAAGCAGGTCGACGAGATCCGCGGCGCGGTGCTGACCTACGACAGCCGCAAGGAGTTCTACACGGCTGCCGGCGGCGGTAGCGGCGATGCCGCGGCCGCCAATCCGTCCGGCCGCGTGCGCGCGGTGCTGTCGCCGCGCCAGGACCAGAAGGCCGGCGCCACGGGCAGCGGCGGCTCGCCGCTGGACCTGAAGCCGGCGCCCGCGCCTGCCAACAAACCCTGACGCCTGGCGCCGGCTGCGTGCATCGCATGCGGCCGGCGCCAGAAACGCCTGAACGCCAGACTGTGCCAATGACCGATACCGCAACCATCGCCGACAAGCCTTCCGTCGAAGCCTCCACCGTCCTTGCCGGCGGCAGCACGCTGGTCGTGCGCCACCTGAAGAAACGCTATGGCTCGCGCACGGTGGTCAAGGACGTCTCGCTCGACGTGAAGAGCGGCGAGGTGGTCGGCCTGCTTGGGCCCAACGGCGCGGGCAAGACCACCTCCTTCTACATGATCGTGGGCCTGGTGGCGCTGGACGAAGGCGATATCGTGCTCGACGGCGACCACATCAGCGGCCTGCCGATCCACGAGCGCGCGCGCATGGGGCTGTCGTACCTGCCGCAGGAAGCCTCGGTATTCCGCAAGCTCAACGTCGAAGAGAACATCCGCGCGGTGCTGGAGCTGCAGGTGAGCAACGGCAAGCCCCTGCCCAAGGCCGAGATCGAGCGCCGCCTGGATTCGCTGCTCGACGACCTGCAGATCGCGCACCTGCGCAACAACCCGGCGCTGTCGCTGTCGGGCGGCGAGCGCCGCCGCGTGGAAATCGCGCGCGCGCTGGCGTCGTCGCCGCGCTTCATCCTGCTGGACGAACCCTTCGCCGGCGTGGACCCGATCGCCGTGGGCGAGATCCAGCGCATCGTCAGCTTCCTCAAGGCACGCAATATCGGCGTGCTGATCACCGACCACAACGTGCGCGAGACGCTCGGCATCTGCGACCACGCCTACATCATCAGCGAAGGCACGGTGCTGGCCGCGGGCCAGCCCGAGGAAATCATCGCCAATGACGCAGTGCGGCGCGTCTACCTGGGCGAGAACTTCCGCATGTGATGCAGCGGCCTGCCATGGAGCGGCAGGCCTATTCGCGGGCGCACGTGGGCCTGCCACAGCCAGCAGCGATCAGACCGCATAAGCGATAGCAATTTCCGTTCCAACAACGGAAAGATGCGCATAGAATAGGTCGCATGAAACCGTCGCTACAGCTCCGCCTTTCCCAGCATCTGGCCCTGACCCCGCAACTGCAGCAGTCGATCCGGCTGCTGCAGCTTTCCACGCTGGAACTGCAGCAAGAGGTCGAACAGGCACTGACGGAAAACCCTCTGCTCGAACGCGAGAACGACTGGATCGAAAGCCCGCTGCGCGTGGCGGCCGACGGCTCGGTCAACCTGCAGAGCGCACCGGCGCCCGCGCCGGCAGAGCCGCAGGGCAATGGCGAGGCCCGCGCCGACGGCGCGGCTGACGACGACAGCTATGGCGACAGCGGCAACGGCGACGACTATGGCAGCAGCGACTGGAGCCTGGACGACTTTGCCCGCCGCCCCCAGGGCGACGAGGACGAAAAAACGCCGATGCAGCTGCGCGAAGCCGAGCCCACGCTGCGCGAGTACCTGATGGAACAGCTCACGCCGCTGAAGATCTCGGCGCGCGACAAGGGCCTGGCCATCTTCCTGATCGAATCGCTCGACGACGATGGCTACCTGAGCGCATCGCTTGAGGAGATCTGCACGGAGTTGCCGGAAGAACTCGAGTTCGAGATCGAGGAGGTCCACGCCATCCTCACGCTGCTGCAGAGCTTCGACCCGCCCGGCGTGGGCGCGCGCAACGCCGCCGAGTGCCTGGCCCTGCAGTTGCGGCGCCTGACGCACCCGCAGCGCGAACTGGCCCTGAACATCGTGACCAACCACCTGGAGTTGCTCGCAGTACGCGACTACACGCGGCTGAAGAAGGCGCTGCAGGTGGATGAAGCGGCGCTGAAGTCCGCACACGAACTGATCCGCTCGCTGGCGCCCTACCCCGGCCATGCATACAGCCGCCCGGAGGCGGACTTCGTGGTGCCGGACGTGTTCGTGCGCAAGGGTGGCGGCGGCTGGATCGCGCAGCTCAATCCGGATGTGATGCCGAGGCTGCGCATCAATGACATGTATGCGCAAATCCTACGTGGCGCAAAGGGTGAGTCCGGCACCGCCGGGCTGCAGCAGAAGCTGCAAGAGGCGCGCTGGCTGATCAAGAACATCCAGCAGAGGTTCGACAAAATCCTGCGTGTCTCGCAGGCCATTGTCGAGCGTCAAAAGAACTTTTTCAGCCACGGCGAAATCGCCATGCGCCCCTTGGTTTTGCGGGAGATTGCCGATACACTGGGTTTACACGAGTCAACCATCTCCCGGGTGACGACCAATAAATATATGGCAACGCCGATGGGTACTTTCGAACTGAAGTACTTCTTCGGCAGCCACGTGTCCACCGAAACCGGTGGCGCGGCTTCGTCAACGGCCATCCGCGCCTTGATCAAGCAACTGATAGGAGCCGAAGACCCGAGGAATCCCCTTTCCGACAGTCGCATTGCCGAACTGCTGGGCGAACAAGGCTTCGTTGTCGCACGCCGCACCGTTGCCAAGTATCGCGAAGCCCTGAAGATCCCCGCAGTCAATCTCCGCAAGTCTTTGTAGCCGAGCCCACCGCCTGCCTGGTGAGGCTCTTTCAGAAGGAGAAGCGCTATGAACTTCAAGATCAGTGGACACCACCTGGACATCACGCCCCCTCTGCGTGAGTACGTGGAAACGAAGCTGGAGCGAATCGTCAGGCATTTCGATCAAGTCATTGGCGTTAGTGTGCTGCTCTCTGTCGACAACCACAAGGAAAAGGACCGGCGTCAGTACGCGGAAATCAATCTACATCTCAAGGGCAAGGACATCTTTGTCGAAGCGCATCACGAAGACCTGTATGCAGCGATCGACGCACTCGTCGACAAGCTGGACCGTCAGGTGATCCGCTACAAGGATCGCGTGCAAGGCCACGACCGCGAAGCGGTCAAGTACCAGATGGCCGCAGCGCAAATGCAGCAATGACCGTGCCCGGCAGCCCCGCAGCGGGCTGCTGAATCAGGATTGAACAGGCAAGCCGCGCCAAGAAGCGCGGCTTTTTTGCGCCCTCGCGTTCCCGGTTGCCGCCGGCATGCCGCGCCCGCACTGGCGGCGCGGCCCGGCTGTGGCGCCGGAGCCGATGCTTTTCACCCGAATGAGCAAGGGTGTTCGCAAGCGCTGCGCCAAGGTGTATGCTGCGCCATACAAAGAGAGGGAATCCTGGCCGTGCCCCGCACCGGTGCACCGGCTCCCCGCCGCGGAGGCACCATTGCATCACCATGTATCTTTCTGCACCGGCTTGCCCCGTTGCGCTGCACAATGCGGGAGTAGTCGCTGCTCTATAATGGGCCGGACGCCTCCGGCCAGGCCAACGGCAGGCCGGAGCCGGCCCACTGCCCGGCGGAACGGTCCGCCCGCTAACTGAAATCCTGCGCATCGCCCATGAATCGTTTGGCCAAATTGCTGCCACCCGGCAACATCACCCTCGACGTCAGCGTCACCAGCAAGAAGCGTGTGTTCGAGCAGGCCGGGCTCCTCTTCGAGAACAACCATGGTGTGGCGCGCGCCATCGTGACGGACAACCTGTTCGCGCGCGAGTCGCTTGGATCCACCGGCCTGGGCGCCGGCGTGGCAATCCCGCACGGCCGCATCAAGGGCCTGAAGCAGCCGCTGGCCGCGTTCATGCGCCTGGCCGAACCAATTCCGTTCGAATCGCCCGATGGCAAGCCGGTATCGCTGCTGATCTTCCTGCTGGTGCCCGAACAGGCTACGCAGCAGCACCTGGAAATCCTGTCCGAAATCGCGCAACTGCTTTCCGACCGCGACATGCGTGAAGGGCTGGCCACGCTGCCCACGCCCGATGCCGTCCATCAGTTGCTGATCGCATGGCATCCCTGATCCCCTGATCCCTCAAGCGGGCCGGCACCAGACCGGGCAGGCGCCAAGGCGCTTCGCAAACCGCCCCACCAGTCATACCGCATGGAACTCACCGGCGTCACCTCCCAGTCCATCTTCGACGACAACGCAGCCGACATCAAACTCTCGTGGGTGGCCGGCCTGGAAGGTGCGGATCGCGCCTTCGATGTGGAGTTCGCCCGCGAAGCCACCTCCGCCGCCGACCTGGTGGGCCACCTGAACCTGATCCACCCCAACCGCATCCAGGTGCTCGGCAAGCCCGAGATCACTTATTACCAGCGACTGGACGACGAGACCCGCAAGCGCCAGATGGGCGAGCTGATCCTGCTGGAGCCGCCCTTCCTGGTGATCGCCGACGGCATGGAGCCGCCGCCCGACCTGGAACTGCGCTGCACGCGCTCGTCCACGCCGCTGTTCACCACGCCGGTGTCGTCGGCCGCGGTGATCGACCACCTGCGCCTGTACCTGTCGCGTATCTCCGCGCCGCGCGTGACCATGCACGGGGTATTCCTCGACATCCTGGGCATGGGCGTGCTGATCATGGGCGAATCGGGCCTGGGCAAGAGCGAACTGGGCCTGGAACTGATCTCGCGCGGCCACGGGCTGGTGGCCGATGATGCCGTGGACTTCGTGCGCCTGGGGCCGGATTTCATTGAAGGCCGCTGCCCGCCGCTGCTGCAGAACCTGCTTGAAGTACGCGGTCTGGGCCTGCTCGACATCAAGACCATCTTCGGTGAGACCGCGGTGCGCCGGAAGATGAAGATCAAGCTGGTGGTGCAGTTGGTGCGTCGCAATGACGGCGAGTTCGAGCGGCTGCCGCTCGATTCGCAATACCTCGACGTGCTGGGCCTGCCGATCCACATGGTCAAGATCCAGGTGGCGGCCGGGCGCAACCTGGCCGTGCTGGTCGAGGCCGCGGTGCGCAACACCATCCTGCGCCTGCGCGGCATCGATACGCTGCGCGACTTCATGGACCGGCAGCGCGCCGCGATGCAGGCCGATGCAGTATCGCGCGGCCAGGGCCGCTTGCTCTGAGCGCCGGCGTTTTCATTTGCTTACAACGGCGTTGACGCAGAACGTCAACGTTCTTCAGGCATGCTCCGTTTTGTGCTGTAATGGGCATCGCGCCCGTTACGGAAGCTGCAACGCCGGCAATGGCGCGCGGCCATGAAGTTTTCCACACCCAGGAGAGCAAGCATGAAGAAATTGATCGCGATGTGCGCGCTGGTCACCCCGATGATCGCCGCCAGCGCTTTTGCACAGACCACCGCCACGCCGGCAACCCCCGCGACGCCAGCCAAGCCGGCGGCCACCGCACCGGCAACGCCGGCCATGCCTGCCACGCCCGCCACCCCGGCTACCCCGGCTACCCCGGACAAGCCCGCAGCCAACGCCCAGCAGGACAAGATGAAGGCCTGCAATACGCAAGCCGCCGGCAAGAAGGGCGACGAACGCAAGGCGTTCATGAAGGAATGCCTGTCCAAGGGCGCGTCCAAGACCCAGCAGGAGAAAATGGCCTCCTGCAGCAAGTCGGGCAAGGGCAAGAAGGGCGACGAATACAAGGCCTACATGAAGGAATGCCTGTCCAAGGCAGCCTGAGCCGCAACCAGCGCCGCAAGCTGACGACAAAAGCATGGCGAACCGCGAGGTTCGCCATGTTTGCTTTTGCGCGTGGTGTCATGACGCCTTCATCACGTGATGCTATGCTTCAGTTGCTATGCGCATCATCCTCATCACCGGCATATCCGGTTCCGGCAAGTCCGTCGCACTGAACGTGCTCGAAGACGCAGGCTACTACTGCGTGGACAACCTGCCGGCTCAGTTCATCCCGGAACTGACCCGCTATCTCGACAGCCAGGGCTATACGCACCTGGGCGTCGCCACTGACATCCGCAGCCGCGAGTCGCTCGACCAGTTGCCCGACACCGTGCGCGCGCTGGCCGCTGAGCACCAGGTCGAGGTGGTGTTCCTGACCGCCAGCACCGACGCACTGGTGCAGCGCTACTCCGAGACGCGCCGCCGCCACCCGCTCTCGGTCCGTACCGACGGCGTGCCGGGCCCGGGCGGTGAACCCGCCTTCAACGACACCGCGCTGATGGAAGCGATCGAGATGGAGCGTGCGCTGCTGAGCCCGCTGGCCGAGGCCGCGCACCGCATCGACACCAGCAATGTGCGCACCAATACGCTGCGCAGCTGGATCAAGGAGCTGATCCGCGACGACAGCCAGCGGCTGACGCTGCTATTCGAGTCGTTCGGCTTCAAGCACGGCGTGCCCAGCGATGCGGACATGGTGTTCGACGTGCGCTCGCTGCCCAACCCCTATTACGACCTGGCCTTGCGCCCGCTGACGGGGCGCGACACGCCGGTGATCGACTTCCTGCAGGCCCAGCCAATGGTGCTGGCGATGGCCGAGGATATCCGCGCCTACGTGGAAAAGTGGCTGCCGAGTTTCATTGCCGACAACCGCAGCTACCTGACCGTGGCGATCGGCTGCACCGGCGGCCAGCATCGCTCGGTCTATATTGCGGAAAGGCTTGCCAACTACTTCCGGGCGCATGGTAATGTGCTGGTGAGACACCGAGAGCTCGCACCGGCGGGCTGACGCAGGCGGGACTGCCCACTGGCATCATTGGCATCTGCGCGCCGCGTTGGCCGGCTGGCCCATTGCTGCGCGATACCCAAGCTGGCACTGCATGTCCTCGACCGACCTCTACCGTCCCACGGCATCAGAAGATCCGCCGCGGACGCTCGACAACCTGCCGCTGTTCCCGTTGCACACCGTGCTGTTTCCCGGTGGACGGCTGCCATTGCGCGTGTTCGAGGCGCGCTATGTCGACATGGTGCGCAACTGCCTGCGCGACAACACTCCCTTCGGCGTTTGCCTGATCGAAAGCGGCGAGGAAGTGGCCCGGCCGGACCAGCCCACCGTGCCGGAACTGATCGGCTGCCTGGCGGAGATCGTCGACTGCAACATGGAACAGCTGGGCGTGCTCTTGATCCGTGCGCGCGGCCGCGAGCGCTTCCATATCGTCAGCCATGACACCCGCGACGACGGCCTGCTGGTTGCGCGCGCCGAGGTGCTTCCTCCCGACATCATCGACTGCAAGCTGGAGCTGCTGGGCGAATGCCTGGATGCGCTGCGGCGCATTGTCACGCGGCTCCATGCCGAGCAACCCGACCGCCTGCCATTCGACGAGCCCTACCTGTGGGACGACCCGAGCTGGGTCGCCAACCGGCTGTGCGAGTTGCTGCCGGTGCCGCTCAAGGCCAAGCAGATGCTGATGGCGTTGCCCGATGCCGGCATGCGCATCGAGATCGTGCACCGCTACATGCGCCAGAACCACATGCTCTAGGCGCTCAGAACAGCCCGCCGCGGGCCTGGTCCTCCAGCAGCCTGCGCACCGGCGCGGGCGTACCCACCGCATCGAGATCGTCAAGCGAGATCCAGCGCTGCGCGGCTTCCGCGGCGCCGTCCTGCGCCATCAGGCTTGCGCCGTCCGCGCTCACATCGACCCGGATGGCACGGATCAGCAGGCGGAAGTGCGTGAACACATGGGTCAGCTCGCCGGTCAGTGCGGCGCGCGCGGGCTTGCCGAAGGCGCGGGCATAGTCGAGCGCCGCCGCCTCGGCGGCTTCCGTGTCGAAGGGCACGCTGTCGACCGGCATCTCCGGCAGGCTCCACAAGCCGCCCCAGATGCCGCTGCCGGGGCGCAGGCGCAGCAGCACTTCGCGCTGGCGCCGCACCAGCAGCATTACCGTGCTGCGCTCGGGGATGGCCGCGCGCGGCTTGGGCGTGGGCAGCACGCCGGTGAGCCCGTCGCGGCGCGCCACACAGTCGGCCGACAGCGGGCACGCACCGGCATCGGCCAGGCAGGCCGGCTTGCCGCGCGAGCACACCGTGGCGCCCAGGTCCATCAGCCCTTGCGTATAGGCGATCATGTCCTCGGCCTGGCGCGGGCCTGCGGCCGGCAAGGCCAGCTCGGCCAGCTGCCACATGCGCGTTTCCACCACGCGCTCGCCCGGATGGCCGTGGATGCCGAAGCAGCGCGCGAACACGCGCTTGACGTTGCCATCCAGGATTGGAGAACGCACGCCGGCGCTGAACGCGGCGATTGCCGCGGCGGTGGAGCGGCCGATGCCGGGCAATGTGGCCAGCACCGCGGGATCGGTCGGGAAACGGCCACCATGCTCGCTCACCACCTGCATAGCGCAGCGGTGCAGGTTGCGTGCGCGCGAGTAATAGCCCAGCCCCGCCCATAGCGCCATGACCTGGTCGGCAGGCGCCGCCGCCAGCGCCTGCACCGTGGGCAGCTGCGAGACAAAGCGCTGGAAGTAGTCGATCACCGCGCTCACCTGGGTCTGCTGCAGCATGATCTCCGACAGCCAGATGCGGTACGGGTCGCGCGTGTTCTGCCACGGCAGGTCGTGCCGGCCATGCTGGCGCTGCCAGTCGACCACGCTGGCGCCGAAGTCGGGCGGCACGCAGATATCGTCGGGGATGGCGGGAACGGCGCGAGGGGCTGGTTTGCGGGGCATCTGGGTGAAACGTTCTGAAGCGCGGGGCGCGCGGCGCACCAAAGGAAAAGGCGCCGCTAAGTGCGGCGCCACATGATATACCGGCTTCAGGATCAGGCCACCGCAAGGCTCGCGCTGTCGGCTGCAGCCGTCGGCCGCAGCAGCCGCTGCGCGTAGCCCTCGATACGGCCGCTGCGCTCGTCCAGGCCGTTGAGCACTTCCTCGAGTTCGGCAATGCGGCTTTCCAGCGTGTCGGTGGCCTCGTGGATGCGCTCGATCGAATCGACGCGCCGGCGCAGCTGCTTCTGGTGCTCGCGCACCTGCGCTTCCAGCGGCGTCATTACCGACTTGAGCCAGACCTCGATATCGCGGTTCAGGTCGCGGAAGTTCTCCAGCACGCGGCTGGCCATGGTGCTGAAGGCGCTCTGGACCAGCTGCGGGCGCGAGCGCGTCAGCATGCTGACCGTGCCGAAGTGCGCATGCACCAGGCGCAGTGTTTCCTCAAGCTCGGCCACGTAGCGCTCGGCAGTGAACTGCATCGGCGCGGGCAGCGTGAAGCCGTGCTCGGCGTTGAAGCGCCGGTACATGCTTTCGATCAGCTGGTGCAGCTGGCCGATCTTGTTGTCGGCATCGGTCACCAGCCTGGTCAGCTGCGCAAACAGCGCGTCCATGTCTTCGCGCAGTCCGCGCGAGAAGAAGCGCTCTTTCATCTGCTCGCGCGCGCTGCGCATGGTGAGGCGCACGTCGCGCAGTTGCAGGCTCTTGATGATGTCGGCGCTGTGGCGGCCGAAGACCAGGCGCAGCGCCTGGAACTTGCTGATGCTCTGCTCGAACTCTTCCTTCTCGCCCTGCACCCGCATCAACATGTGCTTGACCATCGCGTGGTTCTTGCCGCGCAGGCCGCGCAGCTCGAACAGCTGCTCGACGATATCGCGGCGGCGGCTCTGCAGCAGCTGCTGCGCGGCGCGCGCCATGTCCTGCACCAGCCGGTGCGCCTGGTCCGAGACGATCTCGCGCCGGCGCGGGATCAGCTGGTCGGACAGCACGTGCTCGAACTCGGGCAGGCCGCTGCGCGCCAGCAGCTCGTCGTCGTGCGTGACCTTGGCCACCAGGCCCTTCTGCGCCGATACCGGATAGACGCGCGACTGTTCGATGCCCAGCACCTGCGCGGTGGTGGACACCTGCCGCGCGATCTCCTGCGCGATCTCGCCCGGCTCGCGCAGCGGATCCCACAGCCCGTCGATCTTGTTGAGCACCGCCAGGCAGCCGCGCCGGTGGCCGGCGCCGACATGGCTGCGCCACAGCTCCAGGTCGCTCTTGGTGACGCCCGCATCGGCGGCCAGCACGAACACCACCACATGGGCATCGGGGATCAGCCGCAGCGTCAGCTCGGGCTCGGTGCCGATCGCATTCAGGCCCGGCGTGTCAAGGATCACCAGGCCCTGGCGCAGCAGCGGATGCGGGAAATTGATGACGGCGTGGCGCCAGCGCGAGATCTCGACCATGCCCTCGGCATCGACCGCGTAGGCGGCATCGGGATCGTTCTCGTGGTACAGGCCCAGCGCCTCGGCCTGCGCCGGCGGCACGCGCACGGTCTGCACCACGTGCTGGAACGCAGCCAGCATGCCCTCGGGCGAAGACGGGTCCAGCGGCACCGAATGCCAGTGCGAAGCCGAGGTGCCGGCCTCCAGGAAGTCGGCGGTAGAGGCCTCCTGCAGGCGTGTCTCGATCGGCAGCAGCCGGATGCACGGCGGCTCGGCCTCGTCGTAGCGCAGCTCGGTCGGGCACATCGTGGTGCGCCCCGCCGACGACGGCAGGATGCGGCGCCCGTAGTCGGCAAAGAAGATGGCGTTGATCAGCTCGCTCTTGCCGCGCGAGAACTCGGCAATGAACGCGACCTTGAGCCGGTCGCTGCGCAGCACGCTCTGGATGCGCTGCACGCGGTCATCGGCCTGGGCGTCGTACAGGTCGTGCTGCTGCAGCCAGGACTGGAATTCGGCCAGTGACTGGAGGACCCCGGTTCTCCAGGCGCCGTATTGTTCGAATTGGTGGGCGAGCGTTGTCATGGAGCTGTTCGGCTGACTTGGTTTTACCTCGGGGCACGCCGCTTTCGCGCTGCGCCCGTGTTCGCACAATGCCGGCCCGACCACGGTCTACCTGCAGGCGGCGGGCCATTTTGTAACTTTTTATGACTGCGCACACGATACAGGTTTCCACGACGGTTTTGTGGAATTCACGCCCCTCAGTAATGGCTTGCACAAGGAGTGTTGCGCCGACCCATCGACAATCGCCGGCGGCGCGCATTGTGCGCCACACGGCGCCTGCCCGGGGTGGCCGCCAAGGCTCAGTGCTGGCAGTTCGGGCAGTAGAAGGTCGAGCGCTGGCCCTGCACGATCTGGCGCACCGGCGTGGCGCAGACCCGGCATGGCTGGCCGGCGCGGTCGTAGACCAGGCAATCCAGCTGGAAATAGCCGCTGGCGCCGTCGCTGCCGACAAAGTCGCGCAGCGTGCTGCCCCCGCGCTCGATTGCCTGTGCCAGGGTCTCGCGCACCGCCTGCGCCAGGCGGTCGCAGCGCGCGCGGCTCAGGCGCCCGGCCGGGGTGGTCGGACGGATGCCGGCGCGGAACAGGCTTTCGGACGCATAGATATTGCCCACGCCGACCACGATGCCGCCGGCCAGCAGCACGGTCTTGATGGCGGCGCTGCGCCCGCGCGTGTGGCGGTGCAGCCAGGCGCCGTCGAAGGCAGGATCGAAGGGCTCGATGCCGAGCGTGCGCAGCAGCGGGTGCGACGGCAGTTCAGCCTCGGGCAGCGTGCTCCACAGGATGGCGCCGAAGCGGCGCGGATCGCGGAAACGCAACACGATGGTGCCCGGTTTGGTGCCCAGCGCGGCGCCGGGACCGGGGGCCAGCACCAGGTCAAGGTGGTCGTGCGCGCCAGGCGACGGCGCCTCGGGCAGCACCCGCAGCGTCCCGGTCATGCCCAGGTGGACCAGCAGCCAGCCGGCCGGCTCGCCCGCCGCCTCGCTCACGCATTCCAGCAGCAGGTATTTGCCGCGGCGCTCGATCCGGCGTACCACGCGCTGGGCCAGCCGCATTTCCAGTTGCGGATCGACCGGCCAGCGCAGGCCGCGGTGGCGCACCGTGACCGCGGCGATGCGCCGTCCCACCACATGCGGCAGCAAGCCGCGCCGGGTCACCTCGACCTCGGGCAATTCTGGCATCGAACCTCTCCGTTGGTTACCGCTCAAAACTCCAGCGGCGCCTGCGGGCACCGGCCTGCGGCGCCAAGCAGCGCATTGTAGCGGCAGGCTACAATGCCCTTTATCAATGCGCTTTCTCTCATCCCTCGCCAGCGCGCGCCGGAGCAATCACTACATGTCGGACCTCATGCCGGACCTGATGCCGGACTCCACATTGCAAGCCACCGCGGGCGGCCTCCCGATCGCTTTTCCAGGCGCCGTTTCCCGCACAGCGCGCACGGCTGGCGCCCTGGCCCGGTTTTTCCAGGCGCCCCGCCGCCATGCGCGTGCGCTGGCCGCCTCGGCATTGCTGGCCCTGGCCGCCGGCACCAGCCACGCCGCGCCGCCTGCGGGCGCCATGCCATTGCCACCGGCACTGCAGCTGGCCGCGGCCGAAAGCGAGCGCCCCGCCGCCGCCAGGTCCGCACGCAGCGCGCTGCCGTCGCTGGAGCTGACCGACGACATCGTCTATATGGTGCTGGCCGCGGAGATTTCCATGCAGCGCGGCCTGGTCGGCCCGGCCTACCGGACCTACATGGAACTGGCCCGGCAGACCCGCGACCCGCGCTTCGCGCAGCGCGCCACCGAGATCGCCTTCAATGCGCGCATCCCGCAGCAGGCACTGGACTCCGCGCGCCTGTGGAAGGAGATTTCTCCGACTTCGCCCGCGGCAGCGCAGGTGCTGTCGACGCTGCTGGTGCTCAACGGCCGCTGGGACGATGCCCGGCCCCTGCTGCAGCAACAGCTGGCGGCGGTGCCGGCCAGCCAGCGAGGCGAGGCCATTCTGCAGCTGCAGCAGCAGCTGTCGCGCACCAGCGATGCGGCCGGCGCGGCCACACTGCTGCAGGACCTGACCAAGAATGACGCCAAGCTGCCGGAAACGCAGCTGGCACTGGCGCGCGCCAGGGAAGTCGCCGGCGACGAGCCGGGCGCGCTCGCCGCGCTCGACCAGGCATTGCGGCTGCGCCCGGGCTATGAAGCGGCCGCGCTGATGGCGGCCGAGCTGCGCGCCGAGAAGCAGCCCGACGAAGCCGTCGCGATCCTGAAGCGCTTCCTCGACAAGTCGCCCGATTCGGTCAACGGCCATATCACGCTGGCGCGGCTGTACCTGCTGCGCAACGACATGCAGTCGGCCCGGCAGGAGTTCGAGACCCTGCGCAAGGTAGCCCCGGGCGACCCGCGCGTGCCGCTGGCATTGGGCCTGACCAGCCTGCAGGCCAAGAGCTACGGCGAGGCCGAGCAGTACCTGAAGGAATACCTGCAGCTGGTAGAGAAGCAGCCCACCGCCAACCCCGACATTGCCTACCAGTACCTGGCGCAGATCGCCGAGGAGCGCAAGGACTACGCCGGCGCCATCCGGTGGCTGGACCGCATCGAGGACATCCGGCTGGCGCCCGCGGCGACCGCCAAGCGCGCACAGCTGCTGGCGCGCATGGGCAAGCTCGACGACGCCCAGGCGCTCTTCGGCGAGATGCTCACCGACGCCGAGGACATCTCCGATCCTGGCCAGCGCGCGCAGCGCATGACCGCCATCCGCCAGGCCGAGGTGGCCACGCTGATGGAAAGCAAAGCCTATGACCGCGCCCGCAAGCTGCTCAACGACCGCATTACGGCCGAGCCCGACAACGCCGACTGGATCTACGAGCTGGCCATGCTCGACGAGCGCCAGAAGCGTTACGACAGCATGGAGAAGGGCCTGCGCAAGGTGATTGCGCTGCAGCCGCAGCAGAAGCAGGGCTACAACGCGCTGGGCTACTCGCTGGCGGACCGCAACGAGCGGCTGCCCGAGGCGCTCAAGCTGCTGGAGCGCGCCTCCGAGCTGGGGCCGGACGATCCCTACATCATGGACAGCCTGGCCTGGGTCAAATTCCGCATGGGCGACCTGCGCCCGGCGGCCGACCTGCTGCGCAATGCCTATTCCAAGGCGCCCGAGGCCGAGATCGGCGCGCACCTGGGCGAGGTGCTGTGGCAGCTCGGCGAGCATGACGAAGCGCGCAAGACCTGGACCGAGGCCGTCCGCATCGACCCCGAGAACGAGACCCTGGTCGACACGCTGCGCCGCTACAAGGTCAACGTGCAAGTGTCCAAGTAACCCCGCCCGCCGCGACCCGCAGCCCGGGTCCGCGGCGCCGGATTTCCGTCAGCCGGCGGACGCCGCCGCGCCGCCGTTCTCACGACCAAGCCCATGAACCGATCCCGACGCCTGGCGCTCTTCTGCCTTGGCGCCCCGCTGCTGCTGCAGGCGTGTGCCAGCGTGGCACCGTCGCGCAGCTTTGATGGCGACCAGGCCGCCGCCAGCCAGCAATACACCGGCCGCTTCTCCGCCAACTACGTGCGCTACGGGCGCGACGAAGGCGTGCAGGGAAGCTTCCGCTGGGAAGAGCAGGGCCGCAACGTGCGGCTGGACCTGGTGTCCCCGCTCGGCCAGACCCTGGCCGTGGTCACCGCCACACCGTCCGGCGCCACGCTCGACCTGCCCAACCAGCCGCCGCGCAACGCGCCAGAGGTCGACACCCTGATGGAGGAAGCGCTCGGCTTTGCGCTGCCAGTGGCCGGCATGCGCGACTGGCTGCACGGCCGCGCCACGCAGGGCGCGCCCGCGCGCACCACGCGCGACGAGCAGGGCCGGCTGGCCACGCTGGCGCAGAACGGCTGGACCGTGCGCTACGTCGCCTGGCAGGACGCAGCCGCCCAGGTGCCGCGCCGCATCGACCTGGCGCGCGACGCCGGCAGCAATCCGCTGTCGGTGCGCCTCGTGATCGATCCCCGGACGCCGTGAACCACGCCATGCATCGCAGCCAGCCCCTGCCCCCGCCCGAACTGCGCGACTGCCCCGCGCCGGCCAAGCTCAACCTGTTCCTGCACGTGACCGGCCGCCGCGCCGACGGCTACCACACGCTGCAGACCGTGTTCCAGCTGGTCGACTGGTGCGACACGCTGCATTTCCGCCGGCGCGACGACGGCGTGGTCGCACGCGTCACCGACGTGCCCGGCGTGCCGGCCGAGACCGACCTGGTGGTGCGCGCCGCGCGCGCGTTACAGGCGGCCACCGGTGCCACGTTCGGGGCCGACATAGCCATCGACAAGGTGCTGCCGATGGGCGGCGGCATCGGTGGCGGCTCGTCCGATGCCGCCACCACGCTGCTGGCGCTGAATCACCTGTGGGGACTGGGCCTTGCGCGTGCCGAACTGATGCGCATCGGGCTGGCGCTGGGCGCCGACGTGCCAGTATTCGTGTTGGGCCAGAACGCCTTTGCACAGGGCATCGGCGAGGACCTGACGCCAGTCGAGCTGCCCGAGAGCTGGTTCGTGGTCATCCACCCGAAACAGCATGTCCCCACCGCTGAAATTTTTTCGGACGAGTGCTTGACAAGGGATACGCCGCTCTCCATAATTGCGGTCTTCGCTGCTCGCACAAACAAATTCGATTTCGGTCGCAACGACCTGGAACCGATAGCAACAGCGAAGTTCGGCGAAGTCGCCCGAGCCCTGGCATGGCTGAAGCAACACAATCAGCATGCCAGGATGACCGGTTCCGGAGCCTGCGTGTTTGCGCGTTTTCCCGACGCAGCAACAGCGCAGCAGGTTTTGGAAAGGTTGCCTCCCGAATGGGACGGCAGGTGTGTGCGCAGTCTGGCACGTCATCCGCTCGCAGCGCTCGCGTAGCAAGTTTTCGTTCGGCGCGGTACGGCAGTCTGGTACCACGAAGAACGGCCCGGTTGTGTAGGGGAGTCGCCAAGTTGGTCAAGGCACCGGATTTTGATTCCGGCATTCGAAGGTTCGAATCCTTCTTCCCCTGCCATTACATTCCTATAGTGTCCTTACGGACTCTCTGTATCAGTCACCGGCTTTGCCGGTGACACCAAGCTCCCCCAGCAGCAAGACAGGTGCCCCGAATGAGCAGCGAAGGCTTGATGGTATTTACCGGCAACGCCAACCCCAAACTCGCGGAGGCTGTCGTACAGCACCTCGGCATTCCCCTGGGCAAGGCGTTGGTTGGCCGTTTCTCCGACGGCGAAGTTCAAGTTGATATCCAGGAAAACGTTCGCGGCAAGCACGTCATCGTGCTGCAGTCCACCTGCGCGCCGACCAACGACAACCTGATGGAGCTGATGGTGATGGTCGACGCGCTCAAGCGCGCCTCGGCACGCAGCATCACCGCCGCCATGCCCTACTTCGGCTATGCGCGCCAGGACCGCCGCCCGCGTTCGGCGCGCGTCGCGATCTCGGCCAAGGTCGTGGCCAACATGCTGGAAGTCGCCGGTGTCGAGCGCGTGCTGACGATGGACCTGCACGCTGACCAGATCCAGGGCTTCTTCGATATTCCCGTCGACAACATCTACGCTTCGCCGGTACTGCTGGGCGACCTGCGCGAGAAGAACTACGGCGACCTGCTGGTGGTGTCGCCGGACGTCGGCGGCGTGGTCCGTGCCCGCGCACTGGCCAAGGAACTGAACTGCGACCTGGCGATCATCGACAAGCGTCGTCCCAAGGCCAACGTGGCCGAGGTGATGAACATCATCGGTGAAGTCGACGGCCGCAACTGCGTCATCATGGATGACATGATCGACACCGGCGGCACGCTGTGCAAGGCCGCCCAGGTGCTGAAGGAGCGCGGCGCGCTGAAGGTCTTCGCCTACTGCACGCACCCGGTGCTGTCGGGTGGCGCGGCCGCCCGCATCGCGGACTCGGCGCTGGACGAAGTGGTGGTGTGCGACACCATCCCGTTGTCCGAAGAAGCCGCCAAGTGCACCAAGATCCGCCAGCTCTCGACCGCCCCGCTGCTGGCCGAGACCTTCACCCGCATCGTCAAGGGCGACTCGATCATGTCGCTGTTTGCGGGTTCCTGATAGAATTTAAGGCTTTACTGCGTTGATCGCCGTTTTTCGGCGATCAACGTGACTTGATCGGCGCATCATTTTCTGTTTGCGCCGCAACGAGGCTGTCTGGTCGCGGACGGCCTTCTTACTTTTGGAGTCATCATGAAAGTTGTCGCTTTCGAGCGTAGCGTACAGGGAACGGGTGCGAGCCGCCGCCTGCGCAATTCGGGCAAGACCCCCGGCATCATCTACGGCGGCGCCGCCGAGCCGAAGATGATCGAACTGGATCACAACGCGCTGTGGCACGCCCTGAAGAAGGAAGCGTTCCACTCGTCGATCCTGGAACTGGAAGTCGCTGGCAAGTCGGAACAGGCCCTGCTGCGCGCATTCCAGATGCACCCGTTCAAGCCGCTGGTGCTGCACGTAGATTTCCAGCGCGTGTCGGCCAACGACAAGATCCACGTCAAGGTGCCGCTGCACTTCATGAACCAGGAAACCGCTCCTGGCGTGAAGCTGGGCCACGGCATCGTCAACCACATCCTGAACGACCTGGAAGTTTCGTGCCTGCCGGCCGACCTGCCCGAGTTCATCGAAGTGGACCTGGCCGCCGTCGAGCTGAACCAGACCGTCCACCTGTCGGACATCAAGCTGCCGAAGGGCGTGACCGTGATCACCCACGGTGACGACAACCCGGCCGTCGCCAGCATCTCGCAACCGGCTGGAGCCGTGTCGGAAGCTGCCGAAGGCGGCGAAGCCGCTGGCGAAACGCCGGCTGCCTAAGCTGCAGCAGCGGTCGCGGCCTGCCGGCCGCGCCACGAAGAAACCGCCGCTTCTTGCGGCGGTTTTTTTTCGCCCGGCAGCCGTCTGCCGGTTTTTCGGTATCCTTGGCGCTTGTGGCGCAGCCTTGCGCGCCAACGACCCAGTCAAACGCATGATCAAGCTTATCGTCGGCCTCGGCAATCCCGGTGCGGAGTACGAGGCCACCCGACACAACGCCGGCTTCTGGCTGGTGGACCAGCTGGCCCGCATGGGCGGCGCCACGATGCGCGTGGAAGGCCGCTTCCACGGCCTGGCCGCGCGTGCGCGGCTGTGGGACCAGGACATCTGGCTGCTCAAGCCGTCGACCTTCATGAACCGCTCCGGCCTGGCCGTGGTGTCGCTCGCGCGCTTCTACAAGGTCCTTCCCGACGAGATCGTGGTCGCGCACGACGAGATGGACCTGCCGGCGGGCGCGGCCAAGCTCAAGCGCGGCGGCGGCGCGGGCGGCCACAACGGGCTCAAGGACATCTCGGCCCACCTGTCCACGCAGGACTACTGGCGCCTGCGCCTGGGCGTGGGCCATCCGCGCAACGCGCCCGGCGGCGCCGGCGCGGGCCGCGAGGACGTGGTCAACTTCGTGCTCAAGCCACCGCGGCGCGAGGAGCAGGAAGCCATCGATGCCGCCATCGACCGCTGCATCGAGCCGCTCGGCCTGCTGGCACGCGGCGATGCTGAACGCGCCATGGCGCAGCTGCATACCACGCGCTGACAAATACGCATATTCCTGCGACAAGCGTATGAAAACGGGCCGCATCTGCGGCCCGTCGTGGTTTGGCGGCCCAAGACTGCTGTTGCAGACAATATGTCATCAAAGTGCCATGGGCGGCACATACATTCCGTGGTTTCCAATCGCGTCGGTATCGCATGGTGGCCGATGCGCATGACAACCCACAGGAGGAAAGCCCATGTCGTACCTGACCGATCAAGCGCGGGCCGCCAGTCGCGCTGCCAAGCCCGACGCTGACGTGCCCGGCCAGATGCTCGAAGACATCGTAGCCGCCAACCCGGCCCGCCGCCGGGTGCTGCGCGGCGGCCTGGGCCTGTCGCTGGCCTCGGCGTTCGGCAGCGGCCTGCTGGCCGCCTGTGGCGGCGATGACGATCCCGCACCGGCACCGGCCCCCGCACCTGCTCCGGCCCCAGCGCCCGCCGCGGCCGCCCCGAGCTACGACGTCACCTTCGAGCCGGTCGCCAAGTCGACCGCGGATGCCGTGGTCGTGCCCAATGGCTACAGCGTCGACGTGCTGTTCTCCGCCGGCGACCCGGTCGAAGCCGGTGCCACCGGCTATGCCGGCGCGTTCCAGTCCTCGGCCGAAACCGAGCGCCAGGCCGGCGGCAACCACGACGGCATGCACTACTTCGCGCTGCCGGGTGTCGATCCGCAGAAGGGCGGCCTGCTCGCCATCAACCACGAGCTGCCGGACTACAAGATCCTGTTCGCGGGCGGCACCTATGACGCCGCCACGGCCAGCCCCGAGCAGAAGCGCATCGCGCTGTCGGCGGTCGGCATCTCGGTGATCGAAGTGGAACTGGCAGCCAGCGGCAAGTGGCAGGTCAAGCGCGACTCGATCTACAACAAGCGCTACACCGGCAACACGCTGTACCGCGTGGGCGGCCCGGCTGCTTCGGTGGTGGGATCGACCGTAGTCGGCATGCTCAACAACTGCTCGAGCGGCCATACCCCGTGGGGCACCTACCTGACCTGCGAAGAGAGCACGGACAACTACATCGACCCGACCCAGGCCGAGAACGGCTACGGCTGGGTGGTGGAAGTCGATCCGTACGGCACGCTGGGCTCGCCGGCCAAGCGCACCGCGATGGGCCGCTTCGACCATGAGAACGTCGCCTTCCTGACCGACGCCAGCAACAACGTCGCCTTCTATATGGGCGACGACGGCACGCCGGGCTGCATCTACAAATTTATCCCGAGCAAGGCCTTCGATCCGAACAACCGCGCCGCCAATGCCAACCTGCTGGACAGCGGCACGCTCTACGTGGCCAGGTTCAACGCCGACGGCAGCGGCCAGTGGATCGAGCTGACGCAGGGCAAGAACGGCCTGACCGTGGGCGCTTCGGATCCGGGCAACTGGACCCAGTCGGCCGTCTCGCCGGCGCCGACCACGGTCGACTTCGCCAGCCAGGCCGACGTGCTGATCAACACCAAGTCGGCCGCGCGCGTGGCCGGTGGCACGCTGATGGACCGCCCCGAGTGGATCACGGCCGCACCGGACAAAACCCTGTACTGCACGCTGACCAACAACAGCGGCCGCCAGCAGACCGACGCCGCCAACCCGCGCAAGAACAACCTGCACGGCCATATCGTCAAGTGGAACGAAGCCGGAAATTCGCCGCTGGCGACCACGTTCACGTGGAGCATCCTGCTGCAGGCCGGCGACCCGTCGCTGGCCACCGACAACCTGAAGGGCAACATCAACGGCGACACGTTCTCGAGCCCCGACGGCCTGCGCGTCGACCCGCAGGGCCGGCTGTGGGTGCAGACCGACTCCAGCACCAGCGCCACCTACACCAGCACGTTCGGCAACAACAGCATGTACTACATCTCGCCGACGGGTCAGTCCAAGCGCTTCCTGGTCGGCCCGACCGGCTGCGAAATCACCGGCATCGCCTACACGCCGGACCTGACCACCTGCTTCATCAACATCCAGCACCCCACCGGCGCGTGGCCGGACGCGGCCAAGCCGCCGCGCTCGTCCACCATCGTGGTGCGCCGTGGCGACGGCAAGCCGATCGGTGCGTGACCGCGCAGTGCAGTAGGTAGTACCAGCAGTAACTGGGGAAAAGTTAAACCCCCGTCACCTTGCGGTGCCGGGGGCTTTTTTTGCCTGGCTGAAGCTGCGGGTCAGGCCGCGTGCTTGGCGGCCGTCAGCAGCCGGTAGCGCTGCATCAGGACCTCATGCGTTTCGACGCGGTTCGGATCCTTGGGGATACAGGCGACCGGGCAGACCTGCTGGCATTGCGGCTCGTCGAAGTGCCCGACACACTCGGTGCACTTGTTGGGGTCGATTTCATAGATCTCGGGCCCCATCGAAATGGCTTCGTTCGGGCACTCGGGTTCACAAACGTCGCAGTTGATGCAGTCGTCAGTGATCA
This sequence comes from Cupriavidus necator, assembly GCF_016127575.1. Lineage (NCBI taxonomy): Bacteria > Pseudomonadati > Pseudomonadota > Betaproteobacteria > Burkholderiales > Burkholderiaceae > Cupriavidus > Cupriavidus necator. The sequence continues at coordinate 1,128,026 of NZ_CP066018.1, forward strand.
TCAGCGCCATGGTGTTTCCTTCCTGCGGACACGCCCGCGCCCGACTGGCCGCGACTCGACGTATCTGTGTCTGCTATTTTATTCCGGTTTGCCGATTTTCTCTTGCAGCCAGCGTTCCACCGACGGGAACACGAACTTGCTGACATCGCCGCCCAGCACCGCGATCTCACGCACGAAGGTGCCGGAGATGAACTGGTACTGGTCCGACGGCGTCAGGAACATGGTTTCCACGTCGGGCAGCAGGTAGCGGTTCATGCCTGCCATCTGGAATTCGTACTCGAAGTCGGACACCGCGCGCAGGCCGCGCACGATCACGCGCGCATTGTTGTTGCGCACAAAGTCCTTGAGCAGGCCGGAAAAGCCTTCGACGCGCACATTGGGATAATGCCCGAGCACTTCACGGGCAATGCCGATGCGCTCTTCGAGCGAAAAGAACGGGCGCTTGTTGGGGCTGTGCGCCACGCCGACCACCAGTTCGTCGAAGATGTTCGACGCACGGCGGACCAGATCCTCGTGTCCCCGGGTCATTGGATCGAACGTGCCGGGATAGACCGCGATGACCATACTTCCTCCTTGATCTGCCCGCTGCCGGCCTTGGGCCGCCTCTTGCGCCGGCCGGACCGGCGTGGGTGCTGCGTCGCGAGCGTTGTAACAGCGGCGTAGTGTAACCCCAAATGCGCCACTTGGAAGCCGCCCGGCGCACCGTTTTGCCGCAGCGCAGCTATGAAGCCGTTTCCCATTGAGGAAGGGGACCTTCCTCATTGCAGAACAGGCCTACCCGGACCATCGCCCCAGACTGGTGCATCAGGCAGCGCCGTTGCCCGGCACGCGATGCTGCAGCAGGTGGAAATGCACCGCGCCGGCGCGCGCGTGGCGCACGATTTCAAGCGACGCCGGCACCGGCGCGTCGGCACCGGTCAGCGCATGGTCGGTCTCGACATAGACTGCGCCGCCGGGCCGCGACAGCCTCGCCGCGTGCTCCAGCGCCGGCCCGACCCAGTCCTCGGCGAAGGGCGGATCCAGGAAGACCACGTCGAAGCTGGCATCGGGCAGTTGCGCGGCAATGGCAAAGGCATCGCCCTGCATCACGCGCACCTGAGCCGCGTCGAGCCGGTACTGGTTGTCGCGCAGCTGCTTGGCCACGCGCGCATTGGACTCGACCAGCGTGACCGCGGCGGCGCCGCGCGAGGCGGCCTCGAAGCCGAGCGCGCCGGAGCCGGCGAACAGGTCCAGGCATTCCAGCCCGGACAGGTCCTGGCCGAGCCAGTTGAAGAGCGTCTCGCGCACGCGGTCGGGCGTGGGGCGCAGGCCCTGGGCATCGGGAACGGGCAGCAAGGTGCGCTTCCAGCGGCCGCCGATGATGCGGACCTGGGACGGCTCCTGGCGCGGTGCCTGGCGTGGCGCCGCGGAAACGGGGGAACGCCCGCCGCTGGCAGCGGCAGGAGAGGCGGGTCGCCCGCCGGTGGCGGGCGACGGCAATCGGGAACGCGAATTCATCCCGTGATTGTAGAGCCTGCGGGCCGGTTCGCCGCACGCGCCGGAGCCCCGGCGCTCATGACGGGCCCAAGCGGCGCCGGCATCACTGTCTGGCGGCAGTCGCAGGCGCTGCGACCGGGCCGCCGACGATCACCGTCGCCATATTGTCCGGGCGCACATGGCGCTGGAAAGCGGCCCTGACCTGCTCACGCGTGACCTTGCCAATCTGGGCGGTCCAGGTGTCCAGGTAATCCAGCGGCAGCCCGTACCAGCCGATATTGGCGACGTTGGTCAGCAGCTTGCGGTTGTTGTCGATGCGCAGCGGGAAACCGTTGATGAGGTTGTCCTTGGCCGCGCGCAGCTCTTTCTCGGTCGGGCCCTCGGCGACAAAGCGCGCCAGCACCTGGCGCACCAGCGCCAGCGCTTCGTCGGTCTGCGCCTTCTTGGTCTGCAGGCTGATGCCGAACGGACCCGGCTGCTTGGACGGCGCGAAGTAGCTGTCCACGCCGTAGGTCAGGCCGCGCTTCTCGCGCACCTCGTCAGTCAGGCGCGAGCTGAAGCCGCCGCCGCCCAGCACGTAGTTGCCCACCAGCAGCGCGAAGTAATCGGGGTCGCCGCGGGCAATGGCCGGCTGGCCGATGGCCACGCTGGACTGCTGTGCCGGATGCGGCATGCGCTGCTCGCTCGGGGCGATGTTCAGGCGCACCTGCGGCATGGCCGGCGCCGCGCTGCCGGGCGGCAGCCCGCGCGTGAGCTGCTCGGCAATGGCTTCGGCCTGCTTGCGGTCGACCGCGCCGATCAGCGTCACCACCGCGCGCTGCGCGCCGTAGTTGTCGCGCCAGAACCTGACAATGTCGTCGCGCGTGATCGACGCCACGCTGTCCGGGGTCGCGGCCACGCCGTAGGGATGGTCGGGATACATGGCCTTGGCCAGCGCCTTGTCGGCGATCACGCCGGGCTTGGCGTCGGCTTCGCGGATGGCGGTGATCAGGCGCTGCTTCTCTCGCCCGACCACAGCGTCCGGGTAGGTCGGCGCCTTGATCAGTTGCGCGGCCAGCGCGACCGACTGGTCCAGCTCCGGCTGGGCGGTCAGCGTGCGCAGCCCGATGCCGCCGCGGTCGCCGCCGGCGGCGCCGCCAAAGGCGGCGCCGGTATCGGCAAAGCCATCGGCGATCTTCGCTTCATCGCGCGCCGGCTGGCCTTCCAGCGCCGCGGCGCCCTTGTCCAGCAGCGCGGCGGTCAGCGTGGCCAGCCCGGCCTTGCCCGGCGGGTCATAGCGACTGCCGGCGTCGAAGTCGATATTGACGTCGAGCATCGGGATCGACGGGCTATGCACAAAGAACACCCTGGCGCCGGTTGACGCGGTCCAGTGCTCGATCGGGATCGCGGCCTGCGCCAGTTGCGCAGCCAGCAGGACCACGGCGCCCAATGCGGCGCCGGCCAGTTTGCGCAGCGCACGCTGCGGGGTGGTGACGGACTGAGTCATCGCCTTTCCTCAGTGGCGCAGGCCCGACGGGGCCTGGGACTTGGGCTTGTTCGGATCGATCGGCTGCGGCACCAGCGTGGCCACGGTCAGGTTGTCGTCGTTGAAATACTTCGCGGCGACGGCCTGCACCTGCGCCGGCGTGACGGCCTTGATCTTGTCGAGCATGCGGTCGATCTGGCGCCAGGAGATATCCGAGATCTCGGACACGCCGATTTCCATGCCCTGCCCGAACACCGAATCACGCTTGTAGATCTGGCCGGCCACCACCTGCGCCTTGACGCGCTTGAGCTCCTCCGGCGACACGCCCTCCTTGGCGATGCGCTGGACCTCGGCGCGCAGCGCGCGCTCGATCTCGTCGGTGTTGTGGCCTGTGGCGGGCGTGCCGTCGAGCACGAACAGCGACTCGCCGCGGTTGATGCTGTCATAGCCGACGTTGACGTCGTCGGCCAGGCGCTGCTCGCGCACCAGTTCGCGCGTCAGTCGTGCGTTGTCGTAGCCGTTGAGCACGGCCGCCAGCACCTCCAGCGCGTAGGGGTCGACGTCCTTCTCGATATCGCGCAGGCGCGGCACCTTGTAGGCCATCACCATGTACTGGTTCTCGGCCGGCGCCTTGACCCAGATGCGCTTGATGCCCTTTTGCGCCGGCTCTTCCTGGTCCTTGCGCAGCGGCAGCGTACGCGGCTTGAGCTTGCCGTAATAGCGCTCGGCCAGGGCGCGCACTTCCTCGGCCTTGACGTCGCCGGTGACAATCACCATGGCGTTGTTGGGCACGTACCAGTGGCGGTACCACTCCTTGACGTCGTCCACGCGCATATTGACCAGGTCGTCCATCCAGCCGATCACCGGGTGGCGGTACGCGGCGGCGGTGTAGACCGTGGCCAGCAACTGCTCATAGACGGTGCCGCGCGCGGAGTCATCGGTGCGCAGGCGGCGTTCTTCCATCACCACCTTCATCTCGCGTTCGAACTCGTCCTTGGTGATGACGAGGTTGGCCATGCGGTCGGCCTCCAGCTCCATCATCCTCGGCAGGTACTGCTTGCCGATCTGCTGGTAGTACATGGTGAAGTCGCGGTTGGTCATGGCGTTCTCACGCCCGCCCAGCGCGGCCACCTGCTTGGAGAACTCGCCCACGCCGACCTTGGGCGTGCCCTTGAACATCATGTGCTCGAGCATGTGCGCCACGCCGGTGGTGCCGCTGACCTCGTCGATGCCGCCCACGCGGTACCAGATCTGGTGCGCCACCGTGGGCGCGCGGTGGTCTTCCTTGACGATCAGCCGCAGCCCGTTGGACAGGCGGTATTCGGTCGTGCCATGCGCGGTCGCGCCGGCCGGGGCGGTCTGCGTGCCGGGCATCGGCGAAGCCACCACGCCCTGCGCCCCTGCCGGCATCGACCACGGCAGCAAGGCCAGCAGCAGCGTGGGAATGACTCGCCGCGCGAGACGCGCGGCGCGGGCGGGAAGCGGTTTGGAGGAAGGTGAAAGGCGTTGGAAGCGCGTTGCGACGCAGGCTTTGGTGCCTTGTGCGCCCGCAGCGGCCAGGACAGCGCAATGGTTCATGCGACCCCGTCTGCTAGAATTTTGCCGATCGACTCACGTGCGCAAGACTGCGCGCATGAATCTGCCATGTAGCGAACTATACGCAATCGCCGGCCGGGACCACAACGCTTTCTCCCCAGCCATCGCGATGCCTGCGTAACCCATTGATTTATAACCGGTTGCCTGCTGGCATTTGGCTGCCGCCAGGGTATCGGCCCCGGTATTGACTCCATTCCCCAATGTTTAGTTTCTGGAAGAAGCGCAAGGCCGAGCCCGCGCCCGCCGAGGCGCCAGCCCCGGCCCCCGCTCCGGTCGAGGTCCCCGCCCCCGTACCGGCACCGGCCCCCACGCCTGCGCCAGTCCCTGCGCCCGCACCGGCACCGGTCCCGGCGCAAGTGCCACCCCCTGCCCCAGCGCCCGTGGCGGCCCCGATCCCCCTGCCGGCGCCCGCACCGGCCGAAGCGCTCGAGCTGGTCCCGCCGCCCGCCCAGACCGCTGAAGCGAAGCTGGGCTGGATGCATCGGCTGCGTACCGGGCTGTCCAAGACCAGCCGCAACATCGGCACGCTGTTCGTCGGCGTCAAGGTCGACGAGGCCCTGTTCGAAGAACTGGAAACCGCGCTGCTGATGGCAGATGCCGGCGTGGAAGCCACCGAGTACCTGCTGGGCGAGTTGCGCAAGCGCGTCAAGGCCGAGCGCATCGAGACCGCCGAAGGCGTCAAGGCGGCGCTGCGCGAGCTGCTGACGCAGCTGCTGCGCCCGCTGGAAAAAACCATGGCGCTGGGCCGCGAGCAGCCGCTGGTGATGATGATCGCGGGCGTCAACGGCGCCGGCAAGACCACCAGCATCGGCAAGCTGTGCAAGCACTTCCAGCGCTATGACCAGAAGGTGCTGCTGGCCGCCGGCGATACCTTCCGCGCCGCCGCGCGCGAGCAACTGACGATCTGGGGCGAACGCAACAACGTCACCGTGGTGGCGCAGGAAAGCGGCGACCCGGCGGCGGTGATCTTCGACGCCGTCAATGCGGCCAAGGCGCGCGGCATCGACATCGTCATGGCCGACACCGCCGGCCGCCTGCCGACGCAGCTGCACCTGATGGAAGAGCTCAAGAAGGTCAAGCGCGTGATCAGCAAGGCCATGCCGAGCGCGCCGCACGAGGTGCTGCTGGTGATCGACGCCAACACCGGCCAGAACGCCCTGCAGCAAACCCGCGCCTTCGACGACGCGCTGGGCCTGACCGGCCTGATCGTGACCAAGCTCGACGGCACCGCCAAGGGCGGCATCCTGGCGGCTATCGCGCGCCAGCGCCCGGTGCCGGTTTATTTCATTGGCGTGGGCGAGAAGGTGGAGGACCTGCAGCCGTTCAAGGCGGATGAGTTCGCCGAAGCGCTGCTGGGGTAAGGCCCGGTGGCGAACGCTTATTCCGCGTCAGGCTGCGCCTTCGGCTCCGCCTTCTGGAAAGCAGGCAGCTCCATGCAGGTTTCATAGATCCTGGCGATCGCCGGGTAGCGGGCCAGGTCGATATTGAAGCGCTGCGCGTTGAATACCTGCGGCACCAGGCAGATATCGGCCAGCGTGGGCGTATCGCCAAAGCAGAAACGCCCGGCCTTGCCGCCGCGCTCCAGGTTGGCCTGCAGCGACGCAAAGCCCAGCTCGATCCAGTGGTGGTACCACGCGTCCTTGACCTCGTCGGTCACGCCCACGGTGTGCTTCAGGTACTTCAGCACGCGCAGGTTGTTCAGCGGGTGGATCTCGCACGCGATCTCCTGGGCCAGTCCGCGCACATAGGCGCGGTCCAGCGCCGTGCCGGGCAGCAGCTTCGGCTCGGGATGGACCTCGTCCAGGTATTCGACGATGGCCAGCGATTGCTGCAGCACGTGCTCGCCGTCGGCGAGCGCCGGCACCAGTCCGTCGGGATTCACGGCGCGGAATTCCGGCTTGAGCTGCTGGCCGCCTTCTTTCAGCAGGTGCACCGGCACATAGTCATAGGACAGCCCCTTGAGTTCCAGCGCAATGCGCACGCGGAATGAGGCCGAACTGCGGAAATAGCTGTAAAGCTTTAGCATCGGATCAGACTACCTTGATGGTGAGATCGCCCACGCCGCCGACGTGGCACTGCATGACATCGCCCTTGACCACCGGGCCCACGCCTTCGGGCGTGCCGCTGAAGATCAGGTCGCCCGGCTGCAGCTCGAACAGCTTCGACAGGTACGACACCATCTCCGGCACCGACCAGATCAGGTCGGACAGGTCGCCGCGCTGCTTCTCCACGCCGTTGACCGCCAGCGTCACTGCGCCCTTCTGCGGATGGCCGATGGCCGAGACCGGCACGATCGGGCCGATCGGCGCGGACTGGTCGAAGGCCTTGCCGGTCTCCCAGGGGCGGCCGGTCTTCTTCGATTCGTTCTGCAGGTCGCGGCGGGTCATGTCCAGGCCCACGGCGTAGCCGAACACGTGGCCGGCTGCCTTGTCGACCGGGATGTCGCGGCCGCCCTTGCCGATCGCCACCACCAGCTCCACTTCATAGTGGCAGTTGCTGGTGCCCGGCGGGTACGGGAAGGCGCCTTCGGTGCCGTCGGCGACGTAGCTGACCGCGTCGGACGGCTTGCAGAAGAAGAACGGCGGCTCGCGGTCGGGGTCCGAGCCCATTTCACGGGCGTGGGCAGCATAGTTGCGGCCGACGCAGTACACGCGCCGTACCGGGAAACTAGCATTGCTGCCGCGCACCGGCACGCCAACGGGCGCGGCCGGAGCGAACACGAATTCGGTCATGCATCTCTCCAGATTGTTCTGATCGGTGCTGCGGCGCGGGTGGGCAGGGTTGCAGGAAGCAGCCATGCGCGGCGTCGCCAGCAGACGCGCCCGGCGCAGCAGGGCAACAGGATACACCGCGAGAGTTGGCTCTGCGTACGACCGCATACAATGAATCCAGGCATCCTCGCAGCGCCAGCGCACCGAACTGGCGCAGGTGCCGGATACTTACCCGGCGCGAATCTTGCATGGCGCACTGCAACAGAGCCTAGCCATGACACGACGCCACCCGCCCCCATCGCCCACCGCTGCCGCACCTGCCCCGCCCACTGCCGGCGGCCGGGTGTTGCGGATCCTGCTCGTGCGCGACCCGCATGACGCCGACCCGCTGAACGTCGAGACCATCCGCGGCGGGCTGGTCAGCGCCGGCTTTACCGAGATCCAGATCGTCGATGCCGACCTGCGCCTGCCGGATGTGATCACGGCCACCCAGCCCGACATGCTGATCATCGCGTCTGAATCCGCCGCGCGCGACACCATCGAGCATGTCTGCGTCTCGACCCAGCATGCGCCGCGCCCGATCGTGCTGTTCACCGACAACGACGACAGCCAGCGCATCAAGGCAGCGCTGACGGCGGGGATCACCGCCTATATCGTCGACGGCCTGCGCGCCGAGCGCGTCAAGACCGTGCTCGACGTGGCCTACACACGCTTCGAACTGGATCAGCAGCTGCGCGCCGAGCTCGATGCCACCCGGCTCAAGCTGGCCGAGCGCAAGGTGGTCGAGCGCGCCAAGGGACTGCTGATGCAGGCGCGCGGCCTCAGCGAGGACGAGGCCTACAAGCGCCTGCGCAGCATGGCGATGGAGCGCGGCCTGAAGCTGGTGGACGCGGCCCAGCGCGTGATCGACGTGATGGGCTGAGCCGCTCCCGCCTGCCAGCCGTGGTGCGCCGCCGCACGCGACTGGTGCAATGCACGCTCCTGGCGCTGCCGCACTGCGTCACCTCCCTCCCCTGCTCCCCCGAATGTGGCGGCGGCCAGCGCGCGCGCACCACATCCGATCATTTCCCCCCGATCCGTCACAAATCCGCCCTCGAATGCTGCACTGCACAGGCTGGCACACGCCTTGCGTTATGCAGGTATCGGCCAACGGCGGCCGACCAACAATTTCGGCGGACACGGCCAACGCGGGCTGCGTCACGCCACGGACAACGGCGTCCCTGCGCCGCACCGGTCTTCTGGCGAAGCCGGTCGCGGAGGGGACGCCTTTTTTCTTGGAGCCATGCAATGCCCTCTCGCCTCAGGATTGCCAAGCCGCTGCACGCAGCCGTCCACGTTCCCGACGCGGCTGCCGACGCCGTGCCGGCCAGCAGCGGCCGCCGCCGCGCGCTTGCCACCATCGCCGGCGCCAGCGTGATGACGCTGGTCGATCCGCTGGTGCGCGCCGGTGCGTGGGCAGCGGGCTCGGACGCGCCCGAGAAGACCGACGTGCGCATCGGCTTTATCCCGCTGACCGACTGCGCCTCGGTGGTGATGGCCGCGACGCTCGGGCTGGACAAGAAATACGGCATCAAGATCACGCCGACCAAGGAAGCCTCATGGGCCGGCGTGCGCGACAAGCTGGTCAACGGCGAGCTGGACGCGGCGCACGTGCTGTACGGACTGATCTACGGCGTGCAGCTGGGCATCGGCGGCCCGAAGAAGGACATGGCCGTGCTGATGAACCTGAACCACAACGGCCAGGCCATCACGCTGTCGTCCAAGCTCGCCGAGAAAGGCGTCAAGGACGGCGCCAGCCTGAAGGCGCTGATGATGAAGGAGAAGCGCGACTACACCTTCGCCCAGACCTTCCCCACCGGCACGCACGCAATGTGGCTGTACTACTGGCTGGCGGCCAACGGCATCAACCCGATGCAGGACGCCAAGGCCATCACGGTGCCGCCGCCGCAGATGGTGGCCAATATGCGCGTGGGCAATATGGACGGCTTCTGCGTGGGCGAGCCCTGGGGCGCGCGCGCCATCGCCGACAAGATCGGCTTCACCGCCGAGACCACGCAGGCCATCTGGAAGGGCCACCCCGAGAAGACCCTGGGCACCACCGCGGAGTTCGTGCAGAAATACCCCAACACCGCGCGCGCGATGGTGGCCGCAGTGCTGGAGGCATCGAAGTTCATCGATGCGTCGGCCTCCAACCGCCGCAAGACCGCCGAGACCATTGCCGCCAAGTCCTACGTCAACACCGACATGGACATCATCCTGGACCGCATGCTGGGCCGCTACACCAACGGCCTGGGCAAGACCTGGGACGACCCAGACGCGATGAAGTTCTACCAGGACGGCGCCGCCAACTACCCGTACCTGTCCGACGGCATGTGGTTCCTGACCCAGCACAAGCGCTGGGGCTTGCTGAAGGAACATCCGGACTATCTCGCCGTGGCCCGGCAGGTCAACCGCATCGACGTCTACAAGCAGGCCGCCGCCGCCGCGCAGGTGCCGCTGCCCAAGAGCGACATGCGCAGCGCCAAGCTGATCGACGGCGTGGTCTGGGACGGCAAGGACCCCAAGGCCTACGCCGACGGTTTCAAGATCAAGGCCTGACGCAAGCCTTCCCCCACTGATCCGCAGTGCCCCTGACGAAAGGAGCCAGACGTGAATGCCATAGCCCACCCCACGCCCGATGGTGCAACCGTAGCCGCCAGCGCCGACCCCGACACCAAGGAGCGGGCGCGCCGGCGCGAGCAGGAAATCGCCGCGCAGGCACGGCGCGCGCAACGCCGCGAGGCGGTCGCCGCGCTGGTGCTCAAGGCCGTGCCGCCGGTACTGGGCTTTGCCCTGTTCGTGCTGGCCTGGCACGGCATCGCCACGATGATCCCGGCCATTCCCACGCCGCAGGCCACATGGAACGCCGCGGTGCCGCTGTTTGCCGACCCGTTCTACCGCAACGGGCCCAATGACCAGGGCATCGGCTGGAACGTGCTGGCATCGCTGGCGCGCGTCGCGGCGGGCTTCGGCCTGGCCGCGCTGGTCGGCATCCCGGCCGGCTTCCTGATCGGGCGCTTCGCCTTCCTGAACGCGATGACCGCGCCGGTGATCAGCCTGCTGCGCCCGGTCTCGCCGCTGGCGTGGCTGCCGATCGGCCTGCTGCTGTTCAAGGCCGCCAACCCGGCCGCGATCTGGGCGATCTTCATCTGCTCGATCTGGCCGATGGTGATCAACACCGCGGTCGGCGTCACGCGCGTGCCGCAGGACTACCTGAACGTGGCGCGCGTGCTGGACCTGTCGGAATGGAAGGTGTTCACGCGGGTGCTGTTCCCCGCGGTGCTGCCCTACATGCTGACCGGCGTGCGGCTGTCGATCGGCACCGCGTGGCTGGTGATCGTCGCGGCCGAGATGCTGACCGGCGGCACCGGCATCGGCTTCTGGCTGTGGGACGAATGGAACAACCTGAAGGTCGAGCACATCGTGATCGCGATCTTCGTGATCGGCATCATCGGGCTGCTGCTCGAGCATGCGCTGCTGGCGCTGGCCCGGCGCTTCAGCTACGGCACCAACTGACACGCGGGGAGAATCGCCATGGACAAGTTCGTCAGCATCGAAAACGTCGGCCAGACCTTCAAGACCCGCAAGGGCCCGTTCGTCGCCCTGCGCGATATCAACCTGCATATCGCCGAGGGCGAGTTCATCACGCTGATCGGCCATTCAGGCTGCGGCAAGTCCACGCTGCTGAACCTGGTCGCGGGACTGGCCACGCCCACCACCGGCGCGCTGATCTGCGCCGGGCGCGAGATCGCCGGGCCGGGGCCGGAGCGCGCGGTGGTGTTCCAGAACCATTCGCTGCTGCCGTGGCTGACGTGCTTCGAGAACGTCTACCTGGGCGTGGAGCGCGTCTTCGCCGCCAGCGAGAGCAAGCCGCAGCTCAAGGCGCGCACGCACGACACGCTGGCGCTGGTGGGCCTGACGCACGCCGAGAACAAGTATCCGCATGAGATCTCCGGCGGCATGAAGCAGCGCGTGGGCATTGCCCGCGCGCTGGCGATGGCGCCCAAGGTGCTGCTGATGGACGAGCCCTTCGGCGCGCTCGATGCGCTCACGCGCGCGCACCTGCAGGACGAGCTGATCAAGATCGTGGCGCGCACCCGCAGCACCGTGGTGATGGTGACCCACGACGTCGACGAGGCCGTGCTGCTGGCCGACCGCATCATCATGATGACCAACGGTCCGGCCGCGACCATCGGCGAGATCCTGAAGGTGGAGCTTCCGCGTCCGCGCGACCGCGTCGCGCTGGCCGACGACAAGGCCTACCACGCCTGCCGCACCGCGGTGCTGGACTTCCTCTACCGCAAGCAGCGCAACCCGGCGCTGCAGGAAGCCGCGTAGTGCCCGCCGGCCGCGTGCCGGTGGGCGGCCCTATGTGGCACAGGCGGCGATGGGCGCGGCGGCCTGGCTCCGCTATCATGAACCCAGAACAGACTACCCCCACGCCGCCATGACCACGCCAGCCACGTCCTTCCCTGCTGCCCGCTATATCAAGGAGATCGGCCGCGGCGTCAACGGCGCGCGGGCGCTGCCGCGCGAAGACGCGCAGGCCCTGTTCGACGCCATGCTGGCCGGGCGCGTCTCGGACCTGGAGCTCGGCGCCATCCTGATGGCCTACCGCATCAAGGGCGAGGCCCCGCACGAGCTGGCCGGCATGCTGGAAGCCGCCCATGCGCACTGCCAGCCGCTGCCGGCGCCGCCTGACCGGCAGGTGGTGGTGATCCCCAGCTACAACGGTGCGCGCAAGCAACCCAACCTGGTGCCGCTGCTGGCGCTGCTGCTGGCGCGCGAAGATGTCCCCGTGCTGGTGCACGGCACGCGCCTGTTCAATGGCCGCGTGACCAGCATGGCGCTGTTCGAGGCGCTGGGCGTGCCCTTGTGCGCGACTACCGGCGACGCCTCGGCACGGCTGCGCGAGAGCAGCGACCTCGGGCCGCTGGCGGTGCTGCCGGTGGATGTGCTGTCGCCCGGGCTGTCGCAGCTGCTGGAGCGGCGCACCGTGATCGGCCTGCGCAATTCGGCGCATACGGTGGCCAAGATGCTGCAGCCGGTGGGCGAGCATTCGCCCGCGGAAGGGTTGCGCCTGTACAGCTACACCCACCCCGAATACCGCGAGACGCTGACCGACTACTTCTCGCATGAACCCGCCAACGTGCTGCTGGCACGCGGCACCGAGGGCGAAGTGGTGGCCGATGCGCGCCGCACCAGCCGCATCGACTGGCTGCACGAGGGGCACCAGCAGACGCTGGTCGATCCGGCTGTTGGTTCGCTGGCCGAAGTGCCTGAACTGCCGCCCGGCAGCGACGCCGGCCAGACCGTGGCCTGGATCCGGCGCGTGCTGGACGGCGCGGCGCCGGTGCCGGCACCGATCGCTATCCAGGTCGAGGCCATCCGCGAATGCCTGCGGCAAGGCACTCGCGTGACCTGGGCCAGCCCGGTCTGAGCCAGCCCCGGGACCGCTGTCAGGGCTTGCGCGGGGGCAGCGGGATGCGCTCGGTCTCGCCCGGCACGTGCGGGAACTGATCGTCCTCCCAGCGCTGGGCGGCGGCCTCGATCGCCACCTTGCTGCTGGCAACGAAATTCCAGTAGATGAAGCGGTGCCCGTCGGTCGGGTCGCCGCCCAGCAGCATTACGCGCGACGGCGTCGTGGCCGTCAGCGTTGCGGGCTGGCCCGGCGTGAGCACCACCATATGCTCGGCCGGCAGCGGCTCGCCGTCGAGCGCCACCGCCCCGTCCACCGGATAGATGCCCCGCTCGGCATGATCGGCCGGGATCTCCACGCTCGCGCCCGCATCCAGCTCGATCGCCACGTACAGGGTGCGGCTGAAGACCTTGACCGGAGAGACCTGGCCAAAGGCATCGCCCGCAATCACCACCATGCGCACACCCGGCCGCTCGATCCGTGGCAGCGTGGCGGCGGGATGGTGGAAAAACGACGGCTCGGCACCCTCATGCTCCTGCGGCAGTGCCACCCAGGTCTGGATGCCGTGCAGGCGGGCCCCGGCGGGGCGCACATGCTCGGGCGAGCGCTCCGAGTGCACGATGCCGTGCCCGGCGGTCATCCAGTTGACATCGCCCGGGCGGATCGCCTGGTCGCTGCCCAGGCTGTCTCGGTGGATGATCTCGCCCTCGAACAGATAAGTGACCGTGGCCAGTCCGATATGTGGATGCGGGCGCACGTCGGCTCCGCCGCCCGGCGGCAGTTGCACCGGCCCCATATGGTCAAAGAAGATAAACGGACCAACGGTCTGGGTGGCGGCGGCGGGCAACAGCCGGCGCACGGTAAAATCGCCCAGGTCGCGCACATGCGGCTTGAGCAAGTGTTCGATAGCAGACATAACTCCTCCGGTGGAATGAGAGAGGCTTGCAAGGATGCCAGCGCGCCGCAGCTTGGTCGAGTGTAGCCGCTGCTGCAACAAATCATTGCAGCAGCGGGCAGAACCCCCGTGCCCGGCACCGCTCTAACATCCAGTGCGCCGAACCGTGGGTATCGTTCCCGCCGCTCGAATTGATAGGTAGCTATGCCAGCAGCAAGAGCAATCGAGAGGAACTATCACGACCATCGGGGCTCCAATTAGCACTCACCCGGCCTGAGTGCTAATATGTGTTGCAGTGCCACCGCCCCAACAGGCGCGGCACCCCGGCAACCGAACCGCCGGATGCGAAAGGAGCCATTGAGTGAACGCAGTCTTGTCTGCCGACCAAACCCTGAATAACCGTCTGCCGACGGCACCCCGGAGCACGGGCAGCTTCGCGCTGACCTTCCCGGCCACCGTTGGCAACCTCGACAGCTATATCCAGGCTGTCCACCGGATTCCGCTGTTGACCGCGGAGGAAGAGCAGCGCCTGGCGCGCGAGCTCCGCGACCACGATTCCGTTGACGCTGCCCGCCAGATGGTGATGTCCCACCTGCGCCTGGTGGTGTCGATCGCCCGCCAGTACCTGGGCTACGGCCTGCCCCACGCCGACCTGATCCAGGAAGGCAATATCGGCCTGATGAAGGCGGTCAAGCGCTTCGACCCCGACCAGGGCGTGCGCCTGGTGTCGTACGCGATGCACTGGATCAAGGCCGAGATCCACGAATACGTGCTGAAGAACTGGCGCATGGTCAAGGTGGCCACCACCAAGGCCCAGCGCAAGCTGTTCTTCAACCTGCGCAGCCACAAGCAGGGCGCGCACACGTTCACGCCGGAGCAGGTCGAGGCCGTGGCGCGCGAGCTGAACGTCAAGCCCGAAGAAGTGATGGAGATGGAAACCCGCCTGTCGGGCGGCGACCTGGCGCTGGAAGGCCAGATCGACGACGGCGAAGAGGAATTCGCCCCCATCGCCTACCTGGCGGACAACCACAACGAGCCCACCCGCGTGCTGGAAGCCAAGCGCCACGACCGCATGCAGGTCGAGGGCCTGGAAGAAGCGCTGGGCAAGCTGGACGAACGCAGCCGCCGCATCATCGAGGCGCGCTGGCTGCACGTCGAAGACGATGGCTCGGGCGGCTCCACGCTGCATGAGCTGGCTGACGAGTTCGGCGTCTCGGCCGAGCGCATCCGCCAGATCGAGGCCGCGGCCATGAAGAAGATGAAGGGGGCGCTGCAGGCGTTCGCCTGATCCGCACCCCCAGCCATGCAAAAGGCCGGTCCACTGGACCGGCCTTTTTGTTGCCCGCGAGAGGGTGAGTGCGACCTTATGCCGCACCCCTTCCCACCCTTTCACGTCACGACAGCAGCTGTTTCAGGTCGTGCGCGATCGGATCCGGACCCTGGCCGTGGCGGATGAACAGCCGCAGCTTGCCGTCCGGGTCGAACACATAGCTGCCCGCGGAGTGGTCCACCGTGTAGTTGTTCGGGGAGCTGCCCGGCACCTTGGCGTAGAACACCTTGAAGTCCTTGGTCAACTTCTGCAGTGCGGCTTCGTCGGCCGGGCGCAGCCCCAGGAAGCGCGCATCGAAGGCCGGCACGTACTGCGCCAGCAGCGCCTGCGTGTCGCGTTCCGGGTCGACCGTGACGAACAGCACCTGCACGCGGTCGGCATCCGGGCCCAGTTTCTCCATCACCGCCTTCAGTTCGGCCATCGTCGTCGGGCACACGTCCGGGCAGTGGGTGTAGCCGAAGAACATCACCACCGCCTTGCCCTTGAAGTCGGCGATGGTGCGCACCTTGCCGTGATGGTCGGTCAGCGAGAAGTCCTTGCCGAAGTCCGCCGCGCCGGTGATGTCGACATTGCGGAACGAGGCCTTCTGCTGCCCGCAGGCAGCCACGGCCAGCGCAAGCGCGGCCAGCAGGGAAAAGCGGCGGAAGGCGGCGAACAGGCCGGAGGCGGGGCTTAGGCGGGGCATGCGGCGGAAACCGGTCAGGGGTGGGAGGAAACAGCGGCACCGGAGGGCGGCGACATCACGCAGTATCGCCGATCGTGCCGCCACGCTGCACCGGCCGCGACAAGATGCCGCAGCCGGTCGGCCACAGGTCAGACCTGCGGCACGAACTTGAAGTAGTGGTCGACCAGCAGCGCGGCGAACAGCAGCGACAGGTACAGGATCGAGAAGCGGAAGGCGCGCTGCGCCAGCTCGTCCGAATAGTTACGGTACATCTTCCAGGCGTAGGCCAGGAAACCCGCGCCCAGCGCCAGCGCGGCCGCCAGGTAGATATAGCCGCTCATGCCGTAGACAAAGGGCAGCAGCGTCGCGGCGATCATGATCAGCGTGTACAGCAGGATATGCAGCAGCGTGTAGCGCTCGCCGTGCGTGACCGGCAGCATCGGCAGGCCGGACTTGGCGTAGTCGGCGCGGCGGTACAGCGCCAGGGCCCAGAAGTGCGGCGGGGTCCAGGTGAAGATGATCAGCACCAGGAACCAGGCCTCGGCAGGTACCTCGCCCGCCACCGCGGCCCAGCCCAGCGCCGGCGGCATCGCCCCCGAGAGCCCGCCGATCACTATGTTCTGCGGCGTGGCCGGCTTGAGCAGGATGGTGTAGACCACCGCGTAGCCGAGGAAGGTGGCAAAGGTCAGCCACATCGTCAGGTCGTTGGCGTAGACGTGCAGCAGCCACATGCCGGCGCCGCCCAGGATGGCGGAGAACACCAGGGTCTGCGGCGTGGTGATCTCGCCGGTGGCCGACGGGCGCCACGCGGTGCGGCGCATCAGCGCATCGATCTTCTGCTCGACCAGGCAATTGATGGCAAAGGCCGCACCGGCCAGCAGCCAGATGCCGGCGGCGCCGCCGATCAGCACGCGCCACGGCACCATGCCGGGCGTGGCGAGGAACATGCCGATGATGGCGCAGAACACGGCCAGCTGCGTCACGCGCGGCTTGGTCAGGGCGGCATATTGTCGGGCAAGGTGCCGTATCCGGCTCAACTTGCCCAGCGAATGGGGGTGGGTAGCGGTAACCACGGAAGGGGTCTTGTCTTTCATGTGGCGCGGGCGGCGTTCGGCACGGCAGCGGGGGCGCCGGCGGCCCGCATGGTGAGCCCTGCGAGCCCTGTATTGTAGTGGAGGCGGACCAGCAGCAGCAGGAGCAGCGCCGCGCCGCCGTTGTGCGCAACCGCGGCCACCAGCGGCCAGTCGAACACGATATTGGACATCCCGGTGGCCAGTTGCAGCACCAGCGTGGCCAGCAGCCAGCCGGCCGCGCGCGCGAGCCCTTCAAGCCTGCGCGCGCGCAGGCCAAGCCACGCCAGGTAGCCCAGCACGACAAAGGCAAAGCCGCGGTGCACCCAGTGGATCGCCACCAGCGCCGCGTGCGGGATGTAGTCGCCATCGGCGGTCATGCCCAGCTGGCGCCACAGGGTGAAGCCGTGGCGGAAATCCATCTCGGGCACCAGCTGGCCATTGCACAGCGGGAAGTCGGTGCAGGCCAGCACCGCGTAGTTGGTGCTGACCCAGCCCCCCAGGAAGATCTGGATCACCAGCAGCAGCAGGCCGATGCGCACCGGCCAGCGCAGCCGCGCGGCCCGCGCCGCGACCGGGTGCGGCGGATCGTTGCGCGAGCCCAGCTGGATCAGCACGGCCAGCAAAACCATGCCCAGCATCAGGTGCGTGACCACAATGATCGGCTGCAGCTTCAGGGTCACGGTGAAAGCGCCGAACGCACCCTGCACGCACACCAGCAGCAGCACCCCGGTGGCGAACCACGGCGACTGCTTCAGCTCGCGCCGCTTGACCCACGCCAGCACCATCAGCGTGATGATCAGCACCCCGACCGCCATGGCGAAGTAGCGGTGGATCATCTCGATCCACGCCTTGGCCAGCGTCACCGGGCCGCTGGGCAGCGCGGTCTCGGCCGCGCGGATCGGCTCCATCGCGGCGTGCGGGTTGGAGTGCCCGTAGCAGCCGGGCCAGTCGGGGCAGCCCAGGCCGGAGTCGGTCAGGCGCGTGAAGCTGCCGAACATGATCAGGTCCAGCGTCAGGAACGCCGTGATCCAGGCGAGCTTGCGGTATTTGTTGCGGTCCCCCTTCACCAGCACGTAGGACAGCGGGAACAGCGCGATCAGGATGCCGATGATGGCCAGTTGCAGCAGCATGCCGTCCCCTTTAGCCGATGCGCGAGACCTTGAGCAGCTTCTTCAGGTCGCCGCTCATCTTCTTGGGGTCCGGATCCTGCGGGAAACGCATCATCAGGTTGCCCAGCGGGTCGACCAGGAACAGGGTGTCCTCGGCGCGCTTGCCGGGTTCGGCCGGCAGCCACTGCTGCGCGGCCTGGCGGTCGATGCGCAGGAAGCGCACACCCGCGTAGGGCTCGTTGTAGGCGGCGTTCAGGCGCTCGTCGATCTTGCCGTCGTCGGTCACCAGCCACACCGGCACGATGCGTTCGCGGTCCTGGCCCTGCCCGGCGCGGATCTGGCGGATGGTGAAGAGCTTCTTCGCGCAGGCCTCGTCGCAGGCGGACGGGTCGGTGGTCACCAGCAGCCACTTGCCGCGGAACTGCTCCAGCGGCACGGCCCGGCCCTGCTCATCGGTGACGCGCACCGGCGGCATCGGCCGCTGCGGGTCGACCAGCGCGCCGTAGTTGGTGGCGCCGCCACGCGGCTTGATGACGTAATAGGTGAAGTAAGAGGCGATCACCGGCGACGCGCACACCAGCAACAGCATCAGCATCTGCAGGCGGCCACGGCGCGTGCGCGCATCGATGCGGGTATCCGGCGGCGAGGCCGCGGCGGCCGGGGCGGAGTCTTGCTGTGCCATGGAGTACGTCTGTCCTTTGTCTTCGGCGAGCGCATGCGCCTGGTTCATTCGAGTTACGGTGCTGCCACCCGGCGCGCGCGGCGCCAGCCCAGCACGACCACCAGCACCACCGTCAGCGCGGCCAGCCCGAACCACTGGAAGGCATAGCCGTAGTGCCGGTCCGCGCCCAGGTCGGCCGGGGCCCAGTCGCGCGCCAGGCCATCGCCGCTGTCGCTGCGCTGCTCCAGCACCAGCGGGTGCAGCGCCAGGCCGGTTTCAGCCGCATAGGCAGCGAGGTCCAGGTTCTGGCGGATCTTGCTGCCGGCGGCGTCCTGGCCCAGGCTATAGACCCGCGGCACGGCCGCCAGTGCCGTGCCTTCGATCGTTACCTCGCCCTCGGGCGTGGGGAACGGCGCAATCCGGGTGCGGTCCTGGGCATCGCGCGGCAGCCAGCCGCGCAGCACCAGCACCGCCTGCATGGCGCCGGCGGCACCTGCGGGCGCCGGCGAGGCGGCTGAAATCCGCAGCGGCGTCAGCACCAGGAAGCCGGCGCGGCTATCCCCGGGGCTGCTGCCATTGCCGTGGGGGCGATTATCCAGCAAGACGGTGCGGGCCGTGTCAAAGCGCCCGGTCACGCGGACCGTGCGGTCGGTCACAACTTGCGGCAGCGGGGCCGTGCCCAGCACCACCGGCGGCTGCGCCGACAGCGCCTGCAGCCGCGCCGCGCGCGCCTCCTTGTCGTGCGCGCGGTTGAGCTGCCAGTTGCCCAGCGCGCAGGTCACGGCGATCATCACCAGTGCAGCGGCCAGCGGCAACGGGCTGGTGCGATAATGGGTCTTTCCGTCGCTCCTGGCCCCGACCTGCCCCGCCATGCGCTTTGTCATCATCGTTGCCTTCATCCTGATCATCGCCAGCCTGGCCTCCGCCCTGTTCTTCATGATGCGCGACCGCGGCACGACGCCCAACATGATGCGCTCGCTGATGCTGCGCGTCGGGTTCTCGATGGCGCTGTTCCTGTTCATCCTGTTCTCGAACTGGATGGGCTGGATCCACAGCACGGGCATCCGCATGGCACCCTGAACGCCAGGACGCGGGCACCAGGCCCGCAAAAGACAAACGCCGCAGGCTGGACAACCTCCTGCGGCGTTTCTCTTTTGCGTTGGCGCCGGCGGCCCCCGGGGGGCGCGCCGGCGGGTACGGCAGCCGGATTTACAGCCAGTACACCACGACGTAGAGGAACAGCCACACCACGTCAACGAAGTGCCAGTACCAGGCGGCGCCTTCGAATGCAAAGTGGTGGTCAGGCGTGAAGTGGCCCTTCAGCACGCGGACCAGCACCACGGCCAGCATGATCGCGCCCATGGTCACGTGGAAGCCGTGGAAGCCGGTCAGCAGGAAGAAGGTCGAGCCGTAGATGCCCGAGGTCAGCTTCAGGTTCAGTTCCGAGTAGGCGTGCATGTACTCGTACACCTGGAAGCACATGAAGACCGCGCCCAGCAGGATGGTCAGCGACAGGCCCTGAATCAGCTGGCTGCGCTTGCCGGCCAGCAGCGCGTGGTGCGCCCAGGTCAGCGTCAGGCCGGACATCAGCAGCAGCGCGGTGTTGATGGTCGGGATTGGCCACGGACCCATGGTCTGGAAGCTTTCCACCACGCCGGCCGGGCCGGTGTTGGGCCATACCGCGGCAAAGTCGGGCCACAGGATCTTGTTGTTCAGGTCGCCCAGCCACGGCATGGCGATGGTGCGGGCATAGAACAGCGCGCCGAAGAAGGCCGCGAAGAACATCACCTCCGAGAAGATGAACCAGCCCATCGACCAGCGGAACGACAGGTCGATGTTCTTGCCGTACATGCCGCCTTCGGACTCGCTGATGGCGTCGCCAAACCAGCTCTTGAGCACGAACAGGAACCACAGCAGGCCGAGGCCGCACAGGTACGGCGCCCAGGGCTGCCCGTTTACCCAACCGGCGGCACCCGCGCCCGTCATCAGCAGGCCGAAGCTTGCCGTGATCGGGTGGCGCGACGGGCCCGGTACGAAGTAGTACGGAGCGTTTGCGCGATTCGCACTCATTCTTTTATCTCCAGCTCAGAGTCTTTGATTCAGTATTCGTGATCCGCGCTTTGGCACTGCGGGCCGTCCCCTCCTCCGGGCCAGCCCCGCCGCCGCGGTTGCTTTGTTCTGCGACTGCTTTTGTTGTCTACCCTTCCTGCCCTGCTATCCCGCTGCCTGCCCCACCACGGTGCGCACGATGAGCACCAGCACCGCGATGAAGATGGCCGCCGCGATCACTCCGGCGATCACCACATGCACCGGGTTCAGCCGGGCCATGTCGCGCTCGTGCTCGGCGCCTTTGCGCAGGCCGATGAACGACCACAGCACCGCGCGCATGGTCTGCCCGAACGACATCTTGCGCTTGACCGCGTCCTTCATCTCATCCATTGCCCGTCCTCCTCCGCCCCGGCATGCACCGCGGCCGCCTCAGATGCCCTTGCCGGCCGTTGCCGGCTGCGGCGCCAGCTGGCCCTCGGGCGCCTGCGCCACCGGCGCACCCACCTCGAAGAAGGTGTACGACAGCGTAATATTCTTCACATCCTTGGGCAGCGCGGGATCGATCACGAACACCACCGGCATCTCGCGCGCCTCTTTCGCCTTGAGCGTCTGCTGCTTGAAGCAGAAGCACTCCAGCTTCATGAAATACTGGGTCGCCTGCTTGGGCGCGTAGCTCGGGATGGCCTGCGCCGAAATATCGCGCGGCTGTCCGTTGGCCACCTCGTAGACGATCGTCGCCATCTCGCCCGGATGCACTTCCATGCTGTTCTTCACCGGCCGGAAGGCGAAGGGCCCGCGCGCGTTGGAGTCGAACTCCACCGTGATGGTGCGGCTCTTGTCGACCTGCGTGTTCTTCACCGCGCCGTGCAGCTCGCGCGTGGTGATCACGTTGATGCCGGTGATCTCGCAGATCTTCTTGTACAGCGGCACCAGCGCATAGCCGAAGCCGAACATCACGGCCACGATCACGACCAGGCGCAGCATCATGCCGCGGTTGAACCGCTTGTCCGCTTCCCTGCCAGCCTGCTGGTCGATGCTCATCTCGCTACCCTGCCGCCTCAGCCAAGAAACATCATCTTGGCGAAGAACCCCAGAAAGAAAACCACCACGATCGACAGCAGGATCAGGCCAAGGCGCCGGTTGGCGGCCTTCTGGTCCGGGCGTGATGGGCTTTTGTCTGGAGACTGCATAGCTGCTTCTGTTGCTTGCCGGCGCGGGAGGCGACGCTGCCGCCTCCCGCTGCCTGATTACGCTGGCCGCGCCTTAGCGGACCTGCGGGGGAACTTCAAAGGTGTGGAACGGCGCCGGCGACGGCACGGTCCACTCCAGGCCCTCTGCGCCATCCCAGGGCTTGTCGGCGGCCTTCTCGCCACCGCGGTACGACGGCAGCACCACGAAGAAGAAGAAGTACACCTGCATCAGGCCGAAGCCCAGCGCACCGATCGACGCGATCGCATTGAAGTCAGCGAACTGGGTCGGGTAGTCGGCATAGCGACGCGGCATGCCGGCCAGGCCCAGGAAGTGCATCGGGAAGAAGGTCACGTTGAAGAAGATGATCGACCCCCAGAAGTGGATCTGGCCGCGGGTTTCGTTGTACATGAAACCGCTCCACTTCGGACCCCAGTAGTAGAAGCCCGCGAACAGCGCGAACAGCGAGCCGGCCACCAGCACATAGTGGAAGTGCGCCACAATGAAGTAGGTGTCCTGCAGCTGGATGTCGATCGGGGCCACGGCCGGCATCAGGCCGGTGAAGCCGCCGATGGTGAACACGAAGATGAAGCCGATCGAGAACAGCATCGGGGTCTCGAAGGTCATCGAGCCGCGCCACATGGTGGCGATCCAGTTGAAGATCTTCACGGCGGTGGGCACCGCGATCAGCATGGTCGCGTACATGAAGAACAGCTGGCCGGTCACCGGCATGCCGGTCGTGAACATGTGGTGGGCCCACACGATGAACGACAGGATGGCGATCGAGGCGGTGGCGTACACCATCGAGCTGTAGCCGAACAGGCGCTTGCGGGCAAACGCCGGCACCACCTGCGAGACGATCCCGAACGCCGGCAGGATCATGATGTACACCTCGGGGTGGCCGAAGAACCAGAAGATGTGCTGGTACATCACCGGGTCACCACCACCGGCGGCCGAGAAGAAGCTCGTGCCGAAATGGCGGTCGGTCAGCACCATGGTGATGGCGCCGGCCAGCACGGGCATCACGGCGATCAGCAGGTAGGCGGTGATCAGCCAGGTCCAGCAGAACATCGGCATCTTCATCAGCGTCATGCCCGGGGCGCGCATGTTGAGGATGGTCACGATGATGTTGATCGAGCCCATGATCGACGACGCACCCATGATGTGCATCGCGAAGATGGCCATGTCCATGCCCGGGCCCATCTGCACCGACAGCGGCGCGTACAGGGTCCAGCCGGCGGCGGTGGCGCCGCCCGGGACCAGGAACGAGCCGGCCAGCAGCAGCGCGGCCGGCGGCATCAGCCAGAAGCTGAAGTTGTTCATGCGCGCGAACGCCATGTCGGACGCGCCGATCTGCAGCGGGATCATCCAGTTGGCGAAGCCGACGAAGGCCGGCATGATCGCGCCGAACACCATCACCAGACCGTGCATGGTGGTGAACTGGTTGAACAGCTCGGGGCGGAAGAACTGCAGGCCCGGCTCGAACAGCTCCAGGCGGATCAGCAGTGCCAGCAAACCGCCCGACAGCAGCATGATGAACGAGAACAGCAGGTACAGCGTACCGATGTCCTTGTGGTTGGTCGCGAACAGCCAGCGGCGCCAGCCATGCGGGTGGTCGTGCGCGTGGTCGTCATGCGCATGATCGTGCGGATGGGCGAGCGCGTCCGGGGTAGCAGTACTCATCGCAAATGCTCCTCTAATCCTGTTCTGTCTTCAGCGGGTCAGCCCGCGACGCGGTTGCCCGCGAGGCTGGCCTGCTTGTCAGCCTTGTCGGCCGGCTTGGCTTCGGCCTTCGGCGCTGCGCCGCCTGCCGCGCCGCCGCCCTCGGGGAACTTGCCCGCACGGGCGCCCACGAAGTCGCTCGGCTGGACCACTTCACCCGTCTTGTTGCTCCAGGCGTTGCGCGTATAGGTCATGACCGCGGCCAGCTCGGTGTCCGAGAGCTGCTTCCACGACGGCATGGCAGCCTTGCCTTCCAGCATGATGTGCATCTGGCCGGCCTTGGGGCCATTGACCAGCTTGGAGCCGTCCAGCGCCGGGAAGGCGCCGCCGCCCTTGCCGTTGGGCTGGTGGCAGACCGCGCAGTTGGCGGCGTAGACCTTCTCGCCACGCACCTTCGACTCGTCCAGCGTCCAGGTCTTGTTGGGATCGTCGGCCTTGGCCGCCAGCTCCTTCTTCTTGCCGTCGACCCACTTGGTGTAGTCGGCGTCCGAGACCACGCGCACCACGATCGGCATGAAGGCGTGCTCCTTGCCGCACAGCTCGGCGCACTGGCCGCGGTACACGCCGATCTTCTCGGCCTTGAACCAGGTGTCGCGCACGAAGCCGGGGATCGCATCCTGCTTGACGCCGAAGGCCGGGATCATCCAGGCGTGGATCACGTCGTTGGCGGTGGTGACGATGCGGATCTTCTTGTTGACCGGCACGACCAGCTCGTTGTCCACCTCCATCAGGTAGGTATTCGACTTGGGCTGCTCGTTGTTGATCTGCTCGCGCGGGGTGGTCAGGGTCGACACGAAGGAGATGCCTTCGCCTTCGCCCTTCAGGTAGTCATAGCCCCACTTCCACTGGTAGCCGGTGGCCTTGATGGTGATGTCGGAGTTGGTGGTGTCCTTCATCGCCACCACGGTCTTGGTGGCCGGCAGGGCCATCGCAATCACGATGATGAACGGGACGATGGTCCAGATCACTTCGACCGTGATGCTCTCGTGGAAGGCAGCCGGCTTGGCACCCTTGGCCTTGCGGTGCTTGAAGACGGAATAAAACATCACGCTGAATACCGCGACGAAGATCACCGTGCACATGATCAACATCATCCAGTTCAGCCAGTGAATCTGTTCGGCGATCTTGGTAACCGGCTCGGTCAGGTTGAGCTGGCGCACGGCGGGGCCGCCCGGCATGTCGCTGACCGCGGACGCCGCCTGGCTGGCAAGCAGGGACGCGCCGGCCAGACAAACTGCGGATGCCTTCTTCCACATTTTCATTTGTTATCTACCCAATTTACAGATTCAAATCTGTCCCCGCCGCCGCCACCGCCGCCTCTCAGAGGCGGCGCAAGGCCGCTGCGAGCTCCTGCGCGAACTTGCGTCGCCGGTACGGGTCCACGTGACACCCCACCTGTACCTCACGCCCGCCCGAGCGCAGCGTCACCAGCGCGCGGAACGATTCACCCAGTTCGATCCGCACCCAGCGCGGATTGAATTCCTGACGCGTCACCCGTCCGGCGCTGGCTGTCTCCACGACCAGCGTGCCGTCGGTGATGCTGACGCGCTCATAGTCTGTCGCATGGCGCGCATACACCAGCAGTGCGATGCCCAGCCCGATCAGCTCGATGCTCGCGAACGGCAGTACGAGCCAGGACCCTTGCCACGCAAAAAACAACGCGATGGCAAGCGAAACCGTGAGGATCGAGAGGTAAAACCAGCCGACCTGGCGTGGACTCAGCGAGCAATTCCGCTTCATCAGCCAGTCGTGGGGCGCGGGGGGAGGTCCGTCGAGATTTCCGCCGGAGTCACCACCTGCCGTCTGGAATGCGATACCCAAGTCTTGCATCGCCAACCACTCTGCATCGGATGCACACCCGGGACGATGGCGTCCGGGCCGCACAGTGCAAGTGCAAAACCAGGACGTTCTTGTGCCAGGGGACCACTGCGACAAACTGGCGCATTATAGGGCGCTTCCCATACACGGACAAGGGCGCGCCTTGACCGGACGGCTTGCGCGCTGCTTGATTCTGTGCATAGGGAAGGGCCCCGCCATCGCCCTGCCCGCCGCGCCGGCGCTATGTTTGCGGCAATCCAGCACCGGCGCAAGTTAACTCTGTTTTAACTTGTCCGACGCGGCCTTGCACGGCCGATCTGGTCCAGCGGCACCACCGCGCGGCCCTGGTCGTCGACCGCCTGGCCGCCACGCGGGGCCAGCTTCCAGGCGTGGCCGTAGACGATCTCGAAGGTCAGCGGGATCACGCCGTCGGCGTTGCGCCGCCGCTCCAGCGCCTGCGCCAGCGCCTGGTACCAGCCGCGGCCGCGCAGGCCCTGCGGCAGCGACCCGACCGGCCCGCGCAGGCCGCCGAAGGCCTGCACCTCGCGCAGCAGCGTGGCGGGGGACTCGTAGGTCACGGTCAGCGTCTCCATGTCCATCACCGGGGTGGACCAGCCGCTGTGCACCAGCATGTCGCCGATATCGTGCATGTCGACAAAGCGCAACGTATGGGGTGCCTGGTCGACTTCGGCAAAGGCCGCGCGCAGCTCCTTCAGGGTGTCCGGGCCGAACAGCGAGAACAGCACCAGCCCTTCGTCGCGCGCCACGCGGTGCCACTCCGGGAACACGCGGTGCGGCTCCGGATGCCAGTGCAGCGCCAGGTTGGACCACAGCAGGTCGAAGCTCGCGGGCGCAAAAGGCAGTGTGGCAAGATCGGCCTGGACCAGGTCAAAGAGCGGCCGCTTGCCCAGCATGCGGCCGATCCAGCCGGGCCGGCGCTGCGGGTCGCGCTGGCCGGCCTCGGCCAGCATCGCGCCGGAGATGTCCAGTCCGGCAATCTGCGCATCCGGGAAGCGCGCGCGCAGCCCGGCCAGGCCCTGGCCGTGGCCGCAGCCGATATCCAGCGCGCGCTGCGGCGCCAGGCGGATCACTTCCATGCGCTCCTGCATGCGGCGGCCGATCTCGCCCAGCAGGAAGTCCAGCTGGCCGAAGCCCCGGCTGCGCCGGTCGAAGGCGAGCCGGGTCAGGCGCGCGGGCGGCAGGAAGGCATCGGGGGAATCAGCGGCATGCAGGGACACGGGCAGACAGGGCAGCAAGAAAACCAGGAACCGGCGCGGGGACAGATACAGGATCAGGCCCGAGCGCCGGATGAATGCGGCCGCCGCGCCCGATGGGCCGCGGCCGGACGGCAAGTATACGCGCGCGCCGCGCTGGCTGCCGGCGCCGCCGGCAAGGCGCTGGCCGGCGCCGCCGAACTGCTGCTGCCAAGCGCCTGCGCGCTGTGCGGCGCGGTGCAGCGGCAGGTGGTCTGCGCGCCCTGTGCCGCCGACTTGCTGCGCCCGGTGCGGCGCTGCCCCGCCTGCGCGCTGGCGCAGGGGCGCCACTTCCACTGCCCGGCCTGCGCGGCATCGCCCCCGGCCTACGACCAAGCCCACACGCTGGGCGACTACGCTTCGCCGCAGGACCAGCTGGTGCTGGCGCTCAAGTTCGGCCACGCCCTGCCGCTGGCGGGTTGGCTCGCGGCCAGGCTGGCCGCGGGACTGCAGGGGGCCTGGGCCCGACAGCCCGCGCCCGACCTGCTGGCGCCGATCCCGCTGTCGCCACAGCGGCTGGCCGCGCGCGGCTTCAACCAGGCCTGGGAAATCGCGCGGCCGCTGGCGCGCCACCTGGGCCTGCGCGCCGACCCGGTGCTGCTGCAGCGCCAGCGCGACACCGGCAGCCAGCGTGCGCTGGACCTGGCCGCCCGTCAGGTGAACCTGCGCGGCGCCTTCAGGCTGGCGCGCGCCGCGCGGCTGGACGGCATGCACGTGGCGCTGGTAGACGATGTGATGACCTCCGGCGCCACCCTGCACGAGGCCGCCGGCGTGCTCAAGGCGCATGGCGCGGCTCGCGTCAGCGTGATCGTCGCGCTGCGCACGCCGTAGCTTTGGATGACAGTGGCCGGTGCGCGCGGTAAGCTGCGCACCGTTCTGACGAAGGGCGCAGTGCGCCCGCCATCCCCCGCATCATGTTCAACGTCGTCCTGGTCGAACCGGAAATCCCGCCCAATACCGGCAATGTGATCCGCCTGTGCGCCAACACCGGAGCGCAGCTGCACCTGGTCAAACCCCTGGGTTTTCCGCTGGAAGACGCGCGCATGCGCCGCGCGGGACTGGATTACCACGAGTACGCCACCATGCGCGTGCATGAAAGCTGGGACGCGCTGATGGCCAGCGAGCAGCCCGACCCGGCGCGCATGTTCGCGCTGACCACGCGCGGCTCGACACCGTTCGGCGAGGTGGCGTTCCGCCCCGGGGACTGGTTCGTGTTCGGTTCCGAAACACGCGGGCTATCGCCGGAGCGGCGCGACTGGTTCCCGCCCGCGCAGCGCATCCGGCTGCCGATGCGGCCCGACAACCGCAGCCTGAACCTGTCGAACACGGTCGCCGTGGTGGTGTTCGAGGCGTGGCGCCAGAACGGGTTCGAAGGCGGCAGCTGAGCCGCCCGGCCAGCGCCTACTCCGGCTGCACGCCGGCGGCGCGGATCACCTTGTCCCAGCGCGCCTTCTCGCTCACCATGGTCTGGCGCAGCGAGGCCGGCGCGGTGCCGGCCGGCACGAAATACTGCGCGCGCATCTTGTCGCGCACGTCGGCGCTGCCGATGATCGCCACCAGCTCGCGGTAGAGCCGGTCGATCACAGCCTGCGGCGTGCCCGCCGGCGCCAGCACCGCCTGCCAGGAAATCGCCTCGAAGCCCGGGTAGCCGGATTCCGCCACTGTCGGCACCGACGGCAACACCGCCGTGCGCCCCGTCGTGGTCACGGCCAGCACGCGCAGCTTGCCCGCGTTGACCTGCGGCATCGCGATCGCCGGCACCATGAAACCCGCCTGCACCTGCCCGCCCACCATCGCCGTGGTGATCTGCGGGAAGCCGGGGTATGGCACGTGCTGCAGGTCGATGCCCGCCATCGCCTTGAGTTGCTCCATCGCCAGGTGCGAGGCACTGCCGTTGCCGGGCGAGCCATAGTTCAACTCACCCGGCTTGGCCCGTGCCAGCGCGACGAACTCGCGCAGGTTGTGCACCGGCAGGCGTGCATCCACCACCAGCACGTTGGGCGAGGTCGCCACCAGCGTGACCGGCGCCAGCTGGCGGAACGGGTCGTAGTTCAGGTTGCGCGACAGCGTCGGCGCGGTCACCAGCGGGCCGTTGATGGTGAACAGCAGGGTGTAGCCATCCGGAGCGGCGCGCGCCACCATGCCGGTGCCGATATTGCCGCCGGCGCCGGGACGGTTTTCCACCACCACCGGCTGGCCCAGCGCGGCGGCCAGCTTTTCGGTCACGATGCGCGCGATCAGGTCGGGCGATGAGCCCGGCGGGAACGGCACCACCATGCGGATCGGCCGCGCGGGCCAGGGTTGGGCGAAGACGCCGCCGGAAGTCCCGGCGGCGCAGGCGGCAGCCAGCGCGATCAGCGCTTGTCGTCGTGTGGGCATGCGGTGCGGAGGATCAGAAGTTGGATACGCGAGTCATCATTCGTCGCGCGCGTCGCGCTGCAGCAGCTGCGCCACCGCATCGGCGGCGCTCAGCCCGTCGAACAGCACCGCGCAGACCGCGCGGGCGATCGGCATCTCGACACCGTAAGCCGAGGCTAGCTCTGCCACAGCCTGGGCGCAGCGCACGCCCTCGGCGACGTGGCCCAGACCGGCCAGGATCTGCTCCAGGCTCTGCCCCGCCGCCAGCTGCTGGCCGACCTTGCGGTTGCGCGACAGGTCGCCGGTGGCGGTCAGGATCAGGTCGCCCACGCCGGCCAGGCCCATGAAGGTCTCGACCCGGCCGCCCAGCGCCAGCCCCAGGCGCGTCATTTCGGCCAGCCCGCGCGTCACCAGCGCGGCGCGCGCGTTCAGGCCCAGGCCCAGCCCGTCGCTGGCGCCGGTGGCAATGGCCAGCACGTTCTTGACCGCACCGCCGACTTCCACGCCGGTCAGGTCGTCGCTGCCGTAGATGCGCATCGCATGATGGTGGAAGGCCGCCTGCGCGCGTTCGGCCAGCGACGGCTCGTTGCCTGCCACGGTCAGCGCGCACGGCAGCCCCAGCGCCACCTCGCGCGCGAAGCTGGGGCCGGTCAGCACGCCGTAGGCAAAGCCCTCGGTGCGCCCGGCGGCGTCGAGTTCGGCCCGCACCATCTGGTGCGGCAGCAGGTGGGTGCCGGACTCGAAGCCCTTGCACAGCCACAGCATCGACACCGGCCTGGCGCCGCGCGCGGCCAGCCGGCGCGTCATCTCGCGCAGGCCCGCCACCGGGGTGGCCACCACCACGATGCCGTCGGCATCGTCGGCGGCATGCGCCACGGCCTGCTCGAAGTCTGCCTGCACCGCCAGCCTCTCGGACAGCGTCACGCCGGGCAGGTAGGCGGCGTTCTCACGCGTGGCCGCGATGGCCGCGAGTTGCGCGGGGTCGCGCCCCCACAGCACCACGTCATTGGCGGCCGCGGCATGGCTGGCGAGGGCGGTGCCCCAGGCACCGGCACCGAGGAAGGTCAGTTTCATGGCAGCTTGATCCGAGGATGGACGCAGTCGATGGTAGCCCAAAGGCAAAACGGGGCCGCAGCCCCGTTTCGATGATGGCTCAGGACGCCGGAATCAGTGGCGGGCCTGGCTGCCGTCGGGCATCACGATGCCGCTGTTGCCGCCTTCGGCACCCTGGGCTTCTTCCATGGCGGCCTGCAGGCGTTGCTCATACAGCGCCTGGAAGTTGATTTCCGACAGGTGGATGGCCTGGAAGCCGGCGCGGGTGATCACGTCAGCGATATTGCCGCGCAGGTACGGGTACAGGATGGTCGGGCAGGCGATGCCCAGCAGCGGGTCCAGCTGCTCCACCGGCACGTTGCGGATATCGAAGATGCCGGCCTGGTGCGCTTCCACCAGGAAGGCAACCTTGTCCTGCACCTTGGTCGTCACGGTGCCCGTCACCACCACCTCGAAGATCCCTTCCTGCAGCTGCGAAGCGCCGACGTTGACCTGCACTTCCACCGACGGGGCTTCCGATTCCAGGAAGATGCCGGGCGAATTGGGCTGCTCCAGCGACATGTCTTTCAGGTAGACGCGCTGGATGTTGAAGAAGGGTTGATCGTCCTGCTGGGTGTTTTGCTGGTCGCTCATGAAAGGCTTCCGGGAGGATGGGCTGGTGTGCATCGGGCGCGGCGGCCGCAATCCTTGCATCGTGCAAGGCTGGCCGGTGCCCGCTTGAAAAACGCATATGGTACATGACGCGGGTGGCGAATTCACCCGCGCCGGGGGTAAGCCGGAACCAGCGCGGCGCGGAATCAGACGATTCCGCGCCAGCGCCGGCGCAACCGGCTCAGGCGGCCAGCAGCGGCACCAGGCCGCCCTGGCGGTCCAGCGCCGAGAGATCGTCGAAGCCACCCACGTGGGTCTCGTCGATGTAGATCTGCGGCACGGTGCGGCGACCGGTACGGGCCATCATCTCTTCACGCTTGCCGGGTTCGCGGTCGATCAGGACCTTCTCGATCGTTTCCACGCCCCTGGACTTGAGCAGGCGTTCAGCCATCAGGCAATACGGGCACACCACGGTGCTGTACATGACGACACGGGCCATGCGGGTTCTCCTTGAATGCAATGCGCGCGCGGCCCGGCCTGGCCGGGGGCGCGCCTTGTGACGGATACGGCGGTGCTGCCCGGGATTACTTCACCAGCGGCAGGCCTGCCTGCTGCCAGGCGGCGATGCCGCCCTCGAGCGCGTAGATCTCACTGTAACCGGCTTCCTTCAACGCTGCCTGGGCCTTGCCCGAGCGCTGGCCGGTCTGGCACACGACGATGATGGGGGCAGCCTTGTCCTTTGCAAGGCCGGCCGCGCGCGAGGGCAGGTCGGCCAGCGGAGCGCTCTTGGCTTGCGGCAGGTGACCCTTGGCATACTCGGCGGGCTCGCGGATATCGACCACGACCGCGCCGCGCTTGTTGATCAGCTGGGTCGCGGTGGCCGTATTGACGGTCTTGCCGCGGGTGCTGCGCGAGATCGCGGGCCAGGCCAGCAGGCCGCCCGAGACCACGGCAAGGGCGATCAGAGCGAGGTTGTTGTAGTCGGCGAAGAAATTCACGTTGGCATTCCGGTAGGTTGGGTCGGCGGCATTATAAAATACGCGGTTTGGCGTCCAGGCCCTGCCGTCGCATGGCCATCCGCCATTGTCGCCTGTCTGAGACATGGGATGTCCACAAGGAACCCATCAGCCCTTCCAGGTGACGGCGCGGACGCATGCAGGTTACCTACTCTCTGGAAGCAGCAGCATGTACAAGCTCGTCCTCATCCGCCACGGCGAATCCACGTGGAACCTTGAAAACCGCTTTACCGGCTGGGTCGACGTCGACCTGACCGAAACCGGCGCCGACCAGGCGCGCCAGGCCGGCAAGCTGCTCAAGGATGCCGGCCTGGGCTTTGACGTGGCCTATACCTCGGTGCTCAAGCGTGCCATCCGCACGCTGTGGCATGTGCAGGATGAAATGGACCTGATGTGGATCCCGGTGCGCAACGAATGGCGCCTGAACGAGCGCCACTACGGCGCGCTGGCCGGCCTGAACAAGGCAGAAACGGCCGCCAAGTTCGGCGACGAGCAGGTGCTGGTGTGGCGCCGCAGCTATGACACGCCGCCGCCCGCGCTGGAGCCCACCGATCCGCGTGCCTCGTACGACGATCCGCGCTACGCCAATGTGCCGCGCAATGAGATCCCGCTGACCGAATGCCTGAAGGACACCGTGGCCCGCGTGATGCCGCTGTGGAACGAATCCATTGCCCCCGACATCCAATCGGGCAAACGCGTGGTCATTGCCGCCCATGGCAACAGCATCCGCGCGCTGGTGAAATACCTGGACCAGATCTCGGATGACGATATCGTCGGACTCAATATCCCCAACGGCACCCCGCTCGTCTATGAGCTGGACGCCGACCTGCGCCCCCTGCGCCACTACTACCTGGGTGACCAGGACGCCATCGCCGCCTCGCTGGCGGCCGTGGCCAGCCAGGGCAAGGCACGCTGAAGCCCGCCCGGGCGGCCGCGCGCGGATGTGCGGCCGCCCACCCTGAGCCGGGACGGGACAGGCCCTTTCCACCACTCGCACTTATACTGTCCGACAAACCGCCCGGCGCCGGGCGGCCGCAGCCGGCATAATCCCCATACCGTACACCAGTACTTCGAGTACACGTTCAGGCAGCCCTCATGCGCAAGACCCTCAAGAACATCAGCCTGGTTTCTGTCGGCCTCGTCGCCGGCGTGCTCGCCACGCTGCAGATTTCGGCGACCGCCCAGAATTCATCGGGGCCCTTGCCGCTTGACCAGCTGCGGCTGATGGCCGATATCTTCGGGCAGATCAAGCGCGAGTACGTGGAGCCGGTCGATGACAAGAAGCTGCTGACCGAAGCCATCAAGGGCATGGTCGCCAGCCTCGACCCGCATTCGTCCTATCTCGACGAGAAAGACTTCAAGGAACTGCAAGAAGGCACGCGCGGACGCTTCGCCGGCCTGGGCATCGAGATCTCGCAGGAAGAAGGCCTGGTCAAGGTGATCAACCCGATCGAGGACACCCCTGCCTTCCGCGCCGGCATCCAGCCGGGCGACCTGATCACCCGCATCGACGACAAGCCCGTGCGCGGCCTGCCGCTGGAGCAGGCGGTCAAGCGCATGCGCGGCGAGCCCGGCACCAAGGTCACGCTGACCATCTACCGCAAGAGCGAGGAACGCACCTTCCCGGTCTCGATCACGCGCGCCGAGATCCGCGTGCAGTCGGTCAAGGCCAAGATGCTGGACAACAATATCGGCTGGATCCGCCTGACCAGCTTCCAGGAACGCACCATCGCCGACCTGTCCCGCAAGCTGGCCGAACTGGCGCAGAAGAACCCCAACATGAAGGGCCTGGTGCTGGACCTGCGCAACAACGGCGGCGGCGTGCTGCAGGGCGCGGTCGGCGTGGCTGCGGCCTTCCTGCCGGAAGACGCCACGGTGGTGTCCACCAACGGCCAGGTGCCCGATGCCAAGCGCGTGTACAAGGCGACGTACAACAACTACCGCCTGTCGTCGCTCGAAGACGATCCGCTCAAGGACCTGCCCGCGCTCTACAAGAAGATCCCGATGGTGGTGCTGACCAACGCCTACTCGGCCTCGGCCTCCGAGATCGTGGCGGGCGCGCTGCAGGATCATCACCGCGCGCAGATCATGGGCAAGACCACCTTCGGCAAGGGCTCGGTGCAGACCGTGCGCCCGCTGACCAACGACACCGGCATCAAGCTGACCATCGCGTACTACTACACGCCGAGCGGCAAGTCGATCCAGGCCAAGGGCATCCGTCCGGACATCCCGGTCGACCAGAACCCCGAAGGCGATCCGGACGACGCGCTGATCACGCGCGAAATCGACACCGAGCGCCACCTGCACAACAAGCAGGAATCGGAACAGCCGGAAATGACCGAGCGCGAGCAGCGCCGCGTGGACGAACTGCGCCGCCTGGAAGAAGAGAACGCGAAGAAGACGCCGGAAGAGCGCGAGAAGGACCGCCGCAAGAAGCCGGTTGAATTCGGTACGGCCGACGACTTCATGCTGCAGCAGGCCATCGCCCAGCTCAACGGCCAGCCGGTCAAGCGCTCCAAGTCGAAGCTGGAAACCAATCCGCCGGCCGACAACGGCAAGGCGGCCAAGCCCTCGGGCAAGAGCGGCGCCAAGGGCGCCAGCGCACCGGCAGCCAAGCCGGCGGTGCCGGCCCCCGGCAAGCAGCCGCCGGCCAGCGCTCCGATCGGCGAGCCGCTGGGCACGCCGACGGGCAAGGCACCCTGAGAGCCTGGGGCTTTGTTCAGGCTGCCGGTTTGCTCCCCTCTCCCGCTTGCGGGAGAGGGGCAGGGGGAGAGGGCAGGAGCGTCAAAGGCTGAGGGCGGTGGGTTAACACCGTTGGCTCCGGGTGATGTGGCTCCTAGCTAAACCACCCCTCACCCCAACCCTCTCCCCATGAGGGGAGAGGGAGAACACCTTGCTTGGGCTAGCTCGGGCGGCTTTGGAGCACCCAAAACCGCCCTCCCCTTCAGCACTCGAGGGATTACCTCATGAGCGACGACGGCCTCAACGACGAACAACTGCTGCGCTACTCGCGCCACATCCTGCTGGACGAGCTCGGCATCGAGGGCCAGCGGCGCCTGCTTGCCGGCCATGCGCTGGTGATCGGTGCCGGCGGCCTGGGCGCGGCCGCGCTGCCCTTCCTGGCCTCGGCCGGGGTGGGCCGCATCACGGTGGTCGACGACGATGAAGTCGACCTGACCAACCTGCAGCGCCAGATCATCCACACCACCGCCAACGTGGGCCGGCCCAAGGTGGATTCGGCGCGCGAAGGCATGCTGCGCATCAACCCGGGGCTGGAGATCGTGACGGTGCCCGCGCGCGTGGGCGATGCAGAGCTTGCCCAGCTCGTCGCCAGCGCCGACGTGGTGCTCGATTGCTGCGACAACTTCGCTACGCGCCAGGCAGTCAACCGCGCCTGCGTGCGCCACAAGGTGCCGCTGGTGTCAGGCGCGGCGCTGCGCTTCGATGGCCAGATCAGCGTGTTCGACCGGCGCCAGCCCGACGCGCCCTGCTACGCCTGCCTGTTCCCGCCGGCCGAACCCGCGCCGGAAGTGGCCTGCGCCACCATGGGCGTGTTCGCGCCGCTGGTCGGCATGGTCGGCACCGTGCAGGCGGCCGAGGCGCTCAAGCTGCTCGCGGGTGTCGGCGAGAGCCTGGCGGGCCGGCTGCTGATGGTCAATGCGCTGTCGATGGAATGGACCACGATGCGGCTGGCACGCACGCCGGATTGCCCGGTCTGCGCCGGGCACTGAATCGGCAGACTAGCCCCGCTGCGCCGTGTGCGCCCGCAGCCAGTCGGTGACTGCGGCGCGGTCACCGCGAAAGACGATGCGCGCCTCGCGCTGTTCGCGCTGGAAGGCGTACATCGGATCGTAGTACTCGCGCAGCAGCACTTCGATCCAGCCGCGGTGCAGATCCACTTCGCCCCGCTCCGCCTGCTGCGCCAGCGCCTGGTCCAGCAACGCCGACAGCTTGCCGTAGCGGGCACCGCCCAGCCGCGGCGAGATCCCGGCCATGGCCTCGCGCAGGCGCGTGGCGTAGGCTTCGAAGCCTTCCGTGCTGCCCTTCTCGGCAATGAACTCCGCCGCCAGCCCCTGCACATAGTCGCGCAGCACGCGCTCCACGCGTTCGTCGAACGACGCTTCCAGCCACACCAGCGGGCTGGCCTGCATGCGCTGCGTCAGCACCTGCGGCACGTCGCGGCTGCCGATAAAGCGGCCCTCGTCCTCCACCAGCAGCGCGCGCCAGCCTGCGTCAATATGCCGCAGCACGTCGATGGCCAGCGCGTTCTCGAAATCGATCTGCGGCGGCTGCGCCAGCGCGCGCCGGCCGAAGGCCGAGCCGCGGTGCCGCGCATGGCCTTCGAGGTCGATCGCGGCGGGCACGTCGGCCAGCACATCGGTCTTGCCGCTGCCGGTCAGGCCGCCCAGCACAAACCATTGCTGCTCGGCCGCCGCGGCATCGGTGGTCTCGATCAGGAAGCCGCGCATGGCCTTGTAGCCGCCGGTCACGCGGGGGTAATCGACACCGGCCGCATGCAGCCATTGCTGCACCAGCTGCGAGCGCAGCCCGCCGCGGAAGCAATACAGGTAGCCGTCCGGATGCGCGCGCGCAAACTCCGCCCAGGCTGCGATCCGCGCGGCCTTGCGCAGCCCGGACACCAGCTGGTGGCCAAGTTCGATTGCCGCCTGCTGGCCCTTCTGCGCATAGCACAGGCCCACCTCGTGGCGCTCGGCATCATCCATCAGCGGCAGGTTGACCGCGCCGGGGAAGGCCCCGCGCGCGAATTCCAGCGGCGCGCGCACGTCAAGCATGGCCACGCCGCTGAGGAACAGGGTGCGGAAGTCCGCGGTGTCAGGGCGCATCATTAATCGTAGGGTGAGATTTGCGCGGCGCCGTGGCGGGACAGGAGCCTTTGCCCGCCAGGGACGCCTGGATAAAGAACAGGAATCGGAATGAGAAGAGTTACTGCCTGCAGGCGAGCAACAAGGCGGAGCCGAACGGCGCCGCGCGCTGGGGCGGCCGCTCATCGAGAGCGGCCACGCCGGAAACCGGCTTATTGCTCGCCCGGCTCCATCTGCGACTGCAGGTAGTTCTGCAGCCCGACCTTGTCGATCAGGTCCAGCTGCGTTTCCAGGTATTCGATATGTTCCTCGGTATCGGTGAGGATATCGACCAGGATTTCGCGGCTGACGTAATCGCCTACGGATTCGCAGTAGGCGATGCCTTCCTTGACGGTGGCGTGCGCGGTCTGCTCCAGCTTCAGGTCGCACTTGAGCATCTCGGGCGTGTCTTCGCCGAGCAGCAGCTTGTGCAGATCCTGCAGGTTGGGCAGGCCGTCCAGCATCAGGATGCGCTCGATCAGGCGGTCGGCGTGCTTCATTTCGCCGATCGATTCCTTGTACTCCACGTCGCCGAGCTTCTTCAGGCCCCAGTGGCGATACATGCGGGCGTGCAGGAAATACTGGTTGATCGCGGTCAGCTCATTCTTGAGCTGGGCGTTCAGATGCTGGATGACCTTCTTGTCACCTTTCATTGGCGGCTCCTGTTGCACCGGGCCCGCGCAAAAACACGAAACGGCGCCAATGGCGCCGTGCAGTCAGTGAAAAAGGAAAAAGCGCAAAAGCGCGCCGTGAACTGGTCTTCAGTTCATGGGCGCGTTCAGGCCACCAGCGCCTTGCGCTGGTCGTTCGCGACTGCCGGGTCCCGAGTGTCCATTATGGTACATGGGCCCGACGCGGAACAGGAAGAAATCTCCACAACCTGGATGTTGGCGAGGGTCGCAACGGTGACATTGCGCACCGCCGCCACGCCTTCCTGCAACACCTGGTGCGCGCACTCGCGGCAGCGGCCGCAGCAGGTGCCGACGCCAAGCGTTTCGGCCAGTTCGTCGAGGGTTTCGATGCCCAGGTGCGCAGCACCGTGAATCTCACGATCGGTGATCTGGTTGCAGATGCAGACGTACACAAGTCCCTCCGTTGGGGCGCGTGGCACCGGCATGCCACTGCGAATGAACGTCAGAATATCAGAGATCAATAATGATAACAATTCCCATTAAGCCACATTGGGAGAGGTCGGGTAGACGCCACAGGATGCAAAAGGAAGGCGGCTGAGGCGGCACTTTCCGGCCTGCAGAAGTGCTGCACCAGCCGCCTTTCCGCATCAGAAAACCCTGATGGCCTCAGGGTCGTGCCAGCTGCCGCAGGGCGGCCGCCTGCTCCTCGGGATCGAAGGCCTGCAGGACCTGGTCGACCAGCGGCTCGAGCCGTTCGCAGTGGGCATGCAGGATCTCCTGCTTGACCCGCAGCAGCTGCGCCGGGTGCATCGAGAACTCGCGCAGCCCCATGCCCAGCAGCAGCCGGGTCATGGACGGGTCGCCCGCCATTTCGCCGCACACGGCCACCGGCACGCCGGCGCGGTTGGCCTCGCGGATGGTGCGCGCCACCAGCTGCAGCACCGCCGGGTGCAGCGGGTCGAACAGGTGCGCCACCGCGTTGTCGGCGCGATCGATGGCCAGCGTGTACTGGATCAGGTCGTTGGTGCCGATGGACAGGAAGTCCATCTTGCGCAGGAACAGCGGCAGCAGCAGCACCGCCGCCGGGATCTCGATCATGGCGCCGACCTTCATGCCCGGGTCATAGGCCTCGCCGCGCTCGTCGAGCTGGCGCTTGGCCTTGGCGATCAGCGCCAGGGTCTGGTCGATCTCGCTGGCATGCGCCAGCATCGGCACCAGCAGCCGCACCGGGCCGAAGGCCGAAGCCCGCAGCAGCGCGCGCAGCTGGGTCAGGAACATGCCCGGCTCGGACAGCGACCAGCGGATCGCGCGCAGGCCCAGCGCCGGGTTCAGCGCGGTCTCGAATTCATCGCCGCGGGCATCGAGCGGCTTGTCGGCGCCGATGTCGATGGTGCGGATAGTCACCGGCAGCCCGTGCATGGCATCGACCGCGCCGCGGTAGGCCTGGAACTGCTCGTCCTCGCCCGGCAACTCGTCGCGCCGGTTCATGAACAGGAATTCGGAACGGAACAGGCCCACGCCGACCGCGCCGGCCGCCAGCGCCGCGCCGGCGTCCTCGGCCATCTCGATATTGGCCAGCAGGTCGATTTCCAGCCCGTCCAGCGTCACCGCCGGGGTATGCCGCAGCCGCTGCAGGCGCTTCTTTTCCAGCGCGCGCTCGCTCTGCCGGTGGCGGTACTCTTCCAGGATGATGGCGGTCGGGTCGACGATCACCAGCCCGGCATCGCCGTCGATGATGATCCAGTCGTCCTGGCGGATCAGCTCGCTCGCGCTCTGCACGCCGACCGCGGCCGGGATGTCCAGGCTGCGCGCGACGATGGCGGTATGCGAGGTGCGTCCGCCCATGTCGGTGACGAAGCCGTGGAAGACGGTATGGCGGAACTGCAGCATGTCGGCCGGGGCGATATCGTGGGCCACCACGATCACCCCGGTCGCGGCCTCGCCGTCGGCGGCCAGCGCCGGCACCGGCGCGGGCACCAGCACCGGAGCCCCGGCGAGCGCCTTCAGGATGCGCTCGACCACCTGCCGGATATCGGTCTTGCGCTCGCGCAGGTATTCATCCTCGATCTCGTCGAACTGGCGCATCAGCTCTTCGAGGCGCGTGGTAAGTGCCCACTCTGCGTTGTAGCGGCGGCCCCGGATCAGGGCCTCGGGCTCGCGCGCCAGCGCCTCGTCGTCGAGGATCATCGCGTGCACGTCCAGGAATGCGCCCAGCTCCTCGGGCGCATCGCGCGGCAGGTCGCGCTTGAGCGCGGCCAGCTCCGCCCGCACCGCGGCGCGCGCTGCGCGCAGCCGTTCGACCTCGGCGTCGAGCTGGTCTTCATCGACCAGGTAGTGCGACACGTCCAGCGCCGCGGGCGCAAGCAGGTGCGCGCGCCCGATGGCGACGCCGCGCGAGACCGGGATGCCGTGCAGGGCGAAAGGCATGTACCGCTCCGTCAGGAACGTTTAAGAATTCGGGTCGAGGCCGCCGGCCTCACTCTCCCTCACCAAAGCGGTTGGCGATCAGCGCCAGCAGCGCGTCCATCGCCTCCTGCTCGTCGGGGCCGTCGGTCTCGAGGGTCACCGTCGAGCCGATCCCGGCGGCCAGCATCATGACGCCCATGATGCTCTTGGCGTCGACCTGGCGACCATTGCGGGACATCTTGACCTGGCTGACAAAGTTGCCGGCGAGCTGGGTCAGCTTGGCGGACGCGCGCGCATGCAGGCCGAGTTTATTGATGATGGTGGTGTCCCTCTGCAGCATATTTGTCGGGATGGTTTGCGGTTTGGTTCTGGACAGTCGTGGTGCCGACCTGCAGCACACCCTGCGAGCCGCCGGCCAGGGCCTTGGTGGCAAGCTGGTCGAGCTTTTCGCCGCGGTAGCAGATCGCGCGCACGAGCATGGGAAGGTTGACGCCGGCCAGCACCCGCACGCGGCCCGGCTCGGCCAGGCGTGCGGCAATATTGGCGGGGGTGGCGCCGAAGATATCGGTGAGGACCAGCGCGCCGTTGTCCTCGCAGATGGCCGCCAGCCGGCGCCTGGCCTCGGCCAGCACGACGGCGGGGTCGGCATCGGGAAGGACGTCGATGGATTCCAGCCGCTGCGGCTGGCCGCAGTAGACGTGGGCGGCGCAATCGCGCAGCGCCGAAGCCAGCGGGGTGTGCGCGATGATCAGAATGCCTGCCATGATGGTGAATCCGTTGGATTGCCCCGATTGTAGCAGGCGGCCCCCCGCGCTCCCGCTGCCGGCCAGGCTCAGCGCCCGGCCGCGTCCACGGCGTGCTCCAGCGCGTCGATGAACATCGCCGCGACATGGAAGCCGGTTTGCTGGGTGATCTCCTGGAAACAGGTCGGACTCGTCACATTGACCTCGGTCAGGTAGTCGCCGATGACGTCCAGGCCCACCAGCAGCAGGCCCTGCTCCCACAGCCCCGGCGCCAGGGCCTCGGCGATCTCGCGGTCGCGCGGGCTCAGTTCCTGCGCGCGGCCGGTGCCGCCGGCAGCCAGGTTGCCGCGCACCTCGCCGGCCATCGGCACGCGCGCCAGCGAATATGGCACCGGCACGCCGCCGATCAGCAGGATGCGCTTGTCGCCGTCCTTGATCGCCGGGATATAGCGCTGCACCATCAGCGTGCGGGCGCCGTCGTGGCCCAAAGTCTCGACGATCGCGGCCAGGTTCATGCCGTCCGCGCCGACGCGGAACACGCCCATGCCGCCCATGCCGTCGAGCGGCTTGACGATGATGTCGCGGTGCTCGGCGTGGAAGTCGCGGATGCGTGCCAGGTCGCGCGTAACCAGCGTCGGCGTGATGAATTCCGGGTACTGGGCAATCGCCAGCTTCTCGGAATGGTCGCGGATCGCGCGCGGCTTGTTGAACACGCGCGCGCCCTGCGCCTCGGCCAGCTCCAGCAGCCAGGTGCTGGTGACGTACTCCATGTCGAAGGGCGGGTCCTTGCGCATCAGCACCGCGTCGAATGCCGACAGCGGCTCCAGCGCGCTGTTGCCTTCGCGGTACCAGGCGTGGTCGTCGCCGGTCAGGTGCAGTCGCGTGGCCATGGTCTCGACCACACGGCCGGACAGGGTCAGTTGCGGCTGCAAGCACCAGTACAGCTCGTGGCCGCGCGCGGCGGCCTCGGTCATCATGGCGTAGGTGGAGTCCTTGTAGGTCTTGAAGGTCTCCAGCGGGTCAGTGATGAAGAGGATGCGCATGGGGCTCGTCACAGGATCGGGTTCGGGTCGGTTTTCTCGAGTTCCAGGGACGCCGCCAGCAGCGCCAATCGCGCCACCACGCCGTACATGTAGAACCGGTTAGGCACCGCCGCGCCGGGCTTGGCGTGGGAGTCGGGGATACCGTTGGGCGCAAACGCCAGCGGCACGAAATGCATGCCCGGCGCGTTCAGGTTCTCGTCGTTGCCGCGGCCCGTGTGCACGCGGTAGAAGCCGCCGACCACGTAGCGGTCGATCATGTACACCACCGGCTCAGCCACCGCTTCATTGACCTTCTCGAAGGTGTGCACGCCTTCCTGGATGATGACGTCGCTGACCTCAAGGCCTTCCTTGACGACGCTCATCTTGTTGCGCTCCTTCCGGTTCAGGCCCTTGACCTCGGACGGATCG
Organism: Cupriavidus necator; assembly: GCF_016127575.1. NCBI lineage: Bacteria > Pseudomonadati > Pseudomonadota > Betaproteobacteria > Burkholderiales > Burkholderiaceae > Cupriavidus > Cupriavidus necator. The sequence continues at coordinate 1,169,606 of NZ_CP066018.1, forward strand.
CGCACGGTCATGATGCCCATGCCGTAGGTGCCGGCATCGGCCTTGACCACCACGTACGGGGTTTCCTTGATGCCGTACTCGCGGTACTTCTTGGCGATTTTCTTGAGCACGCCCTCGACCGCGTCGGCCAGTTCTTCCTCGCCCACGCGCTCGTGGAAGTCCACGCCGGAGCAGCGGGCGAAGTACGGGTTGACCATCCACTGGTCGATGTCGATCAGCTTGGCGAACTTCTTGGCCACCTCGTCATAGGCGGCAAAGTGGCTGCTCTTGCGGCGCGTGGACCAGCCGGCATGCAGCGGCGGCAGCAGGTACTGCTCGTTGATGTTTTCCAGGATCGGCGGGATGCCGGCCGACAGGTCGTTGTTCAGCAGGATCGAACAGGGGTCGAAGTCCTTCAGCCCCAGCCGGCGGCCCCTGGTGCCCAGGCGCGCGAGCGGCTCGACCACCAGGGTCTGGCCGTCCGGCAGCTCGATCGGGGTCGGTTCGGTGATTTCCTCGGAGAGCGAGCCCAGGCGCACGTTCAGGCCCGCCTGGCGCATGATCAGCGACAGCCGCGCCACGTTCTGCAGGTAGAACATGTTGCGGGTATGCCGCTCGGGGATCAGCAGCAGGTTCTTGGCGTCCGGGCAGATCTTCTCGATCGCCGCCATCGCCGCCTGCACCGCCAGCGGCAGCATTTCCGGGGCCAGGTTGTTGAATCCGCCCGGGAACAGGTTGGTGTCGACCGGCGCCAGCTTGAAGCCGGCGTTGCGCAGGTCCACCGAGCAATAGAACGGAGGGGTATGCTCCTGCCATTCCAGCCTGAACCAGCGCTCGATGGACGGCGTGGCGTCCAGGATTTTCTTTTCCAGTTCGAGCAGCGGACCGTTCAGCGCGGTGATGAGATGCGGGACCATATCCATCCTATAAATCGTCGTCTTAATCGTTCGCCCCGATTGTAGAGGAACGGCCAACCAGGCGCTGGCACACCCCTTATAAGGATATGCATGGCCGGGCCTGAGGGATAACGATATGGGGATGGGCGGCGCGAAATAAAGAGCCGGCCGCACCGGCAAAAAAAAAAGCGCGGCAATGCCGCGCTCTTAAATGGCCTGACAGATACGGGGAGCGTTCTGCAGGTGGAGGAAACTGCCTCACTGGCAATGTATGTGCCCCGCACATTAAAGACAATTGAAGCTTTTTAAGATCGGAGTTAAGCACTTTGCGAAAAGCCCGCGCAGCGCGCGGGGGAATCGCCAGCCAGCCCTTGCCGGCGCTCGGCTGGCGGATTTTGCGAGGAAGCTCGGAAATCCCCCCGAAGCATTCGCGGCACGCGTTGTTCGGCCATGGCTGACCGCCAAATGTATGCAATCTCAGGCAATGCCGGAAAGAAAAAAGCCCGGCACGCGGCCGGGCGAAAACTCCTGAGAGAAGATTCCCAATCAGCTCTCCAGCACAACACTTTTGCGCTCAGACTTCATACGCGGTCTCGCCGTGCGAGGTGATATCCAGGCCCTCGCGTTCTTCGTCTTCCGGCACCCGCAGGCCGATCAGCATGTCCACCAGCTTGTAGGCCACGAAGGCGACCACGCCGGACCACACCACGGTGGTCAGCACGCCTTCGAACTGGATCCACAGCTGGCCGGCGATCGAGTAGTCGTCCGCCACCTTGTTGGCCACGTAGTCGTAGATGCCCGTGCCGCCGAGGCTGGGCGCGGCAAACACGCCGGTCAGCAGCGCACCCACGATGCCGCCCACGCCGTGCACGCCGAACACATCCAGCGAGTCGTCCATGCCCAGCATGCGCTTCAGGCCGGTCACTCCCCACAGGCACAGCAGGCCGGCGATCAGGCCCATCACGATCGAGCCCATCGGGCCGACAAAGCCGGCCGCCGGGGTGATCGCCACCAGGCCAGCCACCGCGCCCGAGGCGCCGCCCAGCATCGACGGCTTGCCTTTGCCGATCCACTCGCCGAAGGTCCACGCCAGCACTGCTGCGCAGGTGGCCAGCAGCGTGTTGACGAAGGCCAGCGCGGCCGAGCCGTTGGCTTCCAGCGCCGAGCCGGCGTTGAAGCCGAACCAGCCGAACCACAGCAGCGAGGCACCCACCATGGTGAAGGTCAGGCTGTGCGGACGGATCGCCTCACGGCCGAAGCCGATGCGCTTGCCGAACATGTAGGCGCCCACCAGGCCGGCCACGGCCGCGTTGATGTGCACCACGGTGCCGCCGGCGAAGTCGAGCGCGCCCTTCTGGAACAGCCAGCCCGACTTGGCGGTCGCGGCGGCGCCGGCAGCAGCGTCGGTGTAGGCGTCCGGACCCGGCCAGAACCAGACCATGTGGGCCATCGGGATGTAGGAGAAGGTGAACCACAGCACCACGAACACCAGCACGGCCGAGAACTTGGCGCGTTCGGCGAAGGCGCCGATGATCAGGCCGCAGGTGATGCAGGCGAAGGCGCACTGGAAGGCGAAGTAGCCCAGTTCCGGCACCACCACGCCCTTGCTGAAGGTGGCGGCCACGGCCTCGACCGTCAGCCCCTTCATGAAGAGCCGGTCGGTGCCGCCGAAGAAGGCGTTGCCCTCGGTGAAGGCAAAGCTGTAGCCATAGATCGCCCACAGCAGCGCCACCAGCGAGAAGATCACCAGGCACTGCATCAGCACCGACAGCATGTTCTTGGAGCGCACCAGGCCGCCGTAGAACAGCGCCAGGCCGGGCAGCGTCATCAGGATCACGAAGGCGGTCGAGACCAGCAGCCAGGCGGTGTCGCCCTTGTTGGGCACCGGTGCGGCCGGCGCGGCGGCCGCTTCCGCGGGGGCGGCGGCCGGTGCGGCCGCGGCGGCAGCCGGCGCCGAAGCTTCGGCAGCGGCTGCAGCGGGGGCGGCGGAGGCGGCCGGGGCAGATGCCTCGGCGGCCGGCTTGTCCTGTGCGGCGGCCGGCGTGGAGATGCCCACGCCCGCCGTGCCGATGGCCAGCGCCATCGCGCCGGCCGTCAGGAATCGCTTGAACCAGGTTTTCATGTGCTTAACCTCTTGTGATGTGCTGTCTCGGGTCACAGGGCATCGCCGCCGGTCTCGCCGGTGCGGATGCGGATGACCTGCTCGATCGGTGCCACGAAGATCTTGCCGTCGCCGATCTTGCCGGTGCGGGCCGATTTCTCGACCGCCTCGATGGCGCGCTCGACCACGTCGTCGGGCACCGCCACCTCGATCTTCACCTTGGGCAGGAAGTCGACGATGTATTCGGCGCCGCGGTACAGCTCGGTGTGGCCCTTCTGGCGGCCGAAGCCTTTCACTTCGGTCACGGTAATGCCGGACACGCCCACGTCCGACAGCGCTTCGCGCACTTCGTCGAGCTTGAACGGCTTGATGACTGCGATGATGAGTTTCATCCGATTTCTCCTCGGGGCAGGCCGGCGCTGCCTGCCCGGCCTGCGGCAATGATTAGAAAGTCTTGGTGATCGAGGCCCAGGCCGTGGCCTTGCCCAGGTAGCGGCCGCGGTTGGCGCTGGTGTAGGCCACTTCCTTGGCGTTGGTGTCGACATAGGCAACCGCCAGCGCGAAGCCCTTGCCCAGGTCCTTGGTCAGGCCGATCTTCCAGTCGGTGTACGAGGCGTCGCTGTTGTGCTTGACGTCCTGGTAGCCGACGTGCGCATTCAGGGTCAGGTCCCAGAAGTTCAGCGGCACGTTGGCGCTCAGGTCGATGTAGCCGCTGTTCTTGCTGTCGGCCCAGCCAAACAGGTTGGTGACCGAGTGCGAGTACTTCAGGAACACCGGGCCCCAGCCGATGCCGGCGTACAGCTCGGTGGTGTACGGGCGCGGGTTGTTGTAGCCGCCCGGGTAGTAGTACTCAAGCACGCCCAGGTCATAGCTGAACTCGGTGCCGGCAACCTTGAAGGTGTTCTTGAAGCCGCCGTAGAAATCCATCTCGACCGGGGCCGAGACCGCCGGGTTGGCATCCTCGAGCCAGCTGATGCTGGAGTTCCAGTTGCCCAGATAGAAGCCGCTTTCGTGGGCGTAGTCAAAGCCACCCTGGATGGCCGGGCGCAGGTTGGTCTGGCTGATGCCGCGATAGCGGTAGTCCGAGACCAGCGACACGTTGGCCGTGAACGTATGCGGCGATGCCGGCTCGGCAGCGGCGGCGGCCGGTGCCGGGGCCGCCGCGTCCGTGCTTTGCGCGTGGGCGGTGGCGGCGGCACTGGTCAGGACAAGCGCGCTGACTGCAAGGGCCAACTTCTTCATGGGTTTCTTCTCCTTTTTTCCTGAGGCTCGGATTTCGTTTCTTGGATTTCGGTGATTCAATGACGCTGGCGCACCAACTACTGCAACTGCCATGCCAGCTCTTCGGAAATCGGCGGCCCATGTTGGCCGTGATGGCGTGCCGTGACCAAAGCCAGACTTGAATCTGCCCTGCAGCGAAGCCAGATCAGGTTAAAAGGTGTGAACGCGGATGCGCCGGAGCTTTCGCCCACGTGCCTCACGGGCGATAATTGAGTCCTGACGGTGGCCGCGTGCGCGACACCCAGGCCGCGCGCCCGCAATCGGGGCGCCCAATTCCTGTGCGAAAGCGCGCTAAACGCCAGATGCCCACCCGGATTGGCACCAGTTAGGTGCGCAAAGGAGAAACCATGAAACCGACCGATCTCTTCAACGACCTGCAGAACAAGGTCAGCGAGGCGCTGCGCAACTCGCCGGCAAGGGACATCGAAAAGAACGTGCGCAGCATGATGACCCAGGGCTTTGCCAAGCTGGACCTGGTCACGCGCGAGGAATTCGACGTCCAGTCGCAGGTGCTGGCCCGCACCCGCGCCCGCCTGGAGGAACTGGAGGGCCGCGTGGCGGAGCTTGAGCGCCGCGCCGGCATCACGCCCGGCGCCGGCTCGGTGGACTCGACCGGGGGCGCGTGAGCACGCCGGTCCTGCCCGATCCAACCCGCCGCCTGAAGGCCGCCACTCCTGGCGGCCTTTTTCGTTAACAGTTCGATGACATGAGCCTTGCCGTCCTACGCAGCCGGGCACTGACCGGCATCGCCGCGCCGCCGGTGCGGGTCGAGACCCACCTCGCCAACGGCCTGCCGGCATTCACCATCGTCGGCCTGGCCGACACCGGCGTGCGCGAAAGCCGCGAGCGCGTGCGCGCCGCCATCCTCAACAGCGGTTACGAGTTCCCCAACCGCCGCATCACCGTCAACCTGGCCCCGGCCGACCTGCCCAAGGAATCCGGCCGCTTCGACCTGGCCATCGCGCTGGGCATCCTGGCCGCCAGCGGCCAGATCCCGTCCGAGGCACTGGATGCTCATGAGTTCGCCGCCGAGCTGTCCCTGTCCGGCGAACTGCGCCCCGTGCGCGGCGCGCTGGCCATGGCCATGGGCCTGGCGCGCGACAACGCCGCCCGCGCCGCCGCCGGCGAGGCGCCGCGCGCCTTCCTGGTGGCCGCAGGCAATGGCGCCGAAGCCGCGCTGATCGAGGACCTGGCGGTGCATGCCGCCGCGACGCTGCGCCAGGCGTGCGACCATCTCTGCCCCCTGCCCGACGCGCGGCTGCCCCGCTCCATGCCGGCGTTGCTGCCCGCCGCCACGGACCGCGGCCCCGACATGCGCGACGTACGCGGCCAGGCCCAGGCGCGCCGGGCCATGGAAGTGGCCGCCGCCGGCCAGCATTCCGCCCTGCTGGTGGGCCCGCCGGGCACCGGCAAGTCGATGCTGGCGCAGCGCCTGCCCGGGCTGCTGCCGCCGATGACGCTGCAGGAAGCACTGGAGTCCGCCGCGGTCATGAGCCTGACGCCGGGCGGCTTCCGCACCGCGCTATGGGGCCAGCGCCCGTTCCGGTCGCCGCACCATACGGCATCGGGGCCGGCCATGGTCGGCGGCGGCGGCAACCCGCGCCCGGGTGAGATCTCGCTGGCGCACCACGGCGTGCTGTTCCTGGACGAGCTGCCCGAATTCGACCGCAGGGTGCTGGAAGTCCTGCGCGAGCCGCTGGAATCCGGCCGCATTACCATCGCCCGCGCCGCCGGCCACGCCGACTTCCCCGCCTGCTTCCAGTTCGTCGCGGCGATGAACCCCTGCCCGTGCGGCTACCTCGGCCATCCCGACCGCCCCTGCCGCTGCACGCCCGACCAGGTGCGGCGCTACCAGTCCCGCATCTCCGGCCCGATGCTCGACCGCATCGACCTGCAGGTGGAAGTCCCAGCGCAGGACCAGGGCGAGATGCTCGACGGCCCGCCTGGCGAACCCAGCGCCGTGGTGTGCACCCGCGTGCTGGCCGCGCGCGAGCGCCAGCTGGCCCGGCAGGGCAAGCCCAACAATGAACTGGGCGGACGCGAGATCGAACAGCACTGCACGATGGAAGCACAGGCGCAGGCACTGCTGCGCGGCGCGATGACGCGGCTGGCGTGGTCGGCGCGGTCGTACTACCGCGTGCTGAAGGTGGCCCGCACCATCGCGGACCTGGAAGGTGCCGAGGTGCTGACCGCCACGCATGTGGGCGAGGCGATCCAGTACCGGCGGGCGTTGCGGATGGCGGGCGGTTGAATGCCTCGGCCTAAGCTACAAGCGAAGCCAGCGTCGCAGCCCGCGTTCGGTCAGCCGCATCACGCCTCCTCAGACCACTGCACGCCTTCGCGCGCCATGAACGCCGACGAAGCCGCCGGGCCCCAGGTGCCGGCGGTATAGGGGCGCGGGCCTTCGTCCTGCTGGCGCCACGCTTCCAGGATCGGGTCGACCCAGGTCCAGGCGGCCTGCAGTTCGTCGCGCCGCACGAACAGCGCCAGCCGTCCGCGTATCACGTCGAGCAGCAGGCGCTCGTAGGCTTCGGCGCGCCGGGTGGTGAAGGCCGAGTCCAGGTTCAGCGCCAGGCTCAGCGGCTTCAGCTTCATGCCCTCGCCTGGCTGCTTGACCATCAGCGTCAGCCGCACCGACTCTTCCGGCTGCAGCCGGATCACCATGCGGTTGGGCTGCAGCGTGCTGCCGGCATCGAAGATCGAATGCGGCACCTCGGCGAAGTTGATCACCACCTCGGTCACGCGCTCCTGCATGCGCTTGCCAGTGCGCAGGTAGAACGGCACCTTGTTCCAGCGCCACGTGCCGAGCTCGGCGCGCATCGCGACGAAGGTCTCGGTGCGGCTGTCTGGCGGAATGCCTTCTTCCTGCAGGTAGCCGCGCACCAGCTCGCCGGCGATGGCGCCCGCGGTGTACTGGCCGCGCACGGTATTGCGGCGTACGTCCTCGGGCGACATCGGCCGCAGCGAGCGCAGCACCTTGAGCTTCTCATCGCGCACCGCATCGGAGGTGAGCGCTGCCGGCGGCTCCATCGCCAGGATGCTGACCAGCTGCAGCAGGTGGTTCTGCACCATGTCGCGCATGGCGCCGGCCTCGTCGTAGAAGCCGCCGCGCGTGCCCACGCCCACGGTCTCGGCCACGGTGATCTGCACGCTGCGCACGAACGGCGTGCGCCACAGCGGCTCGAAGATCGAATTGCCGAAGCGCAGCGCCATCAGGTTCTGCACCGTTTCCTTGCCCAGGTAGTGGTCGATCCGGTAGGTGCGGTCCTCGCTGAAGTAGCGGCTGACCACCTCGCCGATGCCGATGGCCGAGGCCAGGTCCACGCCCAGCGGTTTTTCCAGCACCAGCCGGGTGTCGTTGGCGATCAGGCCATGGCTGGCAAGGTTGTCGCAGGTGGCCGCGAACAAGCCCGGCGGCATCGCCATGTAATAGATGCGCAGCGCCTCCTGGCGCAGTTGCGCGGCCAGCGCCGGATAGTCCCCGGACTGCGACGCGTCAACGTGCACGAAATCCAGCCGCTGCAGGAAGGTCTGCCATTTGGCCGGCTCGAGATAGCGCGCTTCGACAAAGGGTTGTGCGCTTTCATCGGCAAAATTGACAAAGGCCTCGCGGTCCCAGCGGTGCCGGCCCACGCCGATGATGCGGGTGCCGTCGGGCAGGTTGCCGTCGCGGTGGCACATGTAGAGCGATGGCAGCAGCTTGCGTGCCGACAGGTCGCCGGCGCCGCCGAAGATGACGAGGTCCAGTGGCCGCGCGTCGGCAGTGCCGGAAGAAGAGGCGGTTCGGGTGGTTTGCATGACGGACTCCTTGCTTGCCGGGGCGGCATGGGGCGGTATTGGGGCGGTATGGGCCGGCTCAGCGCGTCTCGGTCACCTTGCGCAGGTACTGCGGCTGGTCGGGATTGCGGCCGCGTGCCAGCGCCAGCGCCTGCGCCGCGACATAGAAGCCCTGGATGGCGCAGACCGGATCGAGCAGCGGATGGCCGGCCGGCACCAGCGGCAACTCCAGGGGCAGCTCCGCATCAACCGTGCCAGGAGGCGCCGCCAGCAGCACGCGCGCACCGCGCTTGCGCATCTCGGCGGCCAGCGCCAGCAGTCCCGCCTGTTCCGGTCCGCGCGGCGCGAACACCAGCAGCGGGTAGCCGTCGCCGATGATTTCCATCGGGCCATGCCGCACTTCGGCGCCGGAGAAAGCCTCGGCCTGGATGCCGGAGGTCTCCTTGAGCTTGAGCGCCGCTTCCTGCGCGATCGCCAGGCCCGCGCCGCGGCCCAGCACGATCATGCGCTCGACGTCGCGCAGCGCTGGCACCAGCGCCGACCAGTCCTGCGCGGCCGCTTGCGCCAGCGCGGCCGGCAAGCCTGCGCAGGCATCGACCAGTTCGTGCTCGCCGCTGCGTGCGGCCTCGAGATGCCCCACCAGCAGCGCCGACATCGACAGCATGGCGATATAGCTCTTGGTCGCGGCCACGCTCTGCTCGGGGCCGGCAAGCAGGGGCAGTTCATGCGCGCACGCCTGCGCCAGCGGCGAATCGGGCGCGTTGACCAGCGCCACGGTGGCGGCGCCGCGGTCGCGCAGCGCTTGCATGGTCTCGACCAGGTCGGGGCTGCGGCCCGACTGCGAGAACGCCACCGCCAGCTGCCCGGCCACGCGCAGCGCGCTGTCGTGCAGCGTCACCGTCGACATCGGCAGCGAGGCCACCGGCACGCCCAGCCGGCGCGTGACCAGCGTGGCGAAGTAGCTGGCGGCATGGTCCGAGCTGCCGCGCGCCACGGTCAGCGCCGCGGGCCAGGCCTGCGCGGCGAGTTGCGCAGCCAGCGCGGCCACGCGCGGCGCCTGCGCCAACTGCGCGGCCACCACGGCCGGCGCGCTCAGCGCCTCTTCAAGCATTCTCGACACAGCATTCTCCTTCGACATAAACGGTGCGCACCAAGAGCGCGCGGTCCAGCACGACCGCGTCGGCCCAGCAGCCCTGTGCCAGCATGCCGCGGTCGGACATGCCCAGGTACTGGGCCGGATACAGCGAAACGCGCCGCGACGCATCGGCGAGGTCCAGCCCGATCGACACGAAGTTGCGCAGCGCCTGGTCCATGGTCAGCACGCTGCCGGCCAGCGTGCCATCGGCCAGGCGCACGCTGCCGTGGACCTTGTAGACGGTCTGGCTGCCCAGGTGGTACACGCCGTCCGGCATGCCCGCGGCGGCGGTGGCGTCCGTCACCGCATACAGCCGCGGAATCGCGCGCAGCGCGGCGCGGATCGCGCCCGGATGAACGTGCAGCAGGTCGGGGATCAGCTCGGCAAACTCGGCATGGGCCAGCGCTGCCGCCACCATGCCGGGCGCGCGGTGCTGCAGCGGGGTCATCGCGTTGAACAGGTGGGTGAAGCCGCTGGCGCCGGCATCCAGCGCGGCCACCGCGTCCTCATAGGTGCCCAGCGTGTGGCCCAGCTGCACGCGCACGCCGCGCGCGACCAGCAGGCGGATGATGTCCAGATGCCCCGGCAGTTCGGGCGCCAGCGTCACCACCTTCAGCGGCGCGGCGCCGAGGTACTGCTCCAGTTCTTCCGGCGTGGCAGTGGCCGAGGTATCGGGCTGCGCGCCCAGCTTGCCGGGGTTGATATACGGCCCTTCCAGGTGCACGCCCAGCATGCGCGCCGCGCCGGGCGGGCGCTGCGCGCAGGCGCGGTTCAGCGCCTGCAGTGCGGGCAGCAGCACGTCGTGCGGCGAGGTCATGGTGCTGCCCAGCAGGCTGGTGGTGCCAAAGCGCACATGCGCGCGCAGGATCACCGGCACCGCGGCCTCGCCATCCATGAAGTCCTTGCCGCCGCCGCCGTGGTTGAGCAGGTCGACAAACCCCGGCAGCACGTACGGGGCATCGTTGTGCTCAGGCGAGGCGGGCACGCCCTCGATGCGCGCGATGCGTCCGTCCGGGCCGGCATGGATCTCTCCGAAGATCCAGCCGGCCGGCGTCAGGATGTTTCCTTTCATGGCAATACTCTCCAATACATTCAGATCACCGGCCAGCCACCGTCAGAACAGGTGGATGATGCCGGCATAGGCGCCCTGCTGGTTCGCCCCGGCGCCCGGCATGGTGTCCGGCGACGCCTCCACCGAGAAGGTGGCATTGCGCGAGTTGAACACCGACGCCACCGTGCCATACAGCGAGGTGCGCTTCGACAAGTCATACTTTGCGCCCAGTGTGACAAGCGTGCCATGCCCGCCGCCATTGTTCAGGGTGGCGTAGTAGACGCCGGACAGCAGCGTCAGCGCCGGCAGCAGGCGGTAGTTGGCGCCGACCCATGCCATCTGGCTGCGCGTGGCGGCGTAGGGGTTCTCCGGCGTGGCCACGGTATCGCCCGAGGACACGGTCAGGTTATAGCCGGCGAACAGGCGCAGGTTGTTCAGCGCATAGCTGCCACCGAGCGTGTACTGGCGCGAGTTGACATACAGGTTGTCCATGCGGCCCTGCGTGTCGCGCAGTTCCTCGTAGATGCCGGTCAGGCTCAGGTTGCCCTGCGCGTACTTGACGGCCGCGCTCAACTGCTTGCCGCTGTTGAAGCTGCCCGCCACGCCGTCGCTGCCGGCCTGCGCGCGCACACTCAGCCCGCCCCACACCGGCGAGTTGTAGGTCACGGCATTGGTGCGCGAGCCCCAGTTGCGGCCATAGACCAGCGTCGCGACCGAGCTGGCCTGCAGGCCCATCGGGTCGATCGCGCCGCTCTCGTCGTCGGTCAGGCTCATGGCCCGGCCCAGCAGCAGCGTGCCCCAGTCGTTACTGGCCAGGCCCACTTGCGCGCGCCGGTTGAACAGCGGATCGGAGCGCCCGGTGCCGGAGGTGATCATGCCCTCCAGGTTGAAGACCCCGCGCAGGCCGCCGCCAAGGTCTTCTGCGCCGCGCATGCCCCAGAAGCTGACGCCGTACTGGTTGCTGCCGAAGCGGAAGGTGTCCACGTCGCCGCCCGGGCGGGCGATGCCGTTGACATAGTCGAGGCCGGCCACGGCGCGGCCATACAAGGTGATGCCGGTGCCGGCGGACTGGGCGCAGGCGCCCCCGGCCGACGCTGCGAGCAGCGCCGTCAGTGCAATGCGTTTCACGATCAATGACTCCTGGATAAGCAGACGGTATCCACCGGCGCGGCTGTCGTCGCGGCCGTCGTTGTTGTTGCCGATGGGGAAGGTCGACCGCAGCCGCACGGCTGCGGCGGCGGGGGTCAGGTGGGCATGGCCTGCAGGGCGCGCTCGAAGGCGGCAGCGTGTCCGTCTGCCGCATGGCCGAAGGCGATATGGGCGGTGTCATCGCCGATCCACATCAGCTGGCTGCCCGCAAGGTGGTCGGCGCGCACCCGGGCGCGCTCGCGCACCACCACGCGCAGCCGCGTCAGTGCCACCACGCCGACCGAGGCGATATTGGCGGCGCCGCCCAGCGCATCGATCCACCAGGCGGGATCGAAAGCACCGGCAGCCGGCACGGACGCCTGGGTAGCAACGGCGGGCGCAGCAGCCACCACGGCCGTGGCCTGCGGCGCCTGCTGCAGCACCGCGCGGATATCACCGGCAACCTGCTCGGCCTGCGGCCCGATCACCACCTGCACCACATTGGGCGGGCGCTTGAGCACGCCGCGTACGCCCAGTGCCTTGAGCCGCGGCTCGGACACCGCGCCGATGTCGGCCACGTTCAGCCGCAGACGCGTGGTGCAGGCATCGACCACGACCAGGTTGGCAGGGCCGCCCAGCGCTTCGACATACTGTTGCGCCACGCTGCCCGCGGCCGGCTGCGCGGCACCGCCGGCGGCCGCCACGGGCACCACTTCATCGCGGCCCGGCGTCAGCAGGTTGAAGCGGCGGATAAAGAAGCGGAACAGCCCGTAATAGACCAGCGCATAGGCCAGCCCCAGCGGAATCGCCAGCCAGCCGCGGCTGGACAGCCCGTAGCCCAGCACATAGTCGATCGCGCCGGCCGAGAAGGTGAAGCCCAGCCGGATATCGAGCGCATGGCACAGCGCCATCGACAGGCCGGTCATCAGCGCATGCAGGCCGTACAGCACCGGCGCCAGGAACATGAAGCTGAACTCGATCGGCTCGGTGATGCCGGTCAGGAACGAGGTCAGTGCCATCGAGAACAGCATGCCGCCAACCAGCGCGCGCCGCGCCGGCGGCGTCTCGTGGTACATCGCCAGGCAGGCCGCGGGCAGGCCGAACATCATCACCGGGAAAAAGCCGGTCATGAACAGGCCTGCGCCGGGGTCGCCGGCAAAGTAGCGGTGCAGGTCGCCCGATACCGCCGCCCCCGTGGCCGGATCGGCGTAGTTGCCGAACACGAACCACGCCAGGGTATTGATCAGGTGGTGCAGCCCGGTGACCAGCAGCAGCCGGTTCAGCAGCCCGAACACCAAGGCGCCGGCCGAGCCCGCCGTGGTCAGCCACGCGCCGGCCGCGTTAATGCCGGCCTGCACCGGCGCCCACGCATAGGCCAGCACGATGCCCAGCAGCAGGCAGCACAGCGCGGTGACGATGGGAACGAAGCGCTTGCCGGAAAAGAAGCCCAGATAGGGTGGCAGCGCGACATTGCGATAGCGATTGTAGAGCCCGCCCGCCACCGCGCCGGCGACGATGCCGGCCAGCACGCCCATGTCGAGCGATTTGTCGATGGTCTTCAGCACCGTGGTCAGCACCAGGTAGCCGATGGTGCCGGCCAGTGCCGCCGCGCCGTTGTTGTCGCGCGCAAAGCCCACCGCCACGCCGATCGCGAACAGCAGGGCCAGGTTGGCAAAGACCGCGTTGCCGGCCTCGGCCATCAGCTTGATGTCGAATACGTCGGGCTGGCCCAGGCGCAGCAGCAGGCCGGCCACGGGCAGCACGGCAATCGGCAGCATCAGCGTGGCGCCCAGGCGTTGCACCCTGGGCAGCAGGTCCATCTTCATTGGCGTTCTCCGAATCTGTGCGCGCGTGGCGCGTATTGGGTTGTGGTCGACCGGCGCTTATGCCGGCCAGTAGCGGCGGCACGCGTCGCGCACCGCGGCGGCTGACGGCAGCCGCAACAATTCGCCTGCGCGCTGCCGGCAATCGGCATGCGAGAGCGCGCGCACGCGCGCCTTGACGCCCGGCACCAGCCCGGCGTCGACTGACAACTCGGTCACGCCCAGCCCGACCAGCACCGGCACGGCCAGCGGGTCGCCCGCCAGCGCGCCGCACACGCCTACCCAGCGCCCGTGGCGCGCGGCGCCCTCGGTGGTGGCGGCGATCATGCGCAGCACCGCGGGATGCAGGCCATCCATGCGTGCCGCCAGCTCCGGCTGGCAGCGGTCAATGGCCAGGGTGTACTGGGTCAGGTCGTTGGTGCCGATCGAGAAGAAATCGGCGTGCTCGGCCAGCTGGTCGGCCAGCAGCGCGGCGGAAGGGACTTCGATCATCACGCCGACCTCGATCTCGGGATCGGTACCGGCTTCGGCCGCCAGCGCACGGATGCGTTCGCGCCAGGCCAGCAGTTCGCCGACCTCGCTGACCATCGGCAGCAGGATGCGCAGCGGCCCGCTCGCGCGCACTGCAAGCAGGCCGCGCAGCTGGTCGTCCAGCAGTTGCGGGCGCACCTGCGCCAGGCGCACGCCGCGCAGGCCCAGGGCGGGGTTGTCTTCGGCAGGCAGGTGCAGCCAGGCGGCGTCCTTGTCGGCGCCGATATCAAGCGTGCGCACGATCGCGCTGCGGCCCTGCAGGGCATCGGCAATGGCCTGGCAGCTGGCGGTGTGGTCCGCCGCCGCGGGGGCTGCGTCGCCGTGCAGGAACAGCAGTTCGGTGCGCAGCAAGCCGACCGCGTCGGCACCATGCGCCACGGCATTGCGGGCGTCGTCGAGGCTGCCGATATTCGCGGCCACCTCAATAGGCACGCCGTCGCGGGTGCTGGCCGCGGCGTGCGCGGCGCGCAGGTCGGCCTCGCGCTGCTGCGCGCGCAGCCTGACGGCGCTGGCGGCGGCGGCCAGCAAATGCGCATCGGGGCAGGCGTGCAGGCGGGCGCTGTCGCCGTCGGCGATGACCGGCGTGCCGTCCTGCAGGCGCTCCAGCGCGCTGCCCAGAGCCACCAGGCAAGGGATGCCGAGCTGACGCGCGATGATGGCCGCGTGCGAGGTCGGGCCGCCGCGCGCCATCACCAGTGCGGCAACCCGGGTGCGGTCCAGTCCGGTCAGGTCGGACGGCGTGAATTCCCCGGCGGCCAGCACGATGACATCGCCGTCGGCGGCCGGTGCGGGCAGCTGGACCGGGGCACTGCCCGCCGGGGCCAGCGCACGCAGCACGCGCTTGCCCAGGTCCAGCAGGTCGGCAGCGCGTTCGGCCATGCGGCGGTCGGCCATCGCGGACAGCATGGCGGCTTCGGCCCGGGTGGCCTCGCGCCAGGCAAAGCCCGCGCTCTTGCCGGCGGCGATCATGGTCTCGGCCGCGGCCTGCAGGGCCGGGTCTTCCAGCAGCGCGCGATGCATGGCGAAGATGCCGGCCTCGGCGCCGGCGCGGCGTGCGGTGGCGGCTTCGCTCTCATGCGCCAGCTGGGCGTCGATGGCCGCCAGCGCGGCGCGCAGGGCCTCGCGCTCGGCAGCAATCCCCTGGCCGGCCTCGGCCGGCTCCGGCGTGGTCTCGCGCCACCAGTGCAGCGTGCCGATCGCGATGCCGGGGGCGGCAGCCACGCCGGGGATGCCATCCGCCGGCAGGCCGGCGCCCGGCCCAGGCTGCGCAATCGGTGCGGCCACCGTGGGCACGGGTTCTTCTTCGCCCACGCCGGCGCGCTGCAGTTCGTATGCGACCGCATCGAGCGCGGCACCGGCATCGCGGCCGGTCGCCACCAGCTCGACCGCGGCGCCCTCGTCGGCGGCCAGGCCCAGCAGCGACACCAGGCTGGCCAGGCTCGCCTGCCGGCCGCCGTAGTGCAATGCGACGGCGGCGTCCAGGCCGCGCGCGGCTTCGCGCGCCCGTGCCGCGGGCCGCGCGTGCAAGCCGCCGGGGCAGGCCAGCGTGACCGTGCGCCGCTGTTCGGCTGCGCTCGCGTGGTCTTCCTGCGCGGGCGCCGCGGCACCCGCGGCACGCACCTGCAGCAGCACCGTGCGGCCCGCGTCGGCCTGCGCCGCGCCGGTCCTGCCGGCGACCGTGAAGGCATCGCCATTGGCGATTGCCATCACCGTCACCAGGCTCGACGCCTGCTGCGCGACACGGTCGACATCGAAACGGATCAGCGCATCCCCCTGGCGCACGGCAGCGCCCTGCGCCACGCAAGGCGCAAAGCCTTCGCCGCGCAGCGACACCGTATCGATGCCGACATGGAGCAGCACCTGCGCCCCGCACGGAGCCTGCAGCGTCAGGGCGTGGCCGGTGGCGGCCAGGTGGACGATGGTGCCGTCGCAAGGCGCCACCAGCGTGTCGCTCAGGGGGTCGATGGCCAGGCCGTCGCCGAACATGCCGTCGGCAAAGACCGGGTCCGGCACGGCCGCGAGGGGAAGCAGCACTCCGCTCACCGGAGCCCGCAGCAACAGGGTTTCGCTCGTCTCAGCCATTTTGCTTCCAGAAGTCGCGGCGGCCGGTGCAGAAATGCGACGGCGCCAGGGTCAGGCGAAAGATAGACGGCAACCGACAATAAAAATACCAGTGAAAACCACTACAACAATATTGTATCTAAGTGGCATCTTTATTGAGGCAAGGCAAAACAGTCCTTGGATGGTCCTCACATTCGCCTTAATCACCATAACCCACGGAGATAGGTAAGATTTTTCCAAATCACAGCAGCATTTTCCGACGCCATAATCAGCAGAACCATTTCAATACCAATTGACGTAAAGCGAAGCGATGGCGATGTTATCGCCCAGATGACGCAATGCCGCACCATCGACGTCAAATGTCCTAAAGTGGTATCATCACCTCCACACTCTGGTACCTACGAGGATTCGCAATGGATCAACGGCTGCAGGCTCTCAAGCCGGACGAAGCGGAGGCGACGCCGATCTACCTGCAAGTGGCGCGCAGGCTGGCCGCGGCCATCCAGGCCGGCCAATGGCGGGTTGGCGACGCGCTGCCGTCCGAGCGCACGCTGGTGGATTCACTGGAGATTTCACGCGTCACGGCGCGGCGCGCGCTGCAGGTGCTGGCAGAGGAAGGCGCGATCACGCGCAGCCGCGGCGCGGGCACCTTTGTCGCGCCGCGCCCTGAGCAGAAGGCGGCGCGGCTGGACAACTTCAGCGAGCTGGCGCGCCGGCGCGGCATGACGCCGGCCAGCGAACTGGTGGCGTTCGAACGCCGCCGCGCCACGCCCCAGGAGGCTGCGGCGCTGGCGCTGCAGGAAGGGGAAGAGATTGTCAGCCTGACCCGCCTGCGCAAGGCCGACGGGCAGGTCTTCTGGATGGATGTCACCACGCTGGCACTGGCCGTGCTGCCCGACGCCAGCGCCATCGGCGAATCGCTGTACGCCTACCTGGAGCGGATCGGCAAGCCGGTGCTGCGCGTCACCGAAAGGCTGCGCGCGATCGTCGCCGGCGAAGCACTGGCCGCGCGCCTGCAGATCGCGCCCGGCGAGCCGCTGCTGCATATCCTGCGCACCGGCTACACCCATGGCGACCAGCCGGTCGAACTGACCGACGGCTACTGCCTGAACGATTTCTACGAGCTGAAGCAGTAGTGCCCGGCACGCCCGGCAACCGGCGGCTCGACCGGGGGCGGGGTCGGATCTTCCTCTGGCGGCAACGGCAAGTCCGGGGGGATGCCCGGCGGCCCGGGCTCTTCGACCGGGGGCACGGTATGGCGCGGCTGCAGGCGCGCACCGGCGTGGGGGTTCGGCAAGGCGGGCATGCGGGGTCTCCGTGGCCGGGTTTCCTCCTCATTGAAGCAAACCCGGCCGGTGCGCGCCAGTATTGATGCAGACGCCGCTCAGGCGTGTTGCCGGCGCACGAAGAACAGCGCCGCGCCCACCGCCATCAGCACGCTGCCAAAGAAGCGGTTCTGCCAGCGCACCGCGCGCGCATTACGGAACAGCCCCTGCATGCGCGACGCCAGCAGCGCATAGCCATGCATCACCACCAGGTCCACGCAGCACATGGTGGCCGCCAGGATCGCCAGCTGCAGCGCAAGCGGCCGGTTGGGATCGATGAACTGCGGCAGCACCGCGACCATGAAGATGATGCCCTTGGGGTTGGTCACATTGGTCAGCAGGCCGGTGGCAAAGCGCCGGCGCCGGCTCATCACCGCTACGCGCACGGGGGCGGTGCTGCCACCCTGGTCCGCCCCGCTCTCCACCTGCGCGCGCCATTGCTGCACGCCGAGGTAGATCAGGTACAGCGCGCCTATCGTCTTGACCACCATGAAGGCCTGCTCCGAGGCCAGCAGCAGCGCGCCCAGGCCGCCGCCCGCCACCAGCAGCACGATCACCAGCCCGGCCTGCAGGCCAAAGATGGTGGTGGTGGTCCTGCGCAGCCCGTACGAGAGCCCATGGCTCATCGACAGCACCGCGCCCGACCCCGGCGACACGGCGATCACCCAGCACGCGGCGAAAAAAGCCAACCATACTTCCCAACGCATCCCACTCTCCTTTGACGACAACCATGCCGGGGCCACGCTCCCGCAGCCACGGCACCAACAATCTTTCCTGCGACGCGGCGCGTCAGAACGGGTGGAAGCCGCCCAGGAACTGCTCCACCTGCTCGGCCTGGCGCGCGTCGCGCGCGGCATCGCCCGATTCCAGCACCACCGCCTGGTACGCGCGCGTACCCACCGCCACCAGGCGCGCCGTCAGCCGGCGCGGCGACTGGTCCTGCGGCGACACCCCGCTGGCCTGCACTTCCACGCCGGCAAGCGGGCGGCCCGGACGGTCGGCGCTCATCACGGTGACGGGCCGCGCGCGCGGCTCGCCCGACGGCGTGCCGAGGTTGGCCAGCAGGCCGGCCTGCATCGCCGCCAGCGCCTCGCGCCGCAGCGCTTCGTCATCGGCGGGCAGCGTCACCACGCCCACGGCGAACAGCGTGTCGTCGACGCGCGCAGCTTCCATCGTCATCGGCAGCTTGCGCCCGGCAATGGTCACGTCGCGCGCGGCGCTGGTGGGCTTGCCCGGATAGAGCGCGGCGTAGGCGCCCTCGCCGGACTGGATGGTGCGCCAGTCATAGCGCGGTGAACAGGCGCACAGGGCGAATGCCAGCACGGCGGCACAGCACAGCAGCGGGCGGCGGACAGCGGCAGGAAAGCTCGGCGGGGGCGGCACAAGACGCATCGGGAATCCATGGGGGACGGCGCGCGCAGGCTGCGGGCGGCGCTGGCGGACGCCATCGCCTGCGGGCGGAAACCGGTATTATCCCGAAAGCGGCGCTTCAGTGCTTGCTGCGCCGCTCCCGCTACCGCCCTGCCCCCACGTTCCAGCCATGCCTGCCGCCCTCATTGCCCGCCACGCCTTCGCCATAGCCAGCCTGCGCTGGGTGGCCGCGGGTGCGTTGCTGGCAGCCGCGGCCGGCATGCCCGCAGCCGCGGCCGGCATGCCCGCAGCCGCGGCCAGCCCCGCCCACCTGCCGCCGGCCACCGACCTGGCCGCCCACGGCACCGAGGCCGCGCGCCGCGGCGAGCCGCTGGTGGTGCTGGTGTCGATGCCGGGCTGCAGCTATTGCGACGCGGTGCGCCGCAACTACCTGGGCCCGCAGGCCGCCGCCGGCGAGATTGCCGTGCGCGAGCTCGACATGACCGCCGACACCCCGCTGCGCGATGCCGACGGCAGCCTGACCACCGCGCGCGCGTGGGCCCGGGCGCACCAGGTGCGGGTGGCGCCCACGGTGCTGTTCCTGGACCGCCAGGGCCGCGCCGCCGCCGGCCCGCTGCGCGGCATGCAGCCGGATTTCTACGGCGCCTACCTGGAACAGGCGCTGGACCAGGCACGCGCCGCCGTCCGGCGCTGAATCGATCGGGACGCTTGCGGCGGATTGCCGCAGCCCGGCCCCGCGCAGCGCGCGAACGCCTGCGGCATTAGAATGTCCCATTGCTGACCGAACCTGCCTGACCCGGATTCCATGACCACTGCTGCCCCTGCCACCAAATCCTCCCGCAAGCCCTGGCCCATCGTCGCGGCCGTGGTCGTGCTCGCGCTGCTGGGCTGGTTCGGCTACCGCGCGCTGGCGCCGGCCAATACGGCCCCGGCGGCCACCTTCACGCTGCTGTCGGGCGAGAAGGTCAGCACCGCCGACCTCAAGGGCAAGGTCTACATGATCAACTTCTGGGCCACCAGCTGCGCCACCTGCGTCAAGGAAATGCCTGACATGGTCCGCACCTATGAGCAGTTCAAGGGCAAGGGGCTGGAATTCGTCGCCGTGGCGATGAACTACGACCCGCCCATGTATGTAATGAACTACGCCAGGACGCGCGGCCTGCCGTTCAAGGTGGCGATGGATTCCGACGGCACCGCGGCCAGGGCCTTCGGCAATGTGCAGCTGACGCCGACCACCTTCGTGGTCGACAAGGACGGCCGCATCCTGAAGCGCTATGTGGGCGAGCCCGAGTGGGATGCGCTGCACAAGCTGCTGGATGGCGCGCTGGCAAAGTCCGCGTAACGCTCCCGCGGCAACCGCAGCGAAAAGGTGCTCATCGAGCACCTTTTTCTGTTTTTGCGCACGATCGCTAGGGCAGCAGGTTGCGCGACATCCCTGTATGGATATACAGTTGGCGCCAGCCTTTTTCTGAGTTTTCCGAGCCTTCCCCGAGCCCCGCCTGTGACTTTGGACCTAGCCCCCGCCGCCGACCTCGCTGCCCCTGGAGCCGATGATGTCCCCGCCTACCTGTCCCGGCTCAACCCGGAGCAGCGCGCCGCGGTGGAACACGGCAGCGACGCGCCGCTGCTGATCATCGCCGGCGCCGGCTCGGGCAAGACCAATACGCTGGCGCACCGGGTCGCGCACCTGGTGCTGGCCGGCGCCGATCCGCGACGCATCCTGCTGCTGACGTTCTCGCGCCGCGCCGCGGCGGAGATGGGACGGCGCGTCGAGCGCATCGTCGACCAGGCGCTCGGCACCCAGACCGGCGCGGGGCGCGCGGCGCTGCAGTGGTCCGGCACCTTCCACGCCATCGGCGCGCGCCTGCTGCGCGAATACGCCGAGACCCTGGGCCTGTCGCCCGCCTTCACCATCAGCGACCGCGGCGATGCCGCCGACCTGATGCACGTGGTGCGCCACGACCTGGGCCTGTCGGAGACCGCCAGCCGCTTCCCGAAGAAGGAAACCTGCCTGGCGATCTACTCGCGCGTGGTCAACACCCAGGCGCCGCTGGAAGACGTGCTCAAGCAGCAGTTCCCGCGCTACGCGATGTGGGCGGATGCGCTGCGCACCCTGTTCGCCGGCTATGTCGAGGCCAAGCAGAAGCAGCATGTGCTGGACTATGACGACCTGCTGCTGTACTGGGCGCAGGCCATGGCCGAGCCCACCATCGCGCAGGACATGGGCGCGCGCTTCGACCACGTGCTGGTCGACGAATACCAGGACACCAATGCGCTGCAGGCGTCGATCCTGCTGGCCATGCGGCCGGACGGCCGCGGCCTGACCGTGGTGGGAGACGACGCGCAGTCGATCTACGCCTTCCGCGGCGCCACCGTGCGCAATATCCTGGACTTCCCGGCGCAGTTCACGCCGGCCGCGCAGCAGGTCACGCTGTCGCAGAACTACCGCTCGACGCAGCCGATCCTGCAGGCCGCCAACGCCGTGATCGGGCTGGCGGCCGAGCGCTATACCAAGGACCTGTGGTCCGAGCGCGCCTCGGCCGAAAAGCCCGGCGTGATCGTGGTCAACGATGAGGCCGACCAGGCCCGCTACGTGGTCGAGCAGGTGCTGGCGCGGCGCGAGGCCGGCCTGACGCTGATGGCACAGGCGGTGCTGTTCCGCGCCGCCGACCACAGCGCGCAGGTAGAGATCGAGCTGGCCCGGCGCAATATCCCGTTCGTGAAGTTCGGCGGGCTGAAATTCCTGGAATCGACCCACGTCAAGGACGCGCTGGCGGTGGTGCGCTGGCTGGAGAACCCGCGCGACCGCATGGCGGGCTTCCGCACGCTGCAGCTGCTGCCCGGCATCGGCCCCAAGACCGCGGCGCGCGTGCTCGATGCGCTGGCGCTGGCCACCGAGCCCTTGTTCTCGCTGGAGCAATTCGAGCCGCCGCCGGCCGCAGCGCCCGCCTGGGCCGACCTGCTGGCGCTGGCGCGCGCGCTGATGGCGCCCACCTCGCCGTGGCCGTCGGAGTTCGAGCAAGTGCTGGCCTGGTACGCGCCGCACCTGGAGCGCCTGCACGACGATGCCGCCGCGCGCCAGGCCGACCTGCAGCAGCTGGAGCGCATCGCCGCCACCTACGGCGCGCGCGAGCGCTTCCTGACCGAACTGACGCTGGACCCGCCCAGCGCCTCCAGCGACGAATCCGGCGTGCCCTCGCGCGACGAGGACTACCTGATCCTGTCGACCATCCACTCGGCCAAGGGCCAGGAATGGAAGGCGGTGTACGTGCTCAATGCGGTTGACGGCTGCATGCCGAGCGACCTGGCGACCGGCACCACCGAAGAGATCGAGGAAGAACGGCGGCTGCTCTATGTGGCAATGACGCGGGCCAGGGACCACCTGGACATCGTGGTGCCGCAGCGCTTCTACGTGCACCAGCAGGTGGGCTTCGGCGACCGGCATGTGTATGCGTCGCGCACGCGCTTCCTGCCCAACCGCGTGATGCCCAACTTCTACAGCCGCTCGTGGCCACCCCCGCCGATGCCGGGCGAAGGGCCGGCCAGACCCGCGCTGGCGCCGGTGGACCTGGCCAGCCGGATGCGGAATATGTGGCGCTGACCAGCGCCACACATCCGTCTTACGCTACCTTCTCCAGCAGCAAACCCTTGAGGTACTCGCCTTCCGGGAATGCCGCCAGCATCGGGTGATCCGTGCCGGCCGACAGCCGCCGCAGGATGCGTGCATCGGCGCGCGCATCGGTCACCGCGCCCGCCACGATCTTCTGGAACAGCTCCATGCTGATCGCGCCCGAGCACGAGTAGGTAAACAGCAGCCCGCCCGGGCGCAGCAGCTGCATGCCGACCAGGTTGATTTCCTTGTAGGCGCGCGCGGCGCGGTCGATATGCTGCGCCGACGGGGCGAACTTGGGCGGGTCCAGCACGATCAGGTCGAACTGGCGGCCCTCGGCGCGGAATTCACGCAGGGTCTTGAACACGTCGGCATCGAGCCAGGTGGCACGCTCGGGTTCGAAGCCGTTGAGCGTGACATTGCCAGCGGCGATCTTCAGCGCCTCGCCCGACGAATCGATCGAGGTCACCGAGGTGGCGCCGCCGCGCAGCGCCGCCAGCGAGAAGCCGCCGGTATAGCAGAAGCAGTTCAGCACCTCGCGCCCGGCGGCCAGGTCGCCCACCAGCTTGCGGTTGTCGCGCTGGTCGACATAGAAGCCGGTCTTGTGGCCGTTGCGCACGTCGACGTAGTAGCGCACGCCGTGCTCGGTGACCGACAGCGCCGGATCCGGCTCGGCGCCGGCCAGCACCCCGGTCACCAGCTCCAGGCCTTCGCGCTGGCGCACGGCGGCGTCGGAACGCTCATAGACGTTGGGGCAGCCGGTTTCCTTGACCAGTGCCTGCACGATCGCGGTCTTCCAGTGTTCCACGCCGGCCGAATTGAACTGGCACACCAGCTGGCCCTTATCACCGTTGCCGTAGTAGTCGACGATCAGGCCGGGCAGCCGGTCGGATTCGCCGAAGATCAGCCGCACTGCGTCGCTGTCCTTCACCCATTGGCGCCGGTAGGCAACGGCCGCGGCCACGCGGCGCTTGAACAGGGCGTGGTCGACCGGCTCGTTTTCATCGAAGGTCCACGCGCGCGCGCGGATCTGCGACTCGGGGCTGTAGGCGGCCTTGGCCAGGAAGCGGCCGTCGGCGGCGCGCACGATCACGGTCGCGCCCGGCTCGCAGCGCCCTTCGGTCGTGGCAATGCCGGTGGCGTAGATCCACGGGTGGCGGCGCAGCAGGGATTTTTCCTTGCCGGGTTTCAGGGTGATGGTGTTCATGTTGGTATGGGGAAACTGCAGACCACCAGCAATTGAAACTGGCGCGAACGCATCAAGGCGACTCCCCTCTCCCGCGCGCGGGAGAGGGGAGAAAACAATGCGGGAAGGACAGGTTAGAGGACGACCTTCACCATCGGATGCGAAGTCAGCGCCCGATACAAGTCGTCGAGCTGCTCGCGGCTGGTGACCCACACCGTCACGGTCAGGCCCAGGTAGTTGCCGCCGCTGGAGGGGCGCATTTCCATCTTGCCGGCGTGGAAGTCGGGATCGAACTCCTGCACCAGCGTGACGATGGCCTCGGCAAAGCCGTCCTGCATCGCGCCCATCACCTTGATGGGAAAGTGGCTGGGGTATTCGATCAGCGACTGCTCCGGCGGGATGTCGCCCGGCTTGTTGCTGCCTTGCTTGTCGGTTGTCATGTCGGATTCTCCGGCACGAAACCGGCGCGCCGCATGGCGCGCCGGCTTACGCGCATTCAGGTCACTTGCGCTTGAACCACAGGCGGATGGTGTCCCACAGGCGGCCGAAGAAGCCGGCCTCGGGCACTTCTTCCAGCGCCACCACCGGGAACTCCGCCACCTTGTTGGTGCCGTCCATCAGCTTGACCATGCCCACCTGCTGGCCTGCCGAGATCGGCGCGATCAGCAGTTCCTGGCGCTCCAGCACCGGCTTGAGGCGTCCGCCGGTGCCCTTGGGCACGGTGACGAAGGTCTCGTTCTGCACGCCGATCTTGACCGTGCCGCTCTTGCCCTTGTAGATGTCCGGCGTGGCCAGCACCTGGCCCTTGTCGTACAGGCGCAGCGTGTCGAAGAACTGGAAGCCGTAGTTGAGGATCTTCAGGCTTTCCTGGGTGCGCACCTGTTCGGTGGTGGTGCCGATCACGATCGAGATCAGGCGGCGCGAGCCGTCCGGCACGTTGGCCAGCGGCCGCTTGGCCGACGAGATCAGGCAGTAGCCGGCGGACTTGGTGTGGCCGGTCTTGACGCCGTCCACGGTCGGGTCGATGTACAGCAGGCGGTTGCGGTTGGGCTGCCTGATCTTGTTATAGGTGAACTCCTTCTGCGAGTACATGGCGTAGTACTCGGGAAAGTCCTTGATCAGGCGCGTGGTCAGCGTGGCCAGGTCGACCGCGGTGGTGTAGTGGTTCGGGTCGGGAATGCCGTCGGTGTTGGTGAAGTGGGTGTTCTTCATGCCCATGCGCTGGGCCTCGCGGTTCATCATCGCGACGAAGCCCTCTTCCGAGCCGCCCACGGCTTCGGCCAGCGCCAGCGCGGCGTCGTTGCCCGACTGCACGATCAGGCCCAGCAGCAGGTCCTGCACGGTGACCGGCTTGTTGGGCTCGATGAACATGCGCGACTCGTCGCTTTTGACCTTGAGCACCACGCTGGTCGGCACCACCGCCTGGTCCAGCGTCAGGCGCTTTTCCTTGAGTGCCTCGAACGCCAGGTAGGCGGTCATCAGCTTGGTCAGCGAGGCCGGCTCGATGCGCGCATCGGCATTCTGCGACGCCAGGGCCTGGCCGCTGGTCACGTCATACAGCATCCACGACTTGGCTGCGACTTGCGGCATCGGCACGCCCTGCGCCAGGACGGCGGCAGGCGCGGCGGCCAGCACGATGGCGGCGGCGATGGCGGCGGGAGCAAAAGCGGACGAAAGGCGTGTCGTGGCTCGATTCAGCATGTTTCTGTTTTCCGACAGTAAGAAGGTGGCGCGGGGATGGTCCGGGTGGCGGCGTGCCGGCCTCACCGGTCCCACGCATTGACGACGAGCTGCTTGATCAGGTGCAGCTTGCGGTGAAAGAAATGGTCGGCGCCGGGGATCACGATCACCGGCAGCTCCTGCGGGCGGGCCCAGTCGAACACGCTGGCCAGCGGCACGGTGTCGTCCTGTTCGCCATGGATCACGATGGTGTCGGCCGGCACCTCGGCTACCTGCCAGCGGCTGGCGGCGGTGCCCACCAGCACCAGGCGCTGCGCGGGCGTGCCGGCCTCGGCCAGGCGGCGCGCCACGTGGGTGGTGACGAAGCTGCCGAACGAGAACCCGCCCATGGCCAGCGGCAGCGTTGCGGCCTGTGCCGACCACGCGGTCTGCTGGCGCATCCAGGCCACCACGGCCAGCAGGTCGTCCTGCTCGGCGATGCCGTTGTCATGCTCGCCGGCGCTGCCGCCGACGCCGCGGAAGTTGGGGCGCACCGTGGCATAGCCCAGTTGCACGAAGCTGCGCGCCAGCGTCTGCGCGACCTTGTTGTCCTTGGTGCCGCCGAACAGCGGATGCGGATGCGCTACCAGCGCCAGGCCGCGCGGCTCACCTTGCGGCAGGTCTACCGAGAGATCGATCGCACCGGCGGGACCGGCGATGGAAAGTACCTGGGTATGCGCGTTCATGATGGCGGTCAGGATGGCGGTGAAGCCAGCGCCCGGCGGGAAGCCCGGGCAAAAATGAAAAAACCGTCCGGCTGGCGGGCGGCGGAGCAATACGGCAAAGCGGCAAAACAGGGAAGCAACAAGCCGGCATGCGCCGGCTTCGGTTGGTTCAGCGGTCCACCATCAGCCGTTCGACAGGCTTGCCCTTCATCAGGTGGCTGTCGATGATTTCATCGATGTCGTGCTCGTCGACAAAGGTGTACCAGATGGCCTCGGGGTAGACCACCAGCACCGGGCCGAGTTCACAACGGTTCAGGCAGCCTGCCTTGTTGATGCGCACGCGGCCTTCGCCGCCGGCGATGCCCAGTTCCTTGCAACGCTTCTTGGCGTATTCCTGCATCGCCTGGGCGTTGTGGTTGGCGCAGCAGTTCTCGCCGGCCTCGCGCTGGTTCAGGCAGAAGAAGACGTGGTGCTGGTAGTAGCTGCTCATGCGTACGGTGTGAGAAGGCGGCCCCGGACGGCGGCACGGCCCGGACGGCATTGAACGGAAGCTCGGAATTATACGGTGTCGCGGCGGCATGGCCGCGATGGCGGCGCCCTGGCACGGCGGTCTAAGTTGCCGCCGGCCCCCATCGGGTGGCGCTTCGCGCACCTGCGATGCATCCGGCATTCCGAAACCCCGGAGTCGCGCCGTCCGGATTTCCGGAATCCCGGAGGCCGCGCGCCCGTGCCGGGCCGGTGTTTCCTTGTGAATCAACCAGTTAGCAATGCCGGTTTGACTGGCACGGCGGTTGCGAATTCCCGTCCCTGAACGCGCCGCAACCGTGACGGCGCGCGGCCCGAGCGATAGCGCCCGGGTACGGTCAACACCGAGGACGACATCATGAGAAAACCCTTCTACAAGATCCTGTACGTGCAGGTCCTGTTCGCCATCTGCGTCGGCATCCTGCTCGGCCACTACTGGCCCGACACCGGCGTGGCCATGAAGCCGCTCGGCGATGGCTTTATCAAGCTGATCAAGATGATCATCGGCCCGATCATCTTCTGCACCGTGGTGACCGGCATCGCCGGCATGAGCGACATGAAGAAGGTCGGCCGCGTCGGCGGCAAGGCGCTGCTGTACTTCGAGGTGGTGTCGACCTTCGCATTGCTGATCGGGCTGGGCGCCGCGCACCTGCTCAAGCCGGGCGTGGGCTTCAACATCGACCCGGCCACGCTGGACACCAAGGCGATTGCCCAGTACGTGTCCAAGGCGCACGGCCAGAGCACGGTCGAGTTCCTGATGCACATCATCCCGGACACGGTCTTCAGCGCCTTCGCCAACGGCGACATCCTGCAGATCCTGCTGGTGTCGCTGTTCTTCGGCGCCGCGCTGGCCGTGCTCGGCGAACGCGCGCGCATCGTGGTGCAGCTGATCGAGCAGGTCTCCAAGGTGTTCTTCCATATCGTCCACGTGATCACCAAGGTGGCCCCGATCGGCGCCTTCGGCGCGATGGCTTTCACCATCGGCAAGTACGGCCTGGGCTCGCTGGTGCCGCTGCTCAAGCTGATCGGCACCTTCTACTTCACGGCCATCATCTTCGTGCTGGTGGTGCTGGGCACGATCGCACGCATGACCGGCTTCAGCATCGTGCGCTTCATCTCGTACATCAAGGAAGAGCTGCTGATCGTGCTGGGCACCAGCTCGTCGGAAGCGGCGCTGCCGCACATGATGGAGAAGCTGGAAAAGCTCGGCTGCTCGCGCTCGGTGGTGGGCCTGGTGGTGCCCACCGGCTATTCGTTCAACCTGGACGGCACCAACATCTACATGACGATGGCGGTGATCTTCATCGCGCAGGCCACCGGCATCGAGCTGACGCTGATGCAGCAGCTGACCATCCTGGCGGTGGCGATGATCACCTCCAAGGGCGCCAGCGGCGTGACCGGCTCGGGCTTCATCACGCTGGCCGCGACGCTGGCGGTGGTGCCGACCATCCCCGTGGCGGGCATGGTGCTGATCCTCGGCATCGACCGCTTCATGAGCGAGTGCCGCGCGCTGACCAACATCATCGGCAACGGCGTGGCCACGGTGGTGGTCTCGGCATGGGAGCGCGAGCTTGACCGCAAGCGCCTGGCCAGCGTGCTGAACGGCGGCAGCGGCGATGTGGCGGATCTTGCCGACGTGGGCCAGGGCGTCCGCTGAGGGCGCCACCACCGCTGCGCGGACGGCTGCCCCGGCCGCCCGCCAGCAGGTATCATCGGCGCGACAGCCCCCGCGCGCGCCGATGACCCACTCAGACGATTTTCTCGCCGTGCATGACCCCGCCGCCACCCGTCCGGCCCACGCGCCGGACGTCGGCAGCGGGCGGTGGTGGGGCTTTGCCGTGGCGCTGGCCGCGGGTCTCCTGCTGCTGTGCGCGCTGACCTGGCTGGTCTCGGTCCAGCGCGGCCTGGCCAGCCTCCAGCAAAGCACGGCCACGCGCGCCGACCGCTACGCCGCCACGCTGGAAAGCACCCTCGACCGCTACGAATTCCTGCCCGCGCTGGTCTCGCTGCACCCCTTCGTGCGCGGGCTGCTGGACTCCCCCGACGACCCGCAACGCGTGGCCGCCGCCAACCAGTACCTGGCGGAGGTCAACCGCCGCGCGCATGCCTCGGCCACTTATGTGATCGCCGCCAACGGCATTGCGCTGGCGGCCAGCAACCACGGCCAGCCCGGCAGCTTTGTCGGCACAGACTACCGCTTCCGCCCCTACTTCCAGACCGCCGCGGGCGGCAAGATGGGGCGCTTCTATGCCATCGGCATCACCAGCGACGAGCCCGGCTACTACCTCGCGCAGCCGGTCGAGTCCGGCGGCAAGGTCATCGGCGTGACCGTGGTCAAGCTCAACCTGGAGTGGTTCCAGCGCGCCGGCAGCGGCGCCGAGCCGCTGATGGTCAGTGACGACCATGGCGTGATCTTCCTGTCGTCAGTATCGGCCTGGCAGTACCGCACCCTGCGCCCGCTGCCGCCGCCGCTGCAGGCCGAGATGGAAAAGACACGCCAGTACCACGGCCGCGCGGTGACGCCGCTGCCGCTGGAGCCGCTGACCTCGCCGGTCACGCGCTGGCTGGCGGACACCACGCTGGCCGACGGCGCGCGGCTGGTGCGCGTGCGCGACGAATCGCCCGCCAGCAAGACCACCTCTGCCCCGGACGGCGCCGAACGCGCCGTCCGCTACCTGGAACTGGACCGCACGGTCGGCGCGGCTGGCTGGACCATGCAGGTGATGGCGCCGCTGGAGCCGGTGCTGGCCAATGCGCGCAACGCCACCGTGGCGGCGGCGCTGGCCTATGCCTGCATCTGCCTGCTGCTGGTCAACTGGCGCCAGCGCCGCCAGCGCGCGCGCGACATGCAGTACAGCCGCCGCCTGCTTGAGGCCGCCTACGACCAGCTGGAGCGCCGCGTCGAGGCCCGCACCGCCGACCTGATGGCGATCAATGAAAAGCTGGAAGATGAAGTGGCCGAGCGTACCCGTGCTGAAAGCGAGCTGCGCGCGGCCCAGGACGAACTGGTGCAGGCCAGCAAGCTGGCCGCGCTGGGGCAGATGGCGGCCGGCATCACGCATGAGCTGAACCAGCCGCTGGCGGCGCTGCGCACGTTCTCGGACAACACCCGCGTGCTGCTGGAGCGCGGCCAGCTGGCCGCGGCCGAAGGCAACCTGACCGCCATTGCCGACCTGACCGAGCGCATGGGCAAGATCACCGGGCAGCTCAAGCTGTTCGCCGGCAAGGCGCGCCCGGTGCACCGGCCGGTCGCGCTGCGCGCCGCGGTCGATCATGTGCTGGCGCTGCTGGCACCGCGCCTTGGCGCGGTCACCGTCAACGTCACCGGCCTGGACGCCCTGCCCGGGCTGGCCGTGCGCGCCGATGAGCTGAAGCTGGAGCAAGTGCTGCTGAACCTGCTCGGCAACGCGCTGGATGCGATTGCGGCGGCCGCACCGGCGCAGGGACAGATCGATCTCGAGGTGCAGGCAGAAGACCACGCCGTCACCATCGTCGTGCGCGACAACGGCACCGGCATCGCGCCGCAAGCGCTGCCGCGCCTGTTCGAACCCTTCTTCACCACCAAGGAAACCGGGCAGGGTCTGGGGCTGGGGCTGGCGATCTCGTCGTCGATCGTGCGCGAGTTCGGCGGCCAGCTGAGCGTGGCCAACGTGCCCGGCGGCGGCGCGCAGTTCACGCTGGTGCTGGCGCGCGCCCCCGCCATCGATCCGGCGCCATCGGTTTCCGCCTCTCAATGAGTATTGCCATGCAAGACGGTCTGCGTGTCCTGTTTGTCGAAGACGAGCCGCTGGTGCGCCAGGCCACCGCGCAGAGCCTGGAGCTGGCCGGCTTCGCGGTGCTGGCGCTGCCCTCCGCCGAGGCCGCGATCCCGCACCTGCACGGCGCCTTTGCCGGCGTGGTGGTGACCGACGTGCGCCTGCCCGGCGCCAGCGGGCTGGACCTGCTGCAGCACTGCCGCAACGCCGCGCCGGGCGTGCCGGTGATCCTGGTGACCGGCCACGGCGACATCACCATGGCCGTGCAAGCCATGCGCGAAGGCGCCTACGACTTTATCGAAAAGCCCTTCGGCGCCGACCGCCTCACCGACACTGTGCGCCGCGCGCTGGAACGCCGCGCGCTGGAACTGGAAAACCAGGCGCTGCGCCGCGAACTGGCCGGCCCCGCGGCGGGCACGCGCATCATCGGCCGCTCGCCCGCGATCGGGCAGGTGCGCGCGCTGGTGGCCAATGTCGCGCCCACCGACGTGCCGGTGATGATCAACGGCGAGACCGGCACCGGCAAGGAACTGGTGGCGCGCAGCCTGCACGCGCTGTCCGGCCGCGCCGAAGGCCCGTTTATCGCGCTGAACTGCGGCGCGGTGCCCGAGGCCATCTTCGAGAGCGAGATGTTCGGCCACGAGGCCGGCGCCTTCACCGGGGCCGGCAAGCGCCGCATCGGCAAGCTCGAGCATGCCTCGGGCGGCACGCTCTTCCTCGACGAGATTGAGAGCATGCCGCTGGCGCTGCAGGTCAAGCTGCTGCGGGTACTGCAGGAAGGCTCGCTGGAGCGGCTGGGGTCGAATGCCTCGGTGAAGATCGATGTGCGCATCGTCGCCGCGGCCAAGGGCGACATGGATGCGCTGGTGGTACAGGGCAGCTTCCGCGAGGACCTGTATTACCGGCTGAACGTGGTCACCATCGCGCTGCCGCCGCTGCGCGAGCGGCGCGAGGACATCGTGCCGCTGTTCGAGCATTTCTCGCTGGTGTCCGCGGTGCGCTACCAGCGGCCGGCGCCGATCCTGTCCGAGGCGCAACGCCAGGCACTGGCCCAGCGTCCCTGGCCGGGCAATGTGCGCGAGCTGCGCAATGCGGCGGATCGGATGGTGCTGGGCGTGCCGGAGGGCGGGCAGGCAGGTGCGCAGGCCGCGGGCCCCGATGAAACCGCGCCGCTGCGAGAGCGGATGGAGCACTTCGAGCGCGCGGTGATTGCGGATGCACTGGCACGCACCGGCGGCGCTGTCAGCCAGGCGGCGGACTTGCTGCAAGTCGGCAAGGCCACGCTCTATGACAAAATCAAGCGCTACGGGCTGTGATGTCATGCTGCCTTCATTGCGCTGCCATGCCGCCGTCACATTGGCGGCCTATTCTTCGATGGCGGCTGCGGCATTGGCAGGTGCCCGCCGTGTGTATCAATCTTCGTGGTAATTGACGGCCCCGCGTATGCGGGGCGTTTTTTTGGGTTGTGCACCCCGCCCCGCCACTTCACACTCGCCACACATTCCCCTCACCCCCGCTGGCCAGACTGGAGCCCTGCCATCTCCGGGACCCGCCATGCCCTCCTTCGACTACGACATCGTCATCGCCGGCGCCAGCTTTGCCGGCGCCGCCTGCGCCCTGGCCGCGGCGCGCGCCGGCCTGCGCGTGCTGGTGCTGGAACGCAAGACCGATCCCGGCGACAAGCTCCACACCACCGGCATCCTGGTCAAGGAAGCCATCGAGCAGACCTGGCTGGGCCGCGCGCCGGCCGATTGCGTGCACCGCGTGGAGCAGGTGCGGCTGTACTCGCCCAGGCTGCGCAGCATCGACCTGAGTGCGCCCGGCTATTATTTCCACACCACCGATACGCCGCGCCTGATGCGCTGGCTGGCCGCCGAGCTGGTGCGCCACCGGGTCGAGCTGCGCCTGGGCCAGGCGTTCGTGGGCGCGGTGCCGCGCAACGGCGGTTGGCATGTGACCGGCGTGGGCAATACGCGCTATCTGGTCGGCGCGGATGGCGCGAAATCGCGCGTGGCCCAGTGTGCCGGGCTGGGGCGCGTGCACAGCTTCCTGTATGGCGTGGAGTATGAGTTCCCGGGACTGGCGCTGCCCGAGCCGGGCGCGCTGCACTGCTTCATCACCCGGCGCTTCGCACCCGGCTATATCGGCTGGATCGCGCAGAACCCCACCGGCGTGCAGGCCGGCCTGGCGCTGCGCTACCTGCCTCGGCACGGCCGCGCGCCAGACCTGGACGGTCTGCTGGCGCATGTGCGCGAGCGCGCCGGCCTGCCGCAACTGGCGCAGCCTGCGGCGACGCGCGCGGGGCTGATCCCATGCGGCGGCCCGGCCTTCCCGCTGGCGCGCGACGGCGTGATCCTGACGGGAGATGCCGCCGGCATCGTGTCGCCGGTCACCGCCGGGGGCATCCACTATGCCTTTGCCCATGGCGAGTCGGTCGGCCAGGCCGTGGCCGCGCACCTGCTGCGCGGCGGCCCGGCCCCGGAAGCGGTCGCCACCGCCGGCGCGCCGCGCTTTCGCGCCAAACGTGCGCTGCGCTGGATGTTCGACCGCTTCCAGTGCGACTGGCCCTTCGACCTGATGCTGTACTCGCCGCCGCTGCGCTGGGCGGCGGAGCAGATCTATTTCCACAAGCGCCGAGGCGAGGATCCCGCGCCGCCGCCGCGCGCAGCCACCAGCGCCTGACCGGCTGGTCCACTGAATCACTGAAATGGGAGGCGAAGGACATGTCATGCGGGATGCAGCGCTAGGGCGAAGCAGGGGTTTCGGATTGCATGGCAATCCGCCTGCGTAGCGGCATGCGCTTGCAAGCGCATGTGCGCCCTGCAAGGGCAGGGCGCAGCAATAGCACGGCTATTGCGAGCATTTGCAACGACGCGATGCGCCCGCATGACATGGCAGGCGCCGACCGATTTCAGTGATTCAGTGGACTAAAATGCCGGGCATGGAACAACCGCGGATCCTGGTGGTGGAAGACGAGCAGGCCATCGCCGACACCATCCTCTATGCCTTGCGCACCGACGGCATGCTGGCCGAGCACTGCACGCTCGGCGGCGCCGCGCTCGAGCGCATGCGCGCCGGCGCGGCCGACCTGGTAATCCTGGACGTGGGCCTGCCGGATCTGAGCGGTTTCGAGGTCTGCCGCACGCTACGCACGTTCAGCAATGCGCCGGTGGTCTTCCTGACCGCGCGCCATGAAGAGATCGACCGCATCGTCGGGCTGGAAATCGGCGCCGACGACTACGTGGTCAAGCCCTTCTCGCCGCGCGAGCTGGCCGCGCGCGTGCGCGCCATCCTGCGCCGGGCGCGCGGCGGCGGTGCTACCGCGGCGAAGAGCGACGAAGTTGCCGGCTTCACGCACGACAAGGACGGCGCGCGCCTGGCCTACCGCGGCCGCTGGCTGGAGCTGACCCGCTACGAGTACCTGCTGCTGGCCTGGCTGGTGACACATCCGGGCCGCATCTACTCGCGCGCGCAGCTGATGGAGTGCGTCTGGGAAGATGCACTCGACACCAGCGACCGCACCGTCGACACCCATATCAAGACCCTGCGCGCCAAGCTGCGGGAGGCTTCCGCCGACGGCGCCGAGCGCATCCGCACCCATCGCGGCATGGGCTATTCGCTGGAACCCTGAGCGCACGCCATGCATATCGGCCTGCGCATCTTCTTCGGCTTCTTCCTGATCGTTGGACTGGCCACGGTGCTGACGCTGCGCGTGTTTGTGCAGGAGGTCAAGCCCGGCGTGCGCCAGGCCATGGAAGACACGCTGATCGACACCGCGCACGTGCTGGCGGCGCTTGCCGCCGACGACATGAAGGCCGGACGCATTGCCGACGGCGATTTCGCGCGGCACATGGCGGCGCTGCGCGATGTGGCGGTGAATGCCGATGTGTCGGGCCTGCACAAGGACAGCATCGGCTACCGCGTCTACGTGACCGATGCCAACGGCATCGTGCGCTTTGACTCCACCGGTACTGACGTGGGCCGCGACTATTCGCGCTGGAACGATGTTTACCTGACGCTGCGCGGCAAGTACGGCGCACGCAGCACGCGCACCGACCCCGACGACGAGGCCAGCACCGTGATGCACGTGGCCGCGCCAATACGCGACGCGGACGGCGAGCGCATCATCGGCGTGCTGACCGTGGCCAAGCCCAATGCGGCGATGGCGCCCTTCATCGAGCGCAGCCAGCGCAAGATCCTGCTCTACGGCGGCCTGCTGATCGGCGCTGCCTGCGTGATCGGGCTGGCCTGCACGCTGTGGCTGGCGCATGGACTTAGCCGGCTGCGCGGGTATGCGCGCGCGGTGGCGGCCGGCGAGCGCGCGGAGATGCCGCTGCGCGGCGGCAGCGAGCTGGCCGAGCTGGGCCGCGCGGTGCAGGGCATGCGCGAGCGGCTGGAAGACAAGCAGTATGTCGAGCACTACATCCACACGCTGACCCATGAGATGAAGAGCCCGCTGGCCGCGATCGGCGGCGCCGCCGAGCTGCTGCAGGAAGAGATGCCGGCGGCGGACCGCCAGCGCTTCGTCGCCAATATCCGTGCACAATCCGGGCGGCTTGAAACCATGATCCGCAAGCTGCTGGCACTGGCCGATGTCGAGCAGCGCCAGCGCCTGGAAGTGCGCGAGCCGGTGCGGCTGGCGCCGCTGCTGGCGCAACTGGGCAGCGAGCTGGAACCGCGCGCGCGCCAGCGCGGCGTCACGCTGCGGCTGGCCGCCGACGCCAGCCCGGACCTGGTCGCCGGCGATCCGTTCCTGCTGCGCCAGGCCATCGCCAACCTGCTGGAGAATGCCATCGATTTCGCCCCGCCGGACAGCAAAGTCATGGTGCGGCTGGAGCGCCGCGGCGGCGC
Source organism: Cupriavidus necator (assembly GCF_016127575.1). NCBI lineage: Bacteria > Pseudomonadati > Pseudomonadota > Betaproteobacteria > Burkholderiales > Burkholderiaceae > Cupriavidus > Cupriavidus necator. Next base: position 1,204,376 of record NZ_CP066018.1, read on the forward strand.
GCTGGCCATCGCCGTCGCCGACCAGGGCCCGGGCATCCCCGACTACGCGCTGCCGCGCGTGTTCGAGCGCTTCTACTCGCTGCCACGCCCGCACGGTGCGGACAAGAGCACCGGCCTGGGCCTGTGCTTTGCACGCGAGGTGGCAACGTTGCATGATGGCGATGTAACGCTGGCCAACCGCCCCGGCGGCGGCGCGCTGGCGGAACTGACCCTTCCGGCCGGGTAGTTCGACGAGGTGACCGGACCGGCATAGACTGGGGCTTCTAACGTGACCGCGCTGAAACTCCCTATAATCGAACGACCGTTCATTTAGGGCACCTGCACTGTGCCCGTCAGTAGTTCAGGAGACACCATGCCCGCCGCCAAGCAACTGCCCCAGGCCCTGCAGAACCTGGCCCTGCCCGTCATCGCCTCGCCCATGTTCATCGTCAGCTACCCGGAGCTGGTGCTGGCGCAGTGCAAGGCCGGCATCGTCGGCTCATTCCCGGCGCTCAATGCGCGCCCGGCGGAGCTGCTCGACGAGTGGCTCACCCAGATCGAAGGCGAGCTGGCCACCTTCAAGGCCGCCAACCCGGGCGCGCAGGTGGGCCCGGTCGCGGTCAACCAGATCGTGCATACCTCGAACGCGCGGCTCGAACACGACGTAAAGGTGTGCGTGGACCACAAGGTGCCGATCTTCATCACCTCGCTGCGCGCACCGGTCAAGGAAATGATCGACGCGGTGCACAGCTATGGCGGCATCGTGCTGCACGACGTGATCAGCATGCGCCATGCCGAGAAGGCGATCGAGGCCGGCGTCGACGGCCTGATCCTGGTGGCCGCCGGCGCCGGCGGCCATGCCGGCATGCTGTCGCCGTTCGCGCTGGTGGGCGAGGTGCGCAAGATCTTCGACGGCCCGATCGCGCTGTCGGGCTCGATCGCCACCGGCGAGGCGGTGCTGGCCGCGCAGGCCATGGGCGCGGACTTTGCCTACGTCGGCACGCGCTTTATCGCCTCGCAGGAGGCCCACGCGGCGGAATCGTACAAGCAGTCGATCACCAGCTCGGCCGCCGCCGATATCATCTACACCAACCTGTTCACCGGCGTGCACGGCAACTACATCCGCGAAAGCATCAGCAACGTGGGGCTGGATCCGGACAACCTGCCGGTGGCCGACAAGAGCAAGATGGACTTCTCCAGCGGCGCCTCCAAGGCCAAGGCATGGAAGGACGTCTGGGGCGCCGGCCAGGGCGTGGGCCAGATCCACGACATCCCCACCGCCGGCGAAATCGTCGCGCGCATGAAAGCGGAGTACGATGCCGCCAAGGCGCGCCTGGGTATCGCGCGCTAACCGAGGTTTTTACCGGGCCGCTATTGCGGCCCTTCATTCAACCATTGCCTGGTCCAAGCTCCACCACCCCGCCCGATTCCGACGCCACGTTGAGCCGCCGGCAGCAGGCGCTGCGCGCCATGTGGGTGGTGCTGGGCGCGGTCTTCCTGCTGCTGGGGGTGATCGGCATCTTCCTGCCGGTGCTGCCGACCACGCCATTCGTGCTGCTGGCCGCGGCATGCTTCGCGCGGGGATCCCGGCGCTTCCATGAATGGCTGCTGGGACATCCGCGCTTCGGGCCGCTGGTCAGCGACTGGCAGCGCAATCGCAGCATTCCCTTCCGGGCCAAGTGCCTGGCGTTGTCGATGATGTGGGCGTCGATGGGGACGACCGCGTGGATGCTGCGGGCGCGGCCGCTTGCTTCGGCGGCGCTGCTGGCTTGTGCGGTGGGGGTGAGCGTGTGGATGGTCAGGCTGCCGACGCGGCCGGTGGAGGGGGGGAAGTCCTGACCTGCCCTGCATCAAAGGCCCCGCCCATGCGGGGCCTTTGACTTGTCTTCAGTCGTATCGCCGCGCATCCTCGATCAGCTTCCCATCCTGCGGCAACGACCCCGCCGCAACGAAAGCTACTTCACCGCGCAGCCGCATCACTTCGCGCAGCGATTCCGCCACCGCACGCTGCAAGTCACCATCCTCGCGCGTAGCCTCGCAGCGCAGCGTCATCACGTCCGCGCCTGGGTCGCCAGTCACCACCAGCCGCGCCGCGCGGATCTCCGGATGCCGCCGCAGCACGTCTGCCACCTGCCCGGGATGCACGAACATGCCCTTGACCTTGGTGGCCTGGTCGGCACGGCCCAGCCAGCCCTTGAGTCGGATATTGGTGCGCCCGCACGGGCTGGGCCGCTGCGACGACTCCGCCACGATGGCCGAGAGGTCGCCGGTGCCGAAGCGGATCAGCGGGTAGTCGCCGTTGCCCAGCACCGTCACCACCACCTCGCCGGTCTCGCCCTCGGGCATCGGCCGGGAACCGCCGGGCTCGACGATCTCTACCAGCACGCCCTCGTCCACCACCCAGCCATCGCCGCCCTCGGTCTCATAGGCAATCAGGCCGACATCCGCGGTGCCATACATCTGCTGCACGCGCACGCCGCGCGCCTGGAACCAGGCACGCAGCGACGGCGGCAGCGCCTCGCCCGAGACCAGCGCCTTGGCCAGGCTGGTGCAGGGCGTGCCCAGCTCGTCGCCGCGCTCCAGCAGCAGCTTCAGGAACGACGGCGTGCCGGCGTAGGCCGTGGGCTGCAGGCTGGCCAGCGCCTGCACCTGCGAATCGGTCTGGCCGACGCCGGCCGGGAACACGCAGCAGCCCAGCCGGTGCGCGCCGGTCTCCATCATCATGCCGGCCGGGGTGAAGTGGTAGGAGAAGGTGTTGTAGACCAGCTCGCCGGCGCGGAAGCCCGCCGCATGCATGGCGCGGGCCACGCGCCACCAGTCGGCGTCATGGCCGTCGGGTTCATGGATCGGGCCGGGCGACTGGAACACATGGCGCAGCTTGCCCAGCGGCGTGGCGTTGAGCCCGCCCAGCGGCGGCAGTGCGCGCTGGCGCGCGGTCAGGTCCGACTTGCGCGTGACCGGCAGCGCCGCCAGCGCCGCGCGCGAGCTCAGCAGCCGCGGGTCGACGCCGCCCAGCATCTCGGCAAAGTAAGGCGCGTTGTCGCGCGCATGGGCCACCTGGCGTGCCAGGGCGGCAAGGAGCGCCTGCTCGCGGACTTCCGGCGCGCGGGTTTCGAGCGAATCGAAGTGTTCTGGCATGGTGCTATGCGTCAGGGAATGGGATGCGGCATGCCGCCGCGCCGCTGGGCGCGTGGTGGCAATGCCGGATGAAATCGGTCGGGTGCCTACGCCAGCCAGCGCTTGCGGCGCCGGTAGCTCTTCACATCGCGGAACGACTTGCGCCCGGCACCGTCGTCCGCATCGTTGGCGGCCACGCCCAGGTAGAACTCCTTGACGTCCTCGTTGGTGCGCAGCGACTCGGCGTCGCCGTCCATCACCACGCGGCCGTTTTCCAGGATGTAGCCGTAGTCGGCATAGCGCAGCGCCACCATGGTGTTCTGCTCGGCCAGCAGGAAGCTGACGTTCTCGCGCGAATTCAGGCCGCGCACGATCTCGAAGATCTCCTCGACGATCTGCGGCGCCAGCCCCATCGAAGGCTCGTCCAGCAGGATCATCGCGGGCTTGGCCATCATGGCCCGGCCGATCGCGCACATCTGCTGCTCGCCGCCGGAGGTGTAGCCGGCCTGCGACTTGCGGCGCGTCTTCAGCCGCGGGAAGTATTCGTAGATCTTTTCCAGCTCGTCGCGCGTCTGGCCGCGCGACAGGCCGCGCGTGTAGGCACCGGTGAGCAGGTTCTCTTCGATGGTCAGGTGCGCGAAGCAGTGGCGCCCTTCCATCACCTGGATCACGCCGCGGCGCACCAGGTCGTTGGGCGTGAGCTGGTCGACGCGGTCGCCGCGATATTCGATCGAGCCCTTGGTGACATCGCCGCGCTCGGCCTGCAGCAGGTTGGAGATGGCCTTGAGCGTGGTGGTCTTGCCCGCGCCGTTGGCGCCGAGCAGCGCCACGATCTTGCCTTCCGGTACTTCGAGCGAGACGCCCTTGAGCACCAGGATCACGTGATCGTAGATGACTTCGATATTGTTGACGGACAGAAGGCTCATGGTGCGGCTCGTGTTGGTAAGACGGTTCGGCTCAGGCGAGCACGCGGCGCCAGGCACCGCATGCCCGCCAGGTTGCTATCAGGACTTCGAACAAGCCGGCGTAATCCCCTTCTCCTTCGCGTACTGCGCCGCCGTGGCCTTGAACAGCGGGTGGATCAGGCCCTTGTTGCCCTCGATCCAGTCCGACACCACCACCCACTTGGTGCCGTCCCACTGCTGGATCTTCACCTTGCCCGAGCCCTCGTGGTTGTCGCAGCTGGTCTTGATCTCGGGCAGCAGGCCGGTCGCGCCCAGTTGCTGCAGGCGCGCGTTGGTCAGGTTCAGGTTCTCGAAGGCCCAGCGCATCTGCTCGCCGGTCATGGGCTTGCCCTTGCCGAACTTGGCCTGCGCCACGCGCACCGCTTCCACCGTCACCACCGCCGCCGACACGCCGCGGTTGTACAGCACCGAACCCACCTTGTTCTTGTCCTGCATATTGCCCTTGCCGGCACCGTAGACCACCTTCTCGATATCGGCGATCAGCGGCACGTTGCGGCCCGCCACGTTCCAGGTGGCGCTCATGTAGCCCTTGGAGGCATCACCCGCCGGCACCGTGTCTTCCTCCGAGCCGGCCCACCACGAGCCGATTATCTTGTCGCGCGCAAAACCCACCTTCTGCGCGGCCTTCAGCGCGGTCTGGTTCATCACGCCCCAGCCCCAGAAGATCACGTAGTCGGGGTTCTCCTGGCGAATCTTCAGCCACTGCGCGCCCTGCTCGTTGCCGGGGTGCGCCACCGGGATCTCCACCAGGTTGAACTTGCCCAGCTTGGCCTCGGCCTGCAGCGCCACGATCGGCTCCTTGCCATAGGCCGAGTCGTGATACAGGTAGACGATCTTCTTGCCGGCCAGCGAGCCGCCGTTCTTCGAGGCCAGGTACTTGACGATGGCCGAGACCTGCATCTGGTACGTAGTCACCAGCGGGAACGCATACGGGAACACCGAGCCATCCACCGCGTCGGTGCGGCCGTAGCCCATCATCACCAGCGGCACCTTGTCGGCAGCGGTCTTGTCGACCAGCGCGTACGAGATGCCGGTGGACATGGCGTGGTAGGCCGTGCCCTTGGTGGTGGCGTTCTTGGACTTCAGGCGTTCATAGCACTCCACGCCCTTGGCGTTGTTGTACTCGGTCTCGCACTCTTCCCACGACAGCTTGACGCCGTTGACCCCGCCTTCCTTCAGGTTGACGTAGTTGAGGTAGTCGATGAAGCCGCCATACCAGGACTGGCCGTTGGCGCCATACGGCCCCACGCGGTAGCTTGGCAGCGCCACGAACTGCTCGTTGCTCTGCGCCATGGCCGGCGCCGCCGGCGCCAGCAGTGCCGCCGCGGCGCTGACCACCAGGGCGGCGCGTTGCACATTGCGAATCAGGTTGGTCATGACAGTCTCCATCGCCCTCAAGGGAGCGTTTCGTTATGCGTAAGCTTCAGAACTTCACACAGGAACTGCGGTAATACAGGCCCCCTCCCGTCAATGAGGGAACGGCCACAGCCTCAGCTTCTCCTTGGCGATCTGCCACAGCCGGGCCAGCCCGTGCGGCTCCACGATCAGGAAGAAGATGATCAGCCCGCCGAACACCATCAGCTGGATGTGCGACACGGTGGCATTGGTGAATGGCAGGTGCAGCAGCGCGGCCAGCGACGGCAGCACGTTGTCCAGGAAGATCGGCAGCAGCAGGATGAAGGCCGCGCCCAGGAACGAGCCCAGGATGCTGCCCACGCCGCCGATGATGATCATGAACAGCACGCGGAACGACAGGTCCAGCGAGAAGCCGTCCGGCTCGACCGAGCCCAGGTAGCAGAACGCATAGAGCGCGCCGGCCACGCCGCAGTAGAACGAGCTGACCGCGAACGCCAGCAGCTTGGTGCGCATCAGTGGGATGCCGATCACCTCTGCCGCCACGTCCATGTCGCGCACCGACATCCATGCGCGCCCGGTGGCCGAGCGCACCAGGTTCTTGGCCGCCAGCGCCAGCACCGTGACGATGGCCAGCACGAACAGGTACTTCTTCAGCGGGGTGTCGATGGCGAAGCCGAACAGGTCCAGCCGCTGCGCCGTGATCACGCCCGACGAGCTGTTGTTGGAGAACCAGGGGAACTTGGTCAGCGCCCACACCACGAAGAACTGCGCCGCCAGCGTCGCCACCGCGAGGTAGAAGCCCTTGATGCGCAGCGACGGCAGGCCGAAGGCCACCCCCACCAATGCCGCGGAAAGGCCCGCCATCACGAATGTCAGCAGCACCGGCATGCCTTCCACGCGCAGCTGGAAATTGTAGGCCGCGTAGGCACCCACCGCCATGAAGGCCGCGGTACCGAGCGACAGCTGGCCGGCATAGCCGGTCAGGATATTCAGCCCCAGTGCCGCCAGCGAGAAAATCAGGAACGGGATCAGGATGGCCGAGAACCAATATTCCGACCCGACGAACGGGATCGCCACGAAGGCCACCGCCATCAGCACGGCAAAGCCGATGCGGTCCTGGCGGATGGGAAAGATCTGGCTGTCGGCGACGTAGCTGGTCTTGAACTGGCCGGCTTCACGATAAAACATGGCAAGTCTCCTGTGCGAAGTCGGTCAGACGCGATCGATGTGTTTCTCGCCGAACAGCCCTTCGGGCCGCACCAGCAGAAACAGCAAGGCAAACACATACGGGAACCACCCTTCGATGCCGCCGAAGTTGCCCCCGAACATCGACTGGAACACCGGCGGGATATAGATCTCGGCCAGCTTCTCCGAGGCACCGATGATCAGCCCGCCGACGATGGCGCCGGGCACCGAGGTGAAGCCGCCCAGGATCAGCACCGGCAGCGCCTTGAGCGCGGTCAGCGTGAGCGCGAACTGCACGCCATTGCGCGAGCCCCACAGCATGCCGGCCACCAGCGCGACGAAACCCGCCACGCCCCACACGATCGCCCAGATGTTCTGCAGCGGGATGCCCAGCGACAGCGCCGCCTGGTGGTCGTCAGCGACCGCGCGCAGCGCGCGTCCGACCTTGGTGTACTGGAAGAACAGCGCCAGCGATCCGACCAGCAGGCCGGCAATGGCCGCCGCCGCAATATCGAACTTGGACAGCACGATGTTGAAGTTGGTCATGATCGACTCGATCGGCTCGTCGACGATGCCCAGGTTGATCGGGCGCACCTCATTGCCGAACAGCAGCGGCCCCAGGCCCTCGAGGAAGAACGACAGCCCGATGGTCGCCATGAACAGCGTGATCGGCGGCTGGTTGACCAGCTTGCGCAGCACGAAGCGCTCGGTGCTCATGCCGACCAGGATCATCACCACGAAGGCGCCGATCACCGCGGCCCACATCGGCAGGCCCTTGTCCATCAGCCCCACCACCGCCAGCGCGGCGAAGTACACCATCGCGCCCTGGGCAAAGTTGAACACGCCCGAGGCCTTGTAGATCAGCACGAAGCCCAGCGCCACCAGCGAGTACATCAGGCCAGAGAGCAAGCCGCCGATCAGGATTTCAAAGAAGAACGTCATGGTTCAGAGCCTCAGTGCGAAGTGCCCAGGTACGCCTTGATCACGTCAGGGTTGCCCTTGACCTCTTCCGGCGTGCCGTCGCCGATCTTCTTGCCGTAGTCGAGCACCACCACGCGGTCGGAGATATCCATCACCACGCCCATGTCGTGCTCGATCAGCACGATGGTGGTGCCGAACTGCCGGTTCACGTCCAGGATGAAGCGGCACATGTCCTGCTTCTCTTCCACGTTCATGCCGGCCATGGGCTCGTCCAGCAGCAGCATCGAGGGCTCGGCCGCGAGTGCGCGCGCCAGTTCGACGCGCTTCTGCAGGCCATACGGCAGGCGCCCGACCGGGGTCTTGCGGATCGACTGGATCTCGAGGAAGTCGATCACTTCCTCGACCTTCTGGCGATGGCGCATCTCTTCGTTGCGCGCCGGGCCCCACCACAGCGCGTGGGCGAAGAGCCCGGTGCGGAACTGCGTGTTGCGCCCGGTCATGATGTTGTCCAGCACCGTCATGCCCTTGAACAGCGCGATGTTCTGGAAGGTACGCGCAATGCCCTGGCGCGCCGCGGCGGTCGGGTGCATCTGCTTGCGCTCCTCGCCGCGGAACACGATGCGTCCCTGCTGCGGGTGATAGACGCCGTTGATCACGTTGAGCATCGAACTCTTGCCGGCGCCGTTGGGGCCGATGATGGCGCGCACCTCGTGCTCGCACACATCGAACGAGATATCGGTCAGCGCCTTGACCCCGCCGAACGACAGCGAGATATGCTGCAGGTCCAGGATCACCTCGCCGCCGGTGCGCGCCTGTTCGCCGGTGCGCTGCGCGCGCTGCGTGCCGGGATGCGCGCCGCTGTCATCCGTCAGTTCCGCAGGAGACATCGGACCCGTGGGTGCGATCGCGCCGCCGCTGCCGGCACCGCTGGCATCCGTGCGTGCCGTCCCCGCCCATTCGCGCTGCCCCGCGCCTTGCCAGGCTACTTGCGTCATCTTGCTGCCCTCGCTCATGCTGCGCGCGCCGCCACCGGCAGGCGCTTCGCATTGACCAGCTTCAGCGTGGCCGACACGCTGCCCTCGCGTCCGTCTTCGAACTTGACGCGCGTCTCGATGAACTGCTCGGACTTGCCCGCATAGAGCGCCTCCACCAGCACGCCGTATTTGTCGGCGATAAAGCCGCGGCGCACCTTGCGCGTGCGCGTGAGCTCGTCGTCGTCCGGATCCAGTTCCTTGTGCAGGACCAGGAAGCGTGCCACCTGCGATCCGGCCAGCATCGGGTCGTTGGCCAGGTCGGCATTCACCTGGTTCACGCATTCGCCGATCATTTCCAGCACCTCGGGCTGCGCGGCCAGGTCGACATAGCCGGCGTACGGCAGGTGGCGGCGCTCGGCCCAGTTGCCCACGGCCTCGAAGTCGATATTGATAAACGCGCAGACCTGGTCGCGGTCATTGCCGAAGGCCACCGCTTCCTTGATGTACGGGAAGAACTTGAGCTTGTTCTCGATGTACTTTGGCGCGAACATCGAGCCATCGGCCAGCTTGCCCACGTCCTTGGCGCGGTCGATGATCTTCAGGTGGCCGTCGGCGTCGATCACGCCGGCGTCGCCGGTCATGAAGTAGCCCTCGTCGTTGATGGCCTCGCGCGTGGCGTCATCGCGCTTGTAGTAGGACTTGAGCAGGCCCACGCCGCGCACCAGCACCTCGCCGTTGTCGGCGATGCGGATTTCCATGCCGGGCGCCGCCGGGCCGACTGAATCGAACTTGACCTTGCCGTCCGGCTGCAGGCACACATAGGCGCAGGTCTCGGTCTGGCCGTAGAACTGCTTCAGGTTCACGCCGATCGAGCGGTAGAAGCGGAACAGGTCCGGTCCGATCGCCTCGCCCGCGGTATAGCCCACGCGGATGCGGCTCATGCCCAGCACATTGCGCAACGGGCCGTAGACCAGCGCTTCGCCAAGGGCGTAGCGCGCGCGGTCCGCGAGCGATACCGGCTTGCCGTCGAGGATATCGGTGCCGCAGCGCTTCGCCACGTCCATGGCCCAGTGGAACAGCTTGCGCTTGATCCAGCCGGCATCCTCCATGCGGATCATCACCTGCGTCAGCAGCCCTTCATAGATGCGCGGCGGCGCAAAGTAGTAGGTGGGGCCGATCTCGCGCAGGTCGGTCATCACCGTTTCGCGCGATTCCGGGCAGTTCACCGTGAAGCCCGCCACCATCGCCTGCGCGTATGAGAACAGATTGTCGCCCACCCATGCCATCGGCAGGTAGGACAGCACGTCGTCGTCCGCGCTGAGCTTGTCGAAGGCGCAGCCGTTGCGCGCCGCGCCGATCAGGCCGTAGTGCGAATGGCACACGCCCTTGGGCTTGCCGGTGGTGCCGGAGGTATAGAGGATGATCGCGGTGTCGTCGGGCTGGCCGGCGGCGATGGCCTCGTCATAGAAGCCCGGGTGCGCCTGGTCGAACTCGCGGCCCAGTTCCTGTAGCTGTTCATAAGACATCAGCGACGGATGGTCGTAGTCCATCAGGCCGCGCGGGTCTTCAAAGATGACGTGGCGCACGGCGCGGCCGGACTCGGCCAGCTGCGCTTCCACTTCCAGCAGCTTGTCGACCTGCTCCTGGTCCTCGACGATGGCGAACTCGATCTCCGCATCGTTGAGCACGTAGACCATCTCGTTGGCGATGGCGTCCTGGTACAGCGGCACCGGCACACCGCCCAGCGCCTGCGCCGCGGTCATGGCCCAGTACAGCCGCGGGCGGTTGTCGCCCACCACCGCCAGATTCATGCCACGCCTGAAACCGAGTGCGGCCAGCCCGCAAGCCAGTGCCCTCACCTGCTGCGCCGCCTGGGCCCAGCTGTATGTCTGCCAGATGCCGAGATCCTTCTCGCGGTGAGCCGGATGATCCGGCCGCTGCTGGGCGTGCGCCAGCAGCCATCGCGGGAAGGTCGTCGCCGACGATTCCTGCATCGCTGTCTCCTGTCCCTCCGGCGTGGGGATCCACGCGCGGTGTCAAGCGTCGGTCCGGTGGTTATACTTGGCTTGTTTTGCCTGGCGGCAGTCATGCCGCAGCGCATCAAGCCCGTGGTGCCTTGTTTTGCGGCACTTCCCGGCTCCGTGGTGATCGTAAGATAGCCCATGCCATCCACCCGGGTTGTCACGCCGGTGACAATTCCGGGTTAATCCCTACCGGAGCAAATTCAGGCCATGCTGAACGATTTTGTCGACCGCTGCGTGTGGGCAGCAGACCTGAGTCCCGAGCAGCGCGAGCGCGTGCGCCGCGCCATGTTCGTGCACGAGTACACCCAGGGCGACTACGTCTGTCACAAGGGTGACATGGCCGAGCACTGGATGGGCGTGCTCGAAGGCATCGTCAAGATCACCACGGTGTCGCCCTCGGGCAAGTCCGTCACCTTCACCGGCGTGCCCACCGGCGGCTGGTTCGGCGAAGGCGCGGTGCTCAAGTCGGAAATCCGCAAGTACGACGTGATGGCGCTGCGCCGCTCCACCATCGCCTTCCTGCCGCGCGACACTTTTCTGTGGTTGCTGGATACCAGCCTGCCGTTCACGCGCTTCCTGCTGACCCAGTTCAACGAACGCCTGGGACAGTTCATCGCCGCGGTGGAATATGAGCGGCTGCTCGACATCGATTCGCGCGTGGCGCGCGCGGTGTCGTCGCTGTTCAATGAGCACCTGTATCCGGGGATCGGCAAGACGCTGGAGATCTCGCAGGAAGAGATCGGCCTGCTCGCTGGCATCTCGCGCCAGCGCGCCAACCAGGCGCTCAAGGTGCTGGAACAGCAGGGCCTGGTGCGGGTGGACTACGGCGTGATCGAGGTGCTGGACCTGGAGGGGTTGCGGCAGTACGGCGAATAACATGGCCAGCGCCATCGACGACGCCACGCTGCAGGCCTATCGCGAGACGCACTACCGCGTGCTGGGCGACCTGCCGATGGTATTGCGGGTAGACCAACCCAGCGCCCCGCTGGCGGCGCTGCACCGCGCGCTGGGCGTGGCAGCGAGCGCCTTCATTACCGCCGCCAACCCGTTCAGCCTGCGCTGCGACGACGACACCAACGCAAAGCGCCAGCAAGCGCTGGCGCAAGACTTGGCAAGGATGGGATTGCGCGCAATCGAAGCCGCCGGAGAGCATCCACGCAACGGCTGGCCGGCCGAGCCGAGCTTCCTGGTGCCGGGGCTGTCGCTGGCGGATGCACGGGCACTCGGCGAGAAATACGAACAGAACGCGGTGGTCTGGAGCGGCGCGGACGCGGTGCCGCGGCTGGTGCTGCTGCGCTGAACGCCGGGCCGGGCGGTGGTGCCGGCCGGCGCTTCAGCCGGTGCGGCGGTCAGTGGCCGTGATGACCGCGATGGCCGTGATGACCGTGATGACCGCGATGCCCATGGCCGTGGTGGCGATAGTGATGATGCCGATGATAGTGGTGATGGCGGCCGCGCCACTCATGGCGGCCATACCAGCGACGGCCATCCCAATAACGGTCGCCATGCCAGCCGTGATGGCGCGGCGCATACACCACGTGCGGCGGGGGTGCCACATAGACCGGGGCCGGCGCCGCATAGACCGGCGCGCCGATCTGCACGCCCACGTCCACATGCGCCATCGCCGAGCGGGCCGCCAGCAGGGACATTGCGCCCGCGAGCAGCGCAGCAAAGAGAATCGGGTGAGCCATGGAGCTTGTTTTGTCGTAATGGGAATGGGTGCACTCTACCGCGCATTCCTGTTACCGGATGCGGCGGAGTGTTTCGGCATATAACGCCGTGTAAGCGGGATTTGGCGGCAACCGGAACCGGCCCCGGAAAAAGCTGCGGCCGCCCGCAGGCGGCCGCTGTACCACGCGGCAAGTGCCGGGCAGCTTACTTGCTATAGACGTACACGCCGCGGCCAGTCTTGCGGCCCAGGTAGCCGGCAGCGACCATCTCGCGCATCAGCATCGCCGGGCGGTACTTCGGATCGGCAAACTCCGTGTACAGCACTTCCATCACGGCCAGCATGGTGTCCAGGCCGATCATGTCAGCCAGCGCCAGCGGCCCGATCGGGTGGTTGCAGCCCAGCTTCATGCCTTCGTCGATCTCTTCCGGCGAGGCCAGGCCTTCGCCCAGCACGCAGAAGGCCTCGTTGATCATCGGGCACAGGATGCGGTTGACGACGAAGCCCGGGCTGTTCTTGACCGTGATCGGGTATTTGCCGAGCTGCTTCGACAGGGCCTCGACGGCGGCGTGGGTGGTGTCGCTGGTCTGCAGGCCGCGGATCAGTTCCACCAGCGCCATCACCGGCACCGGGTTGAAGAAGTGCATGCCGATAAAGCGGTCGGCGCGCGAGGTCACGGCAGCCAGCTTGGTGATCGAGATCGACGAGGTGTTGGACGCGATGATCACGTTCTCGCCGACGATGCCGTCGATCTGCTTGAGGATCTTGACCTTCAGGTCGTAGTTCTCGGTGGCGGCCTCGATCACGATATCGGTGGCCTTGAGATCGTCATACGAGGTGCTGCCCTTGATGCGCGCCAGCGCGCTGGCCTTGTCGGCCTCGGTCAGCTTTTCCTTCTTGATCAGACGGTCCAGGCTGCTTGCCACGGTGGCGACACCCTTCTGCACGGCGGCATCGCTGATGTCGACCATCACCACGTTGAGACCTACCACTGCGCAGGCCTGGGCGATGCCATTGCCCATGGTGCCGGCACCGACGATGCCCACTGTCCTGATGCTCATCTTGTCTTCCTCTGCTTGGTTGGATTGCTGATTGATCGGTTCAGGCGCGGCTCAGGCGCCCTGCTCGCGCAGCGCGGCGATGATGCGCTGGGCATGGCCCTTGAGCTGTTCCGGGTCCTGCATCTCGCGCGCATGGCCGCGCAGCGCGCTGTCGGCATAGCGCGGCACGATATGGAAATGGACGTGCGGCACGGTCTGGCCCGCGGCCGCGCCGTTGAACTGGCCGATGGAGATGCCGTCGGGCGCAAACGCCGCGCGCACCGCGCGCGCCACGCGCTGCGTGGCGACAATGGCGGCCTGCGCGCCCTGCTCGGACAGGTCGAACAGGTTGACCGCGGCTTCCTTGGGCACCACCAGCGTATGGCCGTCGGCCTGCGGCATGATGTCCATGAAGGCGATGGTATCGTCGTCCTCGTAGACCTTGATGCACGGCAGCTCGCCGCGCAGGATCTTCGCGAAGATATTGGTCGGGTTGTACTGGGTGTCCATGATCTTTGGCTTGCGGTTGTCTCGAATACGTTTGCCGTGGCGCGGCCGCCGGCACAGCCTTCGAGTGTAACGCAGGGCGACCCCTCACTGCGGCCGCCCTGCGCGGTAATCGGGCACTGCTTGCTGCGCGGTGCCGCCGGCTCTACATATTGCGCCGGTACTGCCCGCCCACTTCGAACAGCGCATGGGTGATCTGCCCCAGCGAGCAAACCCGCACCGCGTCCATCAGCACCGCAAATACGTTCTGGTTGTCGATCACCGCCTGGCGCAACTGCGCCAGCATGGCCGGCGCCTCGGCCGCGTGGGCCTGCTGGAACGCATGCAGGCGGTCGAGCTGGCTCTGCTTCTCGGCCTCGCTGGAGCGCGCCAGCTCCAGCTTCTGCGGGGTCGGGTCGCCGTCCGGGTTGCGGAACGTGTTCACGCCGATGATGGGCAGCGTGCCGTCGTGCTTGAGCTGCTCATAGTAGAGCGACTCTTCCTGGATCTTGCCGCGCTGGTAGCCGGTCTCCATCGCACCGAGCACGCCGCCGCGCTCGGCAATGCGCTCGAACTCCTGCAGCACCGCCTCTTCCACGAGGTCGGTCAGCTCCTCGATCAGGAAGCTGCCCTGGTTGGGGTTCTCGCACCTGGCCACGCCCCACTCGCGGTTGATGATCAGCTGGATCGCCAGCGCGCGGCGCACCGACTCGCCGGTGGGCGTGGTGATGGCCTCGTCGTAGGCATTGGTATGCAGCGAATTGCAGTTGTCGTAGATCGCGATCAGCGCCTGCAGCGTGGTGCGGATATCGTTGAAGTCGATCTCCTGCGCATGCAGCGAGCGGCCCGAAGTCTGGATGTGGTACTTCAGCTTCTGGCTGCGCTCGTTGGCGCCGTATTTGTCGCGCATGGTCACGGCCCAGATGCGGCGCGCGACGCGGCCCAGCACGCTGTACTCCGGGTCCATGCCGTTGGAGAAGAAGAACGACAGGTTGGGCGCGAAATCGTCGATATGCATGCCGCGCGCCAGGTACGCCTCCACATAGGTGAAGCCGTTGGACAGCGTGAACGCCAGCTGCGAGATCGGGTTCGCGCCGGCCTCGGCGATGTGGTAGCCGGAGATCGACACCGAGTAGAAGTTGCGCACCTGGTGGTGGACAAAGTACTCCTGGATATCGCCCATCACCTTGAGCGAGAACTCGGTGGAGAAGATGCAGGTGTTCTGGCCCTGGTCTTCCTTGAGAATGTCGGCCTGCACCGTGCCGCGCACGTTCTGCAGCACCCAGGCGCGGATCTTGGCTTCTTCGTCGGCGGTGGGCTCGCGCTGGTTGTCGGCGCGGAACTTGTCGAGCTGCTGGTCGATGGCGGTGTTCATGAACATCGCCAAAATGGTCGGGGCCGGGCCGTTGATGGTCATCGACACCGAGGTGCTCGGGCTGGTCAGGTCGAAGCCGTCGTACAGCACCTTCATGTCGTCGAGCGTGGCGATCGACACGCCGGAGTTGCCGACCTTGCCGTAGATGTCCGGACGCACATGCGGGTCTTCGCCATACAGCGTGACCGAGTCGAACGCGGTCGACAGCCGCTTGGCATCCATACCTTCGGACACCAGCTTGAAGCGCCGGTTGGTGCGGAAGGCATCGCCCTCGCCGGCGAACATGCGGGTGGGGTCTTCGTTCTCGCGCTTGAAGGCGAACACGCCGGCGGTGTACGGGAAGCTGCCGGGAACGTTCTCGCGCAT
Source organism: Cupriavidus necator (assembly GCF_016127575.1). NCBI lineage: Bacteria > Pseudomonadati > Pseudomonadota > Betaproteobacteria > Burkholderiales > Burkholderiaceae > Cupriavidus > Cupriavidus necator. The sequence continues at coordinate 1,219,833 of NZ_CP066018.1, forward strand.
CAGCCACTTCAGCACCTCGCCGTCGTCCTCGAAGCGCGGCAGCACCACCTTGCGCACCTTGGTGCCGGACAGCGTGGTCGTAACCAGCCCGGTGCGGATCTCCCGGTCGCGGATTTTCACTACGTACTCGTCGCCGCTGTAGGCTTCGCGCATCTGCGGCCACATCGCCAGCAGCTTGCGCTCGACCTGACCGAGGGCGCTGTCGCGCTCCGCCGCCAGCGCATCCAGCGCCGCGCCATCGCCTTGCGCGGCCTGCACCATGCGGCTCGATTCACGCAGTTGCTGGCGCTCGCGTGCAATGCGGCTCTGCTCCATCACGCGGCGGTGGTAGCCGCGCACCGTGTCTGCCAGTTCCGCCAGGTAGCGGCTGCGCGCCGGCGGCACGATCACATTCTGGCCGGTGGAGATGCGCCCCGCCTGCGCCGGCAGCACGCCCGGCTGCAGCTTCAGGCCGCGTTCGGCCAGCGCCGCGCGCAGCCCCTGGTACAGCATGGTCACGCCATCGTCATTGAAGCGCGACGCCTGCGTGCCGTAGACCGGCATGTCCTCGGCCTTGCCGTGCCATTGCTCGCGGTTGCGCTGCACCTGCTTGGCCACGTCGCGCCACGCGTCCTGCGCGCCCTTGCGGTCGAACTTGTTGATGGCGACGAAGTCGGCAAAGTCCAGCATGTCGATCTTCTCGAGCTGGCTGGCCGCGCCGAACTCGGGCGTCATCACATAGAGCGACAGATCCACGTGCGGCACGATGGCCGCGTCGCCCTGGCCGATGCCCGAGGTCTCGACGATCACCAGGTCGAAGCCCGCCACCTTGCACGCGGCGATCACGTCCGGCAGCGCCTGCGAGATCTCGGAGCCAGCCTCGCGCGTGGCCAGCGAGCGCATGAAGATGTTCGGGTGGTTGATCGCGTTCATGCGGATGCGGTCGCCCAGCAGCGCGCCGCCCGACTTGCGCCGCGACGGGTCGATCGAGATCACGGCGATCGACAGCGCATCCTGCTGGTCGAGGCGGAAGCGGCGGATCAGTTCGTCGGTCAGTGAAGACTTGCCGGCGCCGCCGGTGCCGGTGATGCCGAGCACCGGGATCGATGCCGCTGCCGCTTGCGCATGCATCGCCTGCACCAGCGCCGGATCGGCCTTGCCGTTCTCCAGCGCGGTAATCAGCTGGGCCAGCGCGCGGCGGTCGCCGCCGGTGACGGGTTCGAGCGAGGCCGGCGCATAGCGCGACAGGTCGATGTCGCAGCGCTGCACCATATCTGCAATCATGCCGGCCAGGCCCATGCGCTGGCCGTCCTCGGGGCTGAAGATGCGCGCCACGCCGTAGGCCTGCAGCTCGCGGATCTCGTCCGGCACGATCACGCCGCCACCGCCGCCAAAGACCTGCACGTGCTCGCCGCCCTTCTCGCGCAGCAAGTCGACCATGTACTTGAAATATTCGACATGGCCGCCCTGGTAGCTGGAAATCGCGATGCCCTGCGCGTCTTCCTGCAGCGCCGCCGTCACCACTTCCTCGACCGAGCGGTTGTGGCCGAGGTGGACCACCTCGCAGCCATGCGACTGCAGGATGCGGCGCATGATGTTGATCGAGGCGTCATGGCCATCGAACAGCGACGCCGCCGTGACAAAGCGCACCTTGTTGACCGGACCGCGGCCTTGCGCGGTGGGCTTGGGCTGGGGCGCACCGCGGCGCACATCATGCACATCGGAAAGGTCGGTCATTGTCTCCACCGTCTGTGGTGTTGGCTGCCACCGCGGCGTGCGCCTGAAGTACCGCTCTGTGCCGGCTTGGCCGCAAACGCGCGGGCTGCGCCCCCGGGTCGGGGCCGATCGATTATATGACGTTGACGTTAACGTAAAGCAATGGGGCGGAACCCCGAGCCCGGCGTGCATGGGACGGGGCTGTCCCTATAGAGTAGGCGCCCGCGGCAGGCGCCGCGCAAGCATCCGGGCAAACAAAAGGCCACCCTCAGGTGGCCGTTCCGGCAAAGCTTGAGTGGTCCGCTCAGGCCCAGATCCTGGGGCACTCCCCGAACGCATCCGTGCTGTGCTCCTCCACCCGGTGCCGCATCGCCCGCAGCCACGCCACCAGCCGCCGCAGCGACCACGGCGCCGGCACCTGTGCCAGCGTAAAGCGCGCGCCCGCGCCATCGCCCGACAGCCACACCCGGTAGCCCTCCGGCAACGCCAGCTCAGTGCCCGGCTCCAGCCAGATGTCGTTGGGACTGCCTTCCACCGTCACCCACAACTTGCCCGCCACCGCGCAGACGGTCTGCCCGTAACCGGCGCGCCAGCTCACTGGCAGCCCAGGCTCGTCCAGCTCGAAAGTCCGTAGTTCGCGCATGTCCCACTCCTCATAGCCGGCGGTCGCGTCCGGCGCCGGCCCCCGTGGATGCCGAATGATCACGGTAGCCGGCGCCTTCCTCCGCCACGCTTCCATTATTCGCATCCCTCACTACAATCCCATGTACAGTTGTGAACAGTTTTCGATGAACTGTTCAGTAGTTTTCCCTGACAGTTGTCGCTTGTAGCGATCTGCGCCTACCGGCTTCCCCCGGCTGCCTGCCCATGAAACTAATCTTAGATGCTTCCACCGGAATTCCACTGACCGAGCAGATCGTTGCCGGCGTGAAAGCGTGGATCGGCAACCGCGAAGCACGGCCCGGCGCACGCCTGCCGTCAATCCGGCAGTTGGCGGCGGAGAACGGCATCAGCCGCTTCCCGGTGATCGAAGCCTATGACCGGCTGGTATCGCAGGGGCTGCTGGATTCGCGCCAGGGTTCGGGCTTCTATGTGGCGGACAGCCCGCTGGCGGGGCGCTCGGCGTGCGGATGGTCCGATCCGAGCCTGGCCGAGGATCTTTCCGACCACATCCTCGAGCAGTTCAACCACCCCAGCGGCACGCTCAAGCTGGCCGGGGGCTTCGTGCCGGAGACCTGGCGCGACGTCGAGGGGCTGACGCAGGCGATCCGCGCGATCTCGCGCAATGAGATCGACAGCGTGATCCACTACGCCACGCCGATGGGGCATCCGGAACTGCGTCGCCAGGTGTTGCTGCGCGTGCGCCAGCTGGGCATCGCCGCCGAACTGCCGCAAGTGCTGATCACCACCGGTGCCAGCCAGGCGCTGGACCTGGTGGTACGCCATCTGCTCAAGCCCGGCGATACCGTGTTCGTGGAAGATCCCGGCTACTACAACCTGTTCGGCCTGCTGCGGCTGCATGGGGTGCAGCTGGTGGGCGTGCCGCACACGGCCAACGGCCCCGACCCGGACGCCACCGAGGCGCTGCTGCGCCAGCACAAGCCCAAGCTGTTCTTCACCAACAGCGTGCTGCAGAACCCGACCGGATCGACGCTGGCGCCGCCGGTGGCATTCCGGCTGCTGGAGCTGGCGCGCCGGCATGGCTTCCGCTTTGTCGAGGACGATATCTTCTCGGACTTCCAGACCCACTTCACCGACCGGCTGGCCACGCTGGACCAGCTTGAGCACGTGATCTACATCGGCGGCTTTTCCAAGACGGTGTCGGCCTCGCTGCGGGTCGGCTACCTGGTGGCGGACAAGGCGCTGGTCAAGGACCTGGTCGATGTGAAGGTGCTGACCAGCGTGGCCGGTTCGCACTTCGCGGAAGCAGTCACGGCGGCGCTGCTGGAGCGCGGCGGCTACCGCAAGTATGTGGAGCGGCTGCGCCTGCGCGTGCGCGAGGCCTGCGCCAATGCCGTGCGGCAACTGACCGGCAACGGCTGGGAGGTGTTCTGCCAGCCGTCCGGCGGCAACTTCCTGTGGGCGCGCCCGCCCGGCATCGAGGATTCGCGCGAACTGGTGACGCTGGGCGAGGAATACGGCGTGACGCTGGCCCCAGGCAACTACTTCCGCCCGGGCGGCGAGACCTCGGCATGGATCCGGATCAACGCCGCCTATGCCAACGAGCCGCGCGCGGTGGCCTTCATGAAGGCCGCGGCCGGGCGCGGCGGCTGAAGGCGCTCAGCCGCCGTGGTTATGCAGCACGGCATTACGCCGCGCGTAGCCGAAGTAGATCACCAGCCCCACCGACAGCCACACGAGGAAGGCAATCCAGGTCAGCGCCTGCAGATGCGCCATCAGGAACAGGCAGAAGCCGATCGACAGCAGCGGTACCACCGGCACGCCCGGGCAGCGGAATGCGCGCGGCAGTTCCGGGCGCGTCTTGCGCAGCACCAGCACCGCCACCGAGATCAGCGTGAAGGCCGCCAGCGTACCGATATTGATCAGCTCGGCCAGCACGTTCAGCGGCACGAAGGCGGCAATCGCGGCAAACACGATGCCGACGATCCAGGTGGCGAAATACGGCGTGGCATGCACCGGGTGCACGGATGACAGCCGCTCTGGCAGCAGGCCGTCGCGCGACATCGCAAAGATCACGCGGGTCTGGCCGTAGGTCATCACCAAGATCACCGTGGTCATGCCCAGGATCGCGCCCAGGTCGACAAAGCCCGCCACCCAGTTCTGGCCCGCGAACTGCAGCGCCAGTGAGACCGGGTGGTCCACGCCGGCAAACTTCGCGAACGGCACGATGCCGGTCATGATGGCGGCCACCACCACATACAGCACCGTGCACACCGCCAGCGAACCGATGATGCCGATCGGCAGGTCGCGGCGCGGGTTGCGCACCTCTTCCGCGGCAGAGGTCACCGCGTCGAAGCCGATAAAGGCAAAGAACACCAGCGCCGCCGCATTGAAGATGCCGGCAAAGCCGAATGGCGCGAACGGCTGCCAGTTGGCCGGCTGCACATGCCACACGCCCACCGCGATAAACAGCAGCACCACGCCGATCTTGACCGCCACCATCAGGTTGTTGATGCGCGTGGATTCGCGCACGCCGTACGACACTACCCAGGTGATGGCCAGCATGATCAGGCACGCCGGCAGGTTCAGCATGGACTTCACCCCCGGCACCGAGCCTGGCGCCGCGGTCAGCGCCGCCGGCAGTTTCAGCCCGAAGCCCGCCATCAGCGACTGGAAGTAGCCCGACCACCCCACCGACACGGCGGACGTGGCCAGCCCGTATTCCAGCAGCAGGTCCCAGCCGATCATCCACGCGACGATCTCGCCCAGCGTGGCATAGCTGTAGGTATAGATCGATCCCGACACCGGGATCGCCGAGGCAAACTCCGCGTAGCACAGCGCGGCAAAGCCGCACGCCAGCGCCGCGATCACGAACGACACCGTCAGCGCCGGCCCCGCGGTCAGCGCGCCGGTGCCGGTCAGCACGAAAATGCCGGTGCCGATGATGGCGCCGATGCCCATCATCACCAGGTCGGTTGGACCCAGCACCTTCTTCAGGCCGTCATCGCGCGCGACGGCCAGCATCGCGTCGATGTCCTTGGTGCGGAACAAGCTCATTCAGACTCCATGCAACTGTGGCCGGGCACGCGGCGGCAAGCCGCGCGGGCCCGGAAAAAGGGCGGTAGTTTACGCCCGCCGCGGCGCGAAGGCGTCACATTGCGCGCCCGCGCGCGGCAGGCACGTCATCGAATGATAGAAAAGGCCAGGCTGGCCGGCACTGACCGCAGGCAAAGTCAGCCGCCGCAGCCGGGCGCCGACAGGATGCCGTCCACGCGCGCCAGGGCGGCGGCAAGCGGATCGAGCGCCAGCAGTGCAGCGCCGGCAAGGGCCAGTGCCGCCAGCGCTGCAATCCTCGCGCGCAGCGGCCACGGCCCCGCCAGGGCCGCCAGCCCCAGCGGGGCGAGAGCCGCGCAGGCAAGAAGGAGCCGCGGCAGCATCGGCACTTCAGCGGCTGGCAGCCTCGGGAACCGCGGCGTGTGCCGGGCCCTTGGCAAGTGCCGGCAACGGCCCCGCGCGGCGCAGGCCAAGCCACGAGCACGCGGCGGAGCACAGCGTCACCGCCACCAGCGCCGTGATGCTGTGCTGGTAGCTGCGCGTGGCATCGAACGACCACGCCCCCAGCTGCACCGTCAGGAAGGCGCCCAGCTGGTGCCCGAGGAACAGCAGGCCAAACACCTTGCCCTTGATCCGGCTGCCGTAGCGCTCGAAGCAGAACATCGAGGTCAGGATCACCGTGCCCAGATAGCTGGCGCCAAAGCCGACCGCAAACGGCAGCACGCCCAGGCCCGGCACCAGCAGCAACAGCATCGATGCCGAGCGCAGCGCGTAGAACGCGGCCAGCAGCCGGTGCTTGTCCCAGCGCAGCGCCAGCGCGCCGGAGACCAGGCCGCTGGCCAGCTCCAGCGCGCCGAGCGTGCTCATCGCATAGCCCATCGCCAGCCGCGGCACGCCCTGCCCCTGCCAGTACGCGATCAGGTGCACGTCGATAAAGGCCATGGTGGCGCCGCAGCCGAAGAAGCCGGCCGCCAGCGCATAGAACACCGGGTCACGCCGCACCACCGTCCATGCCGGCACATCGGCCCCGGCCGTGCATGGCGCCGGTGCGGACGCCGGCTCCCAGCGCGAAGTCAGCCACAAGGCGCCGGCCACCGGCAACGCAAACACCGCACCGGCCACGCCGAACGCCGTGATCCAGCCCGCCTGCGGCTGCAGCCAGATCCACAGCGGCGACAGCACGATAAAGCCGATCGCGGTGCCGTTGGTAACCACCGCATAGGCCAGCCCCTTCTTGCGCTCCTCGAACAGCCGGTCCACCAGGATGCCCATCGGCACAAAGGTCATGGCCGCCAGCCCGAACGCACCGGCGAGGCCGAACATCAGCACGAAGAACGTCAGCGATCCCGGCCACAGCGCCGCGCCACCCAGCGCAATGCCTGCCGCCAGCGCCCCAGCGGCCGCGGTGCGCAGCGGGCCGACGCGATCGCTGAGCGCGCCGACCACCGGCGACATCAGCCCGGTGGCGAGCATAAAGACACTGCCGGACCAGGCAAACTGCGCACGGCCCTGCCCGAAGTGCGTGGCGAGGTCGACGAAGTACACCTGGTAGAGGCCCTTGACCGCGGTCGAGACAAACATCGCGGCGAAGCCGATGGCGACCAGGGCAAGGGTGATGGCGGGGATGCGTGTGCGGGGCATGTCGATCTCTCAGTCGTGCGAGGCCTGGTGCCATGCTAAGCCAGCCCGCCCTCCGGCCATGGCAACCACCCGGCCCAGAAAAGCAACTTTTCGGCCATCCCTGTTGTGTTGTGCTGGATTCGCGCGAGAATGGCGGCATCGTACCGCTCGCTCTTCCCTTGCCGCGATGACTACCGCTTATCTCCTGGTGCTTCCCAACGTCCACATGCTCGACCTTGGCGGTCCGCTGCAGATCCTGGCCAGCGTATCGGAACTGGGTATTGGGCCACTCAAGGTGCGCTGCGTCGGGCCACATTCGAGCGTCCCTTCGTTCCAGGGGCCGGCACTGAGCCAGGTCGAACGCCTGCCTGCACGACTCGCCTCCGGCGATGTGGTGCTGGCCATCGGCAGCAAACTTCTGGACACACTGACCCGTTCGCCGGCATGGCACGATAGCGTGAATTGGCTGAAAAGGTCTTTCGCCGACGGCAGGAACGCCGACGTACAGGTTGCCGCGGTCTGCACCGGTGCCTTCCTGCTCGGCGCCGCCGGCCTGCTCGACGGCCGCCTGTGCACCACCCACCACGCCCATACCCGCCGCCTGCGCACGCGGCACCCCGCCGCCTCGGTCATCGAGAACCGGGTCTTCGTTCGCGATGGCAATGTGTGGACGTCAGCCGGCGTGGCTTCGGGCATCGATCTGGCGCTGCGTCTGGTGGCCGATGCCTATGGCGACGAAGCCGCCATCGCCGTGGCGCGCGACAACGTGGTGCCCTTCCGCCGCTTCGGCGGCGATCCGCAGCTCGCCCCGCAGCTGCGCGCGCGCTCGCACGGCAACCCGCTGGTGCATGCGGTACAGGACGCGATCTCGCGGGAACTCGACACCAATGTTGCCGACCCGCGCTTTGCCGACCGCTTTGCCATCAGCGTGCGGCACCTGTCCCGCGTGTTCCACGAAGAAACCGGCCTCACGCCCAAGCAGTACCAGCTCACGCTACGCATGGCGCGCGCGCGCAAGCTGCTGGCGTCGTCATCGTTGCCGGTGGAAGAGATTGCGCTGAAAAGCGGCTTCGCCAGCGTGCAGGCCTTCCGCGCGTGCTGGAACAAGGCAGAGCCGGCCACGCCGAAGGCCTACCGGCAAGCCCGCGCCGGCAGCGCGGAATGACCGCGCTCAGGTGTGCATCAGGATATTGACCAGCCGGCCCAACGGATCGCGCACGTAGAAGCGGCGCACACCCCATGGCTCGTCGGCGGGACCGTACTCGATGGCGAAGCCGCCGGCCAGCATGCGGCAATGCGCCTCGTCCACGTCATCGACCTCGATCGACAGGTCCGGCACCGGCGTGCCGTTGCCGCCTTCCGTGGCGAAACTGAGCTGGACGGTCATGGTCGAGGTGCTGCCGTAGGTCCGGATCCAGCCGTGGTCCATCAATACGTCCAGGCCCAGGATGTCCTGGTAGAAAGCGCGGGCACTGGCCGGGTCGGCGACCGCGATGTTGGCAACGATCCGGTTGACCTTCATGCCCGCTCTCCCCTTACTTCGCCACCGGCATGGTGAACTCAGCGCCCTTGGCGATCGAATCCGGCCAGCGCTGCATCACGCTCTTGTAGCGCGTGTAGAAACGCACGCCCTCTTCGCCATAGGCGTGATGGTCGCCAAACAGCGATCGCTTCCAGCCACCGAACGAATGCCAGGCCATCGGCACCGGGATCGGCACGTTGATGCCGACCATGCCGACCTGGATCTGCCGCGCGAACGCACGCGCGATGCCGCCGTCGCTGGTGTAGCACGACACGCCGTTGCCGTATTCATGCGCATTGATCAGCGCCACCGCTTCGGCAAAGTCATGCACGCGCACTACCGACAGCACCGGGCCGAAGATCTCTTCCTTGTAGATCGTCATGTCCGGCTTGACGTGGTCGAACAGCGTGCCGCCGACATAGAAGCCGTTCTCATGGCCGGGTACGGTATGACCGCGGCCATCGGTCACCAGCATCGCGCCCTCTTCCACGCCCTTGGCGATATAGCCCTCCACCTTCGCCTTGTGCGCAGCGGTCACCAGCGGACCCATTTCGGCATCGGACTCCATGCCGTTGCGGATCTTCAGCGAGCTCGCACGTTCGGCGAGGCGCGGCACGAGCTTGTCAGCGACATCGCCCACGGCCACGGCGACCGAGATCGCCATGCAGCGTTCGCCGGCAGAACCATACGCGGCACCGATCAGCGCATCGACCGCCTGGTCGAGATCCGCATCGGGCATCACCACCAGGTGGTTCTTGGCGCCGCCCAATGCCTGCACGCGCTTGCCGTGTTTGGTGCCCTCCGTATAGATGTACTCGGCAATCGGCGTCGAACCGACGAACGACAGCGCCTGCACATCCGGATGCGCCAGCAGTGCATCGACCGCTTCCTTGTCGCCCTGCACGACATTGAACACGCCATCGGGCAAACCAGCCTGGCGCAGCAGGTCGGCAATCAGCAGGCTCGGCGACGGATCACGTTCCGACGGCTTCAGCACGAAGGTATTGCCGCACGCCAGCGCCACCGGGAACATCCACATCGGCACCATCACCGGGAAGTTGAACGGCGTGATGCCGGCCACCACGCCCAGAGGCTGGCGCAGGTTCCAGTTATCGATGCCGCCGCCGATGTTGTCGGTGAAGTCGGTCTTGAGCAGGTTGGGGATGCCGCAAGCGAATTCCACCACCTCGATGCCGCGCGTGACTTCGCCCCTGGCGTCCGAGAACACCTTGCCGTGCTCGCGCGTGATCAGCGCGGCCAGGTCGTCGTGGTGCTGGTCGAGCAGCTCCTTGAACTTGAACAGGATGCGCGCGCGGCGCAGCGGCGGGGTGTCGGCCCAGGCGGGGAATGCCGCATGGGCGGCGGCAACGGCGTCGGCCACGTCCTGCGTGGTGCCGAGCGCCACGCGTGCTGCGACTTCGCCGGTGGCGGGGTTGAACACGTCCGCCAGGCGCTGGCCGCCGGCGCGGCGCACAGCGCCGCCGATGAAATGGTGGATCTCGGCCAGTTGCCGGTTTTCTGCGATGCTCACTTGGGATTTCCTTCGATAGCCGCGGCACGCAATTCAGCGCGCCCCCGGCATGCAATCAGGGAGGCCGGACCCGCAGGTCCGGCGGCAATGCGATGCGGCGCGCGCCGCTTACTTGATGTCCTGCAGCGCCTTCTTCACCGTATCGAACAGTTCCCCGATCTGGGCTTCAGAGATGATCAGCGGCGGCGAGAACGCCAGGATGTCGCCGGTGTAGCGCACCAGCACGCCGAGTTCCAGGCACTTCAGGAAGGCCTCATACGCGCGCGCGCCGGGCTGGCCGGGACGCGGCTCCAGCTCGATGCCGGCGACCAGGCCATAGTTGCGGATGTCCTTCACGTGCGGCGCGCCGCGTACGCCGTGCACCGCGGCTTCGAACACCGGCGCCAGTTCGGCGGCGCGGCCGAACAGGTTTTCGCGCTGGTACAGGTCGAGGGTGGCAATGGCGGCAGCCGCGGCCAGCGGGTGGCCGGAGTAGGTGTAGCCATGCAGCAGCTCGATCGCGCCCGGCGCAGCCGAATTGACCACGGTGTCATGCACTTCGCGGCGCACGGCGACGGCGCCCATCGGCACCGCGGCGTTGTTGATCGCCTTGGCCATGGTGATCAGGTCCGGCGTGACCTTGAAGCGCTCGGCCGCGGTGGCGGCGCCGAGGCGGCCGAAGGCGGTGATGACCTCGTCGAAGATCAACAGGATGCCGTGCTTGCTGGTGATTTCACGCAGCTTTTCCAGGTAGCCGACCGGCGGCACCAGCACGCCGGCGGAGCCGGCCAGCGGCTCGACGATCACGGCGGCAACGTTGGACGGGTCGTGCAGCGCGAGGATGCGCTCCAGCTCATCGGCCAGGTGCGCGCCCCATTGCGGCTGGCCCTTGGAGAAGGCGGCCTCGGCGATATTCAGCGTGGCCGGCAGGTGGTCGGTGCCCGGCATCAGGTTGGCCGAGAACGCCTTGCGGTTGGGGCCGATGCCGCCCACCGCCATGCCGCCGAAGCCCACGCCGTGATAGCCGCGCTCGCGCCCGATAAAGCGCGTGCGCTGGCCTTCGCCGCGTGCACGGTGGTAGGCCAGCGCGATCTTCAGCGCGGTGTCGACCGACTCCGAGCCAGAGTTGGTGAAGAAGATGCGGTCGAGCCCCTGCGGCATGATCGCGGCCACCTTGGTGGCGGCCTCGAACGACAGCGGATGGCCCATCTGGAACGGCGGCGCATAGTCCAGCGTGGCGGCCTGGCGCGCTACCGCCTCGGCGATTTCCGTGCGGCAGTGGCCGGCGGCCACGCACCACAGGCCGGCGCAACCGTCCAGGATCTGGCGGCCGTCGTGGGTGGTGTAGTACATGCCGCTGGCCGACGCCAGCAGGCGCGGCGCCGCCTTGTACTGGCGGTTGGCGGTGAAGGGCATCCACAGGGCATCGAGATCGGGAATCACGGTCTTGGCGGCGTCCATACGTCCTCCTAGGGGGAATCGGGTCGGATTGGCTGGTGGCACGCTGACTGGCAGCGCGGCGGCAATGAGGGCCACTCTACCGGCGGCGTCTGGCCGACAAAATATACAGTCCGGACAAGACTGCCTTACCGTGCAGTTTGAACACGCCAAACCGTACAGGCAAGCGTCATCGGGGTGCCGCCAGCCCGCCGCTGTGCCACGACCGCTCTGGACCGCGGTACGCCGTCCCACGCTGCACTGCGGCAAATTTCGCTTTGCGGAAGACCACCGCATCCTGGCCTGCCTCCAGCCGCTAAACTGTACAGGTTCACGCCTGCCCGAGTGCCTGATGCTGACCCTGAACCTGACCCGCACCCGCCGCGACGGCGACACCCTGACCGAGCAGATCGTCGCCGGCATCGCCGCACTGGTCGAGCAGCGCGCGCTGCGCGCCGGCACCGCCCTGCCCTCGGTGCGCCGCTTTGCGCAGCACCACCACGTCAGCACCTTCACCGTGGCCGAGGCCTACGGCCGGCTGACGGCGCTGGGCTACCTGGCGGCGCGCCCGGGCTCGGGCTATACGGTTGCACATCGCCATGCCCCGGCCGGGCACGCGCGCGCGCCGCAATGGGAGGCGCCGGGACTGAACGCAGCGTGGCTGCTGTCGGATGTGTTCGCCGACCACTCGGTGCCGATCAAGGCCGGCGCCGGCTGGCTGCCCGGCGACTGGCTCAACGAGGAAGGGCTGCACCAGGCCATGCGCGCCTCGGCGCGGGTGCCGGCGGCGCAGCTGTCGGGCTACGGCCATCCGTATGGCTTTGCTCCGCTGCGCGAGCATATCGCCGCCGGCCTGGGCCAGTACGGCATCCCGCTGCAGGCGCAGCAGGTAGTACTGACGCAGGGCGCCACGCAGGCGCTGGACCTGGTGGTGCGCACACTGCTGCGTGCCGGCGACAGGGTGCTGGTGGAATCGCCCTGCTACTGCAACCTCTTGCAGATCCTGCGGCTGGCGGGGCTGCGCGTGGTGGGCGTGCCGCGCTCGGCGGCGGGGCTGGATACCGACGCGCTGGACGATGCCATCCGCGCCCATGCCCCGCGCGCGCTCTTTATCAATACCGTGCTGCAGAACCCGACCGGCGCCAGCCTGAGCAGCATGAACGCCTTCCGCGTGCTGCAGCTGGCCGAGCAGCACCGGCTGCTGGTGGTCGAGGACGATATCTACCGCGAGCTGGCGCCGGCCGGCTCGCCGATGCTGGCGGCCATGGACGGGCTGTCGCAGGTGGTCTACATCAATGGTTTCTCCAAGACCATCACGCCGTCGCTGCGTGTCGGCTATCTGGCCGCCAGCCCCGACCTGGCCAAGGCCTTCGCGCGCACCAAGATGGCGGTCGGCCTGACCTCATCGGAAGTCACCGAGCGGCTGGTCTACTCGGTGCTGACCAGCGGCCACTACGGCCGCCATGTGGCGGCGCTGGCCGAGCGGCTGCGTGCGCAGCAGGATCGCGTGACGGAAAAGATGGAAGCCCACGGGCTGGAAGTGCTGCTGCGCCCCGAGGGCGGGATGTTCGCCTGGGCGCGCCTGACCGAGGCGGCGCAGGCGCGGCTGCAGGCCAGCCGCCGCGGCGGGCCGCTACACGGCAACCGCCTCGCCACGCTGGCGCTGGAGTATGGCATCTGGCTCGCGCCAGGGTCGTATTTCGAGCCGGACGAGACCGATTCGCCATGGATCCGCTTCAACGTGGCCACCGGCGATGCGCCACAGCTGTGGCAGTTCTTCGACCGCCTGGCGCAGGCGCCGCGCGCGGCGTAGCACCCGGGCAGCATGGAGCGGTCAGCTCCAGAGGCGCTCGACGAGCCAGCCCGCGGTGGCGCAGAGTCCCAGCCAGGCGGTCAGGCAGATAGCGATAAAGCGATAACTCATCTTGGAATGGACAACAAAGTCGTGGAGGCAGTGTGAATTTTTCGTTAAATCATACATCCATTCATGAATGTATGTAAGGACAGCGTGGATTCCCCGCTGGCAGCCAGGGTCTATTTGTACCGCAGGGAGCACACAAAGTACGCGCCAGCTGTCCCTGCAGCCGTCAGGGACGCGGCCGCCGAAGCGCCGGGGCTCTGCTACCCTTGAGCCTGCATTGCCCCACACGGGGTGACGATTTCAGCTCTCCAGCGCAGCAGAACCAGACCATGCATAGCCACGACCTGTCCGCCTGGACCCACAGCCACGCCTTCGACGCCGGCAACCGCGCCGCCGAACGCGGCACACGCCTGGTGATGGCGATCACCGCCGCCACTATGGTGGTAGAGATCGCTGCCGGCCTTTGGTTCAACTCGATGGCGCTGCTGGCCGATGGCTGGCACATGAGCTCGCACGCGCTGGCCATCGGCCTGTCGGCCTTCGCTTACGCCGCCGCGCGCCGCTACGCCGGTGACCGGCGCTTTGCCTTCGGCACGTGGAAGATCGAGGTGCTGGCCGGCTTTGCCAGCGCGGTGTTCCTGCTTGGCATCGCGGCGCTGATGGCGGCCGGCTCGGTCGAGCGGCTGCTCAGCCCGCAGGACATCCACTACCGCGAGGCCATGGCCGTGACCGCGCTCGGCCTGCTGGTCAACCTGGGCTGCGCGCTGATCCTGGGCGGCCATGCGCACGGCCACGACCACGGGCACGACCATGGCCACCATCACCACGGCCACGACCATGATCACGGCCACAGCCACCACCACGACATCAACCTGCGCGCCGCCTACATGCATGTGCTGGCCGACGCCGCGACCTCGGTGCTGGCGCTGGTCGCGCTGGCCGGCGGCTGGTGGCTGGGCTGGGCGTGGCTGGATCCGGTGATGGGTCTGGTGGGCGCCGCGCTGGTCGGCAGGTGGGCCGTCTGCCTCCTGCGCCAGAGCGGCGCCGTGCTGCTGGACCGCGAGATGGACCACCCGGTGGTGGAAGAAGTGCGCGAGGTGCTGGCGGGCCTGGACCCTGCCGACGCCAACGGCGAGGAGCGCACCAGTGTGACCGACCTGCATGTCTGGCGCGTGGGCCGGCAGCAGTTTGCCTGCATCGCCTGCCTGGTCACGCACGATCCGGCGCTGACCCCGCAGCGCGTGCGCGAGGCGCTATCCGTGCATGAGGAACTGGTGCACGTGACGGTGGAGATCAGCCGCTGCGAGGGCGCGCACTGAGGCGTGCCAGCGGTGCTTGCGGGTTCAGTCCAACTCGCACCACATGCATAGCGGCGGCGTATCGGTATGGCGGTGGAATTCGCTCGATGACATGACCTCGGCCGGCAGCTTCGCGGCCGGCACCAGCGTAAAACCGTAACGCGAGAAATAGCTCGGGCAGCTTGAGGCCAGCAGCACCGCGCGCCGCGCGCCGTTGGCGCGTGCGCGCATCAGCGCGGCGCGCACCACATGCGTGGCCACGCCCTGGTCGCGGTGTTCCGGCAATACGGCAACGCTGCGGATCACCACGGTCTCGCCGAAACGCTCGCCGGCAGCGCAAGCAATGATCTGCGATCCAAGGATGGCGACGTGGAAGTGCTCGAGCAAGCGGGCCACATCGTCCACGGGCAGGCCGCAGCGTTCCAGCACGCTGCCCACGGCTGGCGCGTCCGAGGGCATGGCCGCCCGGATCCGCAAGTCCTTGATCATCTGGAGCCTCTCTTTCTCACATCACCTCGCGACGGGGACACCATGGAAGCCCGGACATGGTTGTGCCGCCATCCGGCGGCACGGGTTGCACGCAGGCCATGTGGCCTGGCAGGCAACATTACCCGATTCAGTGGCGTTGTTCTATTGGGGAAGTAACGGAACAGAGGTGTCCGAAATGGCCCTCGCGATCACGGCAACTACGCGCACCACGACATGGCTGCCGTGCATGAAAGGTCCCTGTGACACGCGTATGAAAATGGGGGAAATTGCGCGGGCGCACGCAAGACTGCCCGGCAACTTGTGCCAGGCAAAGAAAACTGGAGGCGGGGATACGGAATCGAACCGTCGTATACGGCTTTGCAGGCCGTTGCATCACCACTCTGCCACCCCGCCGCTGACGCCGCGTCTGTGCGACGCTACGTGCTGCGGGCCGCAGTGTAGCGGGAAATGGAAATCTTTGCAGGAGACGGCAAGGCTAGCCGATGCCGCCCATCGCGGACTGGATGTAGTTCTGCAACCCGACCTTGTTCACCAGTTCCAGCTGCGCCTCGAGCCAGTCGATATGTTCCTCGGTGTCGGCAAGGATATCGACCACGATCTCGCGCGAGACATAATCGCCGACTGACTCGAAGAACTTGATCGCTTCCTTGCAGCTGGCCTGCGACACCTGTTCGAGCTTCAGGTCGCAGCCGAGCATCTCCTCGGTGTTCTCGCCGAGCAGCAGCTTGTCCAGGTCCTGCAGGTTGGGCAGGCCATCGAGCAGCAGGATGCGCTCGATCAGCTTGTCCGCGTGCTTCATTTCCTCGATCGATTCCTCGTACTCGTGCTTGCCCAGCGCACCGAGCCCCCAATGCCGGTACATGCGGGCATGCAGGAAATACTGGTTGATTGCAGTCAACTCATGGCGTAGCTGGCCATTGAGCAACTGGATCACCTTCTTGTCGCTTTTCATGACTGCCCCCAACGCCCCCTCAAAACCGATGGACCCACTCTCATTTTCGTAATCACGAAAACCCCGCAGTGATTATCCCGCCGCGGACTTCATGGTAGTCCGGCAAGAGCGGACATC
Source organism: Cupriavidus necator (assembly GCF_016127575.1). NCBI lineage: Bacteria > Pseudomonadati > Pseudomonadota > Betaproteobacteria > Burkholderiales > Burkholderiaceae > Cupriavidus > Cupriavidus necator. Next base: position 1,236,009 of record NZ_CP066018.1, read on the forward strand.
AAGCAGATTCGGCCTCGCCGCCGCATTTTCACCGGGTTTTCACGCGCCATTGCGGATGCGAATACCAATGGTTTCCATTCGGTTTTCAAAAGCGCTTCGCTCGGCATCGTGCAAATAGAAGAGCGGGCGCACACGGCAATTGCCGCGCCGCCCGCCATCGGGAGCCACCCGTGAAAATCAGTCGAGCTTCGCGCCCGAATCCGCCACCAGCGTCTTCAGCACCGGCCAGTCGCGCGCATACAGCGCCTGCGCCTCGGCCGGCGAGCTGCCCACCGTGCGCAGCCCCAGCGCGACCAGTCGCTCCTGCATGTCGGGCGCCTGCAGGATGGCGCGCACTTCGCCTTCAAGCCTGGCGAGAATCGGCGCGGGCACGCCCACCGGCGCCACCAGGCCGATCCAGCCGACGGTCTTGAAGGCGCTGTCCTGCATGCCGGACTCAGCGAAGGTGGGCATGTCAGGCAGCGCGCTGCTGCGCTGCGTGCCGGTCACCGCCAGCGCCTTGAGCTTGCCGCTCTGGATATAGGGCTTGGCGGTCAGGATGCTGGCAAAGCCGAACTGCACCTGCCCGCCCAGCAGGTCCTGCATCATCGGCGCCTCGCCCTTGTAGGGCACGTGCGCGGCCTGGCCATGCACCAGCTTGCTGTAGTAGGCGCCGCTCAGGTGCGACAGCGAACCCACGCCCCACGAGGCATAGCTGAGCTTGCCCGGCCGGCTGCGCGCGTAATCGCCCAGTTCGCGCACGGTGCGCGCCGGCACCGACGGATGGGCCACCAGCACCAGCTGCGCATCGGCCAGCACGCTGATCATGGTCAGGTCCTTGCGCGGGTCGTAGGGCAGTTTCTGGTACAGGAACTGGTTGGTCAGCACCGACTGCGTCAGGGTCATCAACAACGTGTAGCCATCCGGCGCGGCCTTGGCCACGGCGTCGGTGCCGATGATGCCCGAGGCGCCCGCCTTGTTGTCCACCACCACGGGCTGGCCCAGGCGCTTGCTGAGCTTTTCGCCCATGGCACGGGCGATGGTGTCAGTGCCGCCGCCGGCCACATAAGGCACCACGATGCGGATTGGTTTGGCGGGATAGGTCTGTGCCGCGGCGGGCAGGGCCAGGCTGAGCGAAAGCCCGCCAATCAGCCCACCAGCGGCCAGCGCGAGCGATGCGCGTCGGTTCATGTCGTCTCCAGGTCGTCCTTATGGTTTTGGGGGACAACGTTAGCTGGCTTGAGAAATTACGTCCAATGCAATATTTTTCAGTTTTTGATGCAAGAATGATTAATTCATGGGTCTAAGGCAGCTGCATCACTTCGTCACGCTGGTCGAGCAAGGCAGTTTTGCCCGAGCCGCCGGCGCCCTGCACCTGTCGCAGCCGGCGCTCACCCGCAGCATCCAGGCGCTGGAAGCGGACCTGGGGCCGCTGATCGACCGCAGCTACGGCAAGGTGCGGCCAACCGCGGCGGGCATGCTGGCGCTCGAACGCGCGCGCCGCATGCTGCGCGAACAGCGCGAGTTGCGGCGCGACCTGCAACTGCTGGAGGAAGTAGAGATCGGCACGATCCGCGCGGGCTTCGGGCCGTTCGCGGCATCGTTCCTGCTCGATCCCGTGCTCGAGACGCTGGTGCGGCGCTACCCGCATCTGCGCATCGACCTGGAGACCGCGGACACGCCGGCCATGCGGCGTTCGCTCGAAGCGGAACGCCTCGATGTCTTTGTAGGCGAAAGCCGCAGCCTGGCGGAACTGGGACACCTGCAGATTGACCGGCTGCCGGCACTGGAAACGGCATTCTTCGTGCGCAGCGGGCACCCGCTGGCGCGGCAGCGCGAAGTCACCCTGGCCGAGCTGCGCGCCTATCCGGTGGCAGGGACGCGGCTGCCGGCGCATATCCTGCGCTTCTTCCGGCAGGCACTGCATCAAGCCAGCGGTGGCAGCGGCCCGGTTTCCGAGGACGCGCCCGGGCTGATGACCGTCACCTGCAACGACATGCACGCGCTGCGCTCGCTGCTGCTGGCCGTCGATGCCGTGGCGCTGGTACCCGTGGCGATGATGGCCGAGGCCTGCGCGCAAGGCTTGGCCGTGGCCCTGCCGATGCACCCGCCAACCGAGCTGAGGGCGCAGTATGGGATCGTGTCGCTGGCCGGGCGCTCACCGTCGCCGGCCATGCGCGTCTTCGCGGCGCTGGTGCATGAAGCAGTGGCGCAAGCCGGCGGCGGTGCCGCGCTGTAGGCCCAGGTCATGGCCCGGGCGTTGGGGATTCAGCCAGCAGCGACCGCGGGCTGCACAGCTTCGACACGCGACGGCAGGTGCGCGGCCAGCCGGCGGCGCGAGCGCTCAGGGTTGTCCACGTACAGGCCGGCCAGCGACGACACCGATGCGTCGATGGCGAGGATCGCACCGCGCTATTCGCGTGGCCTGCGCACCACGCTGCTGCTGCTGGAAGCCGGCCGCCGGCTGCTGCGAGCGCACGCTGGAACAGGTCTCGATCCAGGAAATCTGCGCGCAGGCCGGCGTCACGACCGGCGCGTTCTACAGCCGCTTCGAAGGCAAGGATAGCTATTTCAGGGCGCTGCAAGCCCTGGTGCTGGCCACGCTGCGCAAGGGCATGGCCGAGCCGCTTGCGCAACTCCACCCGGCGGGCGCCTCGCCGGAACTGGAACTGCGCATCCGCTTTGCGCACCAGGCGCTGGCCGGCACGCTGCTGTACGCGCTGATCAACCGCGACAGCACCTTTGCGCTGTCGGACCGGCGGCTGGATATGGAGATGGCACGGGCGTTCCTGCTGTACGTGGCATAGCCACGCGCCGCCAATGCCAAGAGGCCCCGCGGGGCCTCTTGGTTCTTCCAGCAAGCGCAGCGGGGCTGCCCGCGCCTTACTCCACCGTCACTGACTTCGCCAGGTTACGCGGCTTGTCCACGTCGGTGCCACGCGCGCAGGCCGTGTGGTAGGCCAGCAGCTGCAGCGGCACCACGTGCAGGATCGGCGAGAGATCGCCGTAGTGCTCGGGCAGGCGGATCACCTGGATGCCGTCGGACGACTGGATTTGGGTGTCGCTGTCGGCAAACACGTACAGGCGGCCACCGCGGGCGCGCACTTCCTGGATGTTGGACTTGAGTTTTTCCAGCAGTGCGTCGTTGGGGGCGACGGTGACCACCGGCATGGCTTCGGTGACCAGTGCCAGCGGGCCGTGCTTGAGCTCGCCCGCCGGGTAGGCCTCGGCATGGATATAGGAGATTTCCTTGAGCTTGAGCGCGCCTTCCAGGGCGATCGGGTAATGCAGTCCGCGGCCGAGGAACAATGCGTTCTCGCGGCGCGCGAAGTCTTCCGACCAGGCGATGATCTGCGGCTCCAGCGCCAGCACGCCATGCAGCGCGGCGGGCAGGTGGCGCAGGTTGGTCAGGGCCTTGGCCTCGGCGTCTTCGGTCAGCAGGCCGCGCACCTTGGCCAGCGCCAGCGTCAGCATGTAGAGCGCGGCCAGCTGCGTGGTGAAGGCCTTGGTCGAGGCCACGCCGATCTCGGTGCCGGCGCGCGTCAGGAAGCGCAGCTCGGTCTCGCGCACCATGGCGCTGGTGGCCACGTTGCAGACCGCCAGCGTGTGCACGTGGCCAAGCGCGCGCGCATGGCGCAGCGCGGCCATGGTGTCGGCGGTCTCGCCGGACTGCGAGATCACCACCACCAGCGCGCGCGGATTGGGCACGGTCTCGCGGTAGCGGTATTCGCTGGCGACCTCGACCTGGGTCGGGATCCTGGCAATGCTCTCCAGCCAGTATTTGGCGGTGCAGCCGGAGTAATAGCTGGTGCCGCAGGCCAGGATCAGCACGCTGTCGATGCCGGCAAAGACCTCGGCGGCGCCGCTGCCGAACAGCTCCGGCGAAATGCTTTCAATGCCTTCCAGCGTGTCGCCCAGCGCGCGCGGCTGCTCGAAGATCTCCTTCTGCATGAAGTGGCGGTACGGGCCCAGCTCCACCGACGCGGCGTGCGCTTCGACCACGCGCGCCTCGCGCTCGACCGGATGGTCGTCGACGTCGTGGATGGTCACGCCGTCCAGCGTGAGCTCGACCACATCGCCCTCTTCCAGGTAGATGATGCGGTTGGCGGTGCCGGCCACAGCCAGCGCGTCGGAGGCCAGGAAGGCCTCGTTCTCGCCCAGCGCCACCACCAGCGGCGAACCGGCGCGCGCGCCGACCACGCGGCCGGGCTGGTCCTTGGCGAACACGGCGATGGCGTAGGCGCCGTGCAGGCGCTTGGTCACCGCGCGCACCGAGGCGAACAGGTCGCCGCGCGTGGCACTGCTGGGGTAGGTGTAGGCCTGGTGGATCAGGTGGGCAACCACCTCGGTATCGGTCTGCGATTCAAAGCCGTAGCCGACCGCGCGCAGTTCTTCGCGCAACGGCTCGTAGTTCTCGATGATGCCGTTGTGCACCAGCGCGATGGTCTCGCCCGACAGGTGCGGGTGCGCGTTGACGGTATCGGGCTTGCCATGCGTGGCCCAGCGCGTATGCGCCACGCCGGTGAAGCCGGACAGGCCGGAAGCCTGCGTCTGCGCCTCCAGGTCGGCCACGCGCGACACGGTGCGCGCACGCTCGACCGCATCGTCGCGCACGACGGCGACGCCGCACGAGTCATAGCCGCGATACTCCAGGCGGCGCAGCCCTTCGATCAGGACCGGAACGATATTGCGCGTGGAAACCGCGCCGACGATGCCACACATGCTGAACCCCCGTTTGCTGGCGCCTGCCCGTAGACCTCAGGCGCCGGTATGAATCCTGTGGCGCCGCCTCGCCGAGGCGGCGCGTGCCCTGGCCGCCCGCGGGCGGCCCTCTGACGCTTACTTCTTCGGCTGCTTGACCGGCCGCTGCCAGGCGTCGATGGTCAGCTGCTTGGCCCGCGACAGCGTCAGCTTGTCGGCGGGCGCCTCCTTGGTCAGCGTGGTGCCGGCGCCCAGCGTGGCGCCGCGGCGCACCGTCACCGGGGCCACCAGCTGGGTGTCGGAGCCGATAAAGACATCGTCCTCGATCACGGTGCGGTGCTTGTTCACGCCGTCATAGTTGCAGGTGATGGTACCCGCGCCAATATTGACGCGCGACCCCACCGTGGCATCGCCCACATAAGCCAGGTGGTTGGCCTTGCTGTGCGCGGCCACCTGGGCATTCTTGACCTCGACAAAGTTGCCGATATGCACGTCCTCGCCCAGCTCGGTGCCGGGGCGCAGCCGCGCGTACGGCCCGATGCGCCCGGCGGGGCCAACCCTGGCCTCGTCGATATGGCAGAACGGGTGCACCTGGGCGCCGGCGCCGACGGTGCTGTTGCGGATCACGCAATGGGCGCCGATGCGCACACCGTCTTCCAGGTGCACGCGCCCTTCGAATACGCAGCCGACGTCGATGGTGACGTCGCGCCCGCAGCTCAGTTCGCCGCGCACGTCGATGCGGGCCGGATCCAGCAGCGTTACGCCGGCTTCCAGCAGCCGCCGGGCCTGGTTGCCCTGGTGGATGCGCTCGACCTCGGCCAGCTGCAGCTTGCTGTTGACGCCGAGCGTCTCCCAGATCGCCGCCGGCTGGGCCGAGACAGTCTCCACGCCATCGGCCACGGCGCGCTCGACCGTGTCGGTCAGGTAGTACTCGCCCTGGGCATTGTCGTTGCGCAGCGTCGACAGCCACTTGCGCAGGTGGCCGGTGGGGCACACGATAATGCCGGTGTTGATCTCGCGGATTGCCTTCTCGGCCTCGCTGGCGTCCTTCTGCTCGACGATGCGGACGATGCTGCCCGCGGCATCGCGCACGATGCGGCCGTAGCCGGTCGGGTCGGGCATTTCCACGGTCAGCACGCCCAAGCGCTGGGTGCCGGCTTCGGCCACAAGTGCCTGGAGCGTGGCAGCGCTGGTGAGCGGAACGTCACCATACAGAACCAACGTGGGCTGGCTGTCGTCCAACAAGGGAAGTGCCTGCATCACCGCATGGCCCGTGCCCAGCTGCTGGGGCTGTTCGGCGAAGGCGACATCGTCGGCGGCAACGGCCTCGCGCACGCGCGCGGCACCGTGGCCGACCACGACCACCAGCCGCGACGGCGACAGCGCACGTGCCGTGTCCAGGACATGCGCGAGCATGGGCCGCCCGGCTACCGGGTGCAGTACCTTGGGCAAATCGGAATACATCCGCTTGCCCATGCCCGCGGCGAGAATGACGATATTCACAAGGAGACCCCTAGGTGAGTGTGTCCGAAAATATTCTTGAAAACGCCAGCCGGGTGTTTGGCGGACTGCGCCGCCAGGCTTGGCGAAAACCTGCAGCCAGGCCTGCGCATAATCCCGCAAACCCTTGCCAGGACTTGGCTGGCAGTCATCTGGGTGGCCCGGTTGCGATGCGCGCCGATTTTAACATGGCGGTTTCTGCGCATCAGACCGTCGTTTCCGAATTTCACAATTGCTGGGCCCGGCGGATTTTCGCGATTCTGGGCGCGGCGGCCTTGTGCGCCTGCAGCGCCATGAAGCTGGGATACCAGCAGGGTGACCACCTGGCCTACTGGTGGATCGACAACTACGTCGATGTCAGCACGGCCCAGGAACCGCTCACGCGCGAGGCCATTGCACGCTTTTTTGCCTGGCATCGCAAGGCGCAGTTGCCGGAAATCGCCACCTTGCTGCAGCAGGCCAAGGCCGACGTGCGCCAACCGGTGACCCCGGCCACGGTCGAGCACTTCCAGGATGCCTCGCAGCAACTGGCGCGCAAGTCGTTCGAACAGGCGATGCCCGACCTCGCCGACCTGTTGCTGACGCTGACGCCTGAGCAGATCGGCCGCATGGAAAAGAAATTTGCCGAGGGCAATGCCAAGTACCGCAAGAAATTCCTGAATCCAGACCCTGCCGAGCGCGAGGAAGCTCGCTATGACAAGGTGATGGACTACGCGAGGCTGGTCTACGGCAACTTCTCCAGCGATCAGGAAAAGGCCATCCGCGCCAGGATGGGCCCGGTGGTGCAGAATGCCGAGGCGCGCTACGCCGAGCGCGTCGCCCGGCAGCAGGAATGGCTCAGGATGGTGCGCTACGTGCAGGCCACGCAGCCGCCCAAGGCGCAGGTGATAGACGTGCTGCGCCGCTTCCGCGAATACTGGCAGAACCCGCCAGCCAAGCATGCCGCCAGCCACGAGGCCAGCATCAATGCGGGCATCGCGCTGACCGTGGCCATCGCCAACATGACCACGCCGCAGCAGAAAGCGCATGCGCAAGACCGGTTCCAGAAATGGATCGACGACACGCATGCGCTGATACGCGAGAAGGCAAACGCCCCGGTGCAGTCGGCGGCGACAAACTGAAGCCCTGCCCAAAACGAAGCACGCCCGCGCAAGCGGGCGTTTTTCCATGCGGCGGGCGCTGGCGCTACTGCGTGCCGGCCTGCTCCGCCGCCGGTGCCGCAGCAGCCGCGGGCGGGCGCTCGAAGCGCACGAACTCCATCCGGTTCTCTTCCACGTTGCCGGCAAACATCAGCGGCTGCTGCTGGAAGGTGGTTTCGCCGAACAGTGACGCCTCATCCACCTTGGCCAGGCCGGTGGCCAGCCCGGTGAACGGGAACAGGTCGGTATCGGCCAGGTGCGACGGCACCACGTTGCGCAGCGCCGAGAAGATATTGTCGATACGGCCCGGGTTCTGGCGCTCCCAGTCCTGCAGCATCTCGCTGACCTTCTTGCGCTGCAGGTTTTCCTGCGAGCCGCACAGGTTGCACGGGATGATCGGGAATTCCATGGCGCGCGCGTACGACGCGATGTCCTTCTCCGAGCAATACGCCAGCGGGCGGATCACGATGTGCTGGCCGTCGTCGGTCGACAGCTTGGGCGGCATCGCCTTCATCTTGCCGCCGAAGAACATGTTCAGGAAGAAGGTCTGGACGATGTCGTCGCGGTGGTGGCCCAGCGCGATCTTGTTGGCGCCCAGCTCCTTGGCGGTGCGGTAGATCACGCCGCGGCGCAGGCGCGAGCACAGCGAGCAGGTGGTCTTGCCCTCGGGCACCTTCTCCTTGACGATCGAGTAGGTATCCGCCTCGACGATCACATATTCCACGCCGACCGACTTCAGGTACTCCGGCAGGATGTGTTCCGGGAAGCCGGGCTGCTTCTGGTCCAGGTTCATCGCGATCAGCTTGAACTTGATCGGCGCGCGCTTCTGCAGCGCCATCAGGACCGACAGCATGGTGTACGAGTCCTTGCCGCCACTCATGCAGACCAGCACGGTGTCGCCGTCCTCGATCATGCCGAAGTCGCCGATGGCCTTGCCGGTTTGCGATTGCAGCCTCGTCTCGAGGCGGTAGAAGTTGTTAGAGTGGCTCATGGAGCATCCTGTTGCGTGGCGCCCGCCGGATGGAATGGCCGGCGCGGCGCGAAGGGGCAACATTTTACTTTAGGCGCCCGCACGGTGCTGGCGCCAGTGGAACCGCGACTCAGGCCTGCTTGATATGGAAGACCTCGACGCCGACCGAATCGCAGTCCGGGTACACGTCGGGCTTCTCGGTCGAGACACGCACCGCGCGCACCTTGGGATGCTTCAGCATGGCGCGCGCGACGTCGTCGCACAAGGTTTCCTGCAGGTGCACGTGGCCCTGCGCCATGCGCTCGGCCACGGTGTTGCGCATGAAGTCGTAGTCGACCACTTCGTCGAGCTTGTCGGCCTGCGGGGTGCTCTGCGCCAGCGGCACGAACAGGTCGATATTGATTAGCACCCGCTGTTCGCCCTTCTTCTCGAATTCGTGCACGCCGATATTGATCTGCACTTCGTAGTTGCGCAGGAACATGCGTCGGCAGTCTTGCAGGCTGGGGTGGGAAAGGGCGGCGAGCATGGTCATGAGCGGGCTGCTGAGGGGGAAAAGGAAGCCGCGCCCGGCGGGCGCGGCACATCAGGCACTACGGTATTCGGTTGCTGGCTTCCAGCTTACTCGGTCAGGAACATCACGTCGCGCGCCAGCGGCATCAGGTGCTGGCCGCCGTCCACATACAGCGTGGTGCCGGTCACGGCGCGCGCCTGCGCCAGGTAGGCCACCGCCTGGGCGATGTCCTCGGGCGTGGATGACTGGCCCAGCGGCGTCACCCGGTGCGCGCGGCGGAAGCTCTGCTCGGACTGCTCGCCCGACACCAGCGTGATACCCGGGGCCACGCCCACCACGCGCAGGCGCGGCGCCAGCGCCTGGGCCAGCTGCACCGTGGCGGTCTGCAGCGCGGCCTTGGACAGCGTGTAGGACAGGAAGTCCGGATTCAGGTTATCCAGCTTCTGGTCCAGCAGGTTGATCACCACCCCGCGCGGTTCGGCGGCCTTGTCCTTGCCGGCGGCGGCGCCCAGCGCCTTGTGCAGTTCCCGCGCCAGCAGCAGCGGCGCGGCGACGTTGGTGCGCATATGCGTATCCAGCGACGCATATGAGAAGCTGGTCGCCACGTCGTACTGGAACAGCGAAGCGTTGTTGACCAGGCAAGCGGGCACGCCCAGCACGGCGGTGCAGTCGGCCACCAGGCGGCCGGTGGCGGCCTCGTCGGCCAGGTCGGCGCGCAGCACCGCGGCACGGCGGCCCAGCGCGCGGATCTGCGTGGCCAGGGCCTCGGCCTCGTCCACCGAGCGATGGCAGTGCACGGCCACGTCCCAGCCCTGCGCCGCCAGTTCAAGCGCGATGGCGCGGCCCAGGCGGCGCGCGCCGCCGGTCACCAGCGCCACGCCGCGGGCGGTGGCGCGCTGGCTACCAGTCTGGCTATGGGTCTGGTCAGCGGTCTGGCTGGCAGGAGTCTTGGATGCGGGCATTGCTACAATCGCAGGATGCAGAAAGCCGCTAGTTTACCCCTTCCCCCCGCCGACGCGCAGGCCGCGTCCGATACCCTTACGGCCCGCATTGGCGAATCCATCGATGCGGCCGGCGGCTGGATCGGCTTTGACCGCTATATGGCGCTGGCACTGTACGCGCCCGGCCTGGGCTATTACAGCGGCGGTTCGGCCAAGTTCGGGCGCGATGCCCGCGACGGCAGCGACTTCATCACCGCCCCGGAACTGAGCCCCTTCTTCGCGCGCACGCTGGCGCGCCAGTTCGCGCCGCTGATGGCACAGGGATTGCCGCGCATGCTGGAATTCGGCGCCGGCACCGGCCGGCTGGCGGCGGACCTGCTGCTGG